>NZ_CP009438.1:5622500-5927616 GCF_000761215.1 Streptomyces glaucescens | reverse complement strand
ACCGCAGGACCGGCCTCCGGCTCACCCCGTCGGTGCTCGCCGCCGTACTCGCCGGTCTGCTGCTGTCGGCCGCCGCCACCGAGTGGCTGGGCCTGCACTACATCTTCGGGGCGTTCCTGTTCGGGGTGATCCTGCCGCGCTCGGGAACCGCGCAGTTGCGCGAGGACGTCCACGACCGTCTCGGCCAGATGAGCGGCACGCTGCTGCTGCCGGTGTTCTTCCTGGTGGCCGGGCTGAAGGTGGACCTGTCCGGGCTGGACGCGAGCGGGCTCGGCGACCTGGGACTGATCCTCGCGGTGGCCATCGGCGGCAAGTTCGCGGGCGCGTTCGCCGCGGCCCGGTTGAACCGGATGCCGGTGCGGGAGTCCACCGCGCTGGCGACGCTGATGAACACCCGCGGCCTGACCGAGCTCATCGTCCTGAACGTCGGCCTGCAACTGGGCATCCTCGGCCAGGACCTCTACTCGCTCATGGTCGTCATGGCCGTGGTGACGACGGCGATGGCGGGCCCGCTGCTGAACTGGGTCCTGGGCCGTCCCGACCGCACCGACGGTCCCGGCAGCCCCGCGCCCCGGGCCACCGAGGCCGCCCCGGCCCCGGGACGCGGGACCGGCCCCGCCGTCTAGGACGGTGTCGTTCGGGTTCCCGGGACGGACTGGGGATCAGGCGGTGGTGGCGGGGCTGCGCGCCCCGGCGTGATCCCGGTGAGCGGGGAGCGCCTCCCGCGCCGGCGCGTCCGGGTCCGGCTGCCGCGCGGTGCGAAGGGGCGGCCGCCGGAGCGCGCCCGCCTCACGGAAGGGCGGCCGTCCCCTGCTCCTCCGGTGCCGCGGGCGGCTCCGCCGGCGCGGGCAGGGGCGCGCCGAAGAGGACCGCCCGGGCCACGGGTGGCGCGAACAGGGCGGTGACGGGCGCGGAGAGGGTCAGTACGGCGCGGAAGGCGCGGCCCACGACGGGGTCGCTCGGGTAGCGCTCCTGGACGCGCCCCAGGTACCACCCGACGGCGCGGTCCACGGGCCGGCCGGCGACCGCGGTGCCGGTCGCGCCGGGCATCGCGCGGTCCGCTCCGGCGGAGATGTCCCAGGCCTGCCGGGAGGCCGCGAGGAGGGCCCGCTGCACGCGCGCGGTGGTCGGGGTGCGGCGCGGATCGGCCAGCGCGTCGCGCAGGGCGGCCGCGCTCATCGCGGCGACGGCCATGCCCTGCCCGTAGACCGGGTTGAAGGTGCACAGCGCGTCGCCGGTCGCGAGGAACCCGGCCGGGCGGCGGCCGGGCAGGTCGTAGCGGCGGCGGACGTTGGCGGTCCGCCGGTAGCCGAACGCCGGGGAGAGCGGCTCGGCCTCGTCCAGCCAGCGGTGCAGCGGCGGATGCGGCAGCCGCCTGGCGTACGACGCGAACGCGTCGTCGTCCGTGGGCGGTTCGTCGCCCCGCAGCCCCGAGACGATGACCAGGTGGGTGCCGTCCTCCAGCGGCAGCGCACCGCCGCCGTGGACCTGGGCGGGGGTGGGATAGACGTAGTAGCCGACGGTGTCGCCGCCGAGGACGCCGTCCTTGCCGCGGTAGACCCGGGAGGCGTACGCGAGCCCCGTGTCGATGGTCTCCTCGCGCGGTGCCTGCGCGCCGATCGCCGTGAGCCACTGCGGGGCCCTCGTCCCGCTGCCGGAGGCGTCGACGACCAGGTCGGCCGCGAGGGTGCGCGGTTCCCCGCGGGCGCCGTCGGAGCGGTCCCGCAGCAGGACGCCGCGCACGCGTGAGGCGTCACCGGCCAGTCCGACGGCCTCGGTCCCCTCCAGTACGCCGATCACCGGATCGGCCAGCACCCGCCGCCGCAGCAGCTCCTCCAGCTGGGCGCGGGATCCGGTGTACATGTGGGTCGTCGCGGGGACGCGGCGGAACCAGCGCTCGTCCTGCCTGAGCACCATGTCCGAGGGCAGGCCCACGCGTGGCGCCCCCGCCGCCCGCAGCTGCGCGAGGAAGCCCGGCAGCAGCGACTCCAGCGCCAACTGCCCGCCCTCCAGCAGCACGTGCGGATGCCGGCCCTGCGCCACGCCGGGCCGCGGCTTCGTCCCGTCCGGGAACCGGTCGCGCTCGACGATCGTCACCCGGTCCGCGTGGCCGGCGAGCACATGGGCCGCGAGCAGCCCCGCGAGGCTGCCGCCCACGACGACCGCGTGCCGCCCGTCCCGGACGCCGCTCCGGCTCCGGCTCTCCTCGTCTCCAGCAGGGTTCACCGATCCGCTCCCCGGGTCGCCTGGGACCTGACGGGTCACCAGTATCCCGGGTCAGCGGGCGGGCCGACGGCGTTATGGGGCGGTTCGGCCGGCGCCGCCGCCCTCGGCTCCCCTCACCCCTCGTCGGGCGTCAGCCGCAGTGAGACCGAGTTGATGCAGTACCGCTGGTCCGTGGGCGTCGGGTACCCCTCGCCCTCGAAGACGTGCCCGAGGTGCGAGCCGCACCGGGCGCACCGCACCTCGGTGCGCACCATGCCGTGCGAGTGGTCCTCCAGGAGTTCGACCGCGTCGGTGTCCTTGGGGTCGTAGAAGGACGGCCAGCCGCAGTGGGAGTCGAACTTGGTGTCCGAGGTGAACAGCTCCGCGCCGCAGGCCCGGCAGGAGTAGACGCCCTTGGTCTTGGTGTCCGTGTACTCACCGGTGAACGCGGGCTCGGTCGCGGCCTGGCGCAGCACGGCGTACTCGGCCGGGCTCAGCTCCGCCCGCCACTGCTCGTCCGGCTTCTCGACGTCGTACGACATGTGTCTCAGCCCCTCACTTCGACTGGCTCGACAGACGGTCCAGGATGCGCGGGCCGAGGTCGGTGACGTCGCCCGCGCCCATCGTGAGAACGAGATCGCCGGGGCGGGCCATTCCCGCGATCACCTCCGGCACGTCGGCCTTGTCCGGCACGGCCGTCACCTCGGCGCCCGCCGCGCGGGCCGCGTCGATGATCAGCTCGCTGGTGACGCCGGGGATCGGGTCCTCGCGCGCCGGGTAGATGTCGAGGACCGCGGAGGCGTCGGCGAGCGCCAGCGACCGGCCCATCTCCTCGCCCAGCTCCTGGGTGCGGGAGAACAGGTGGGGCTGGAAGACGACGAGGATGCGGGCGTCGCCGGCCGCCGCCCGCATGGCCTCCAGGTCCGCGGTCATCTCGGTCGGGTGGTGGGCGTAGGAGTCGATCACCTGCACCCCGGCCGCCTCGCCCTTCAGCTGCAGGCGCCGCTTGACGCCGGTGTACGCGGCCAGCGCCGGGGCCAGCTCCGCCGCCGGGACGCCGAGCGCCGCGCCCGCCGCGAGGGCGGCGACCGCGTTGTGGGCGTAGTGGCGGCCGGGGACGGAGACCGTGAAGGTGAGCGGCGCGCCGTCCAGCTCGACGGTCACCTCGCTCTTCAGGCCCTGCGGGACGACGGAGAGCACGCGCACGTCGGCGTCCCGCGACTCGCCGTACGTCACCGTGCGCACCCTGCCCGCGAGGCGGCGGGTCAGCTCGCGCGCCCCCTCGTGGTCCGCGGAGATCACCAGGGTGCCGCCGGGCACGATCCGGCCGGCGAAGGTCTCGAAGGACTCGTAGATCTCGTCCATCGAGGCGTAGTTGGCGTGGTGGTCCAGCTCCACGTTGAGGACGATGGCGACCTCGGGCGCGTACTTGTGGAAGCTGCGGTCGCTCTCGTCCGCCTCGGCGACGAAGATCTCGCCGTCGCCGTGCAGCGCGTTGGAGCCGGGCGCGTCCAGGTCGCCGCCGATGGCGTACGACGGGTTCAGGCCCAGCTCGGAGAGGGAGACCGCGAGCATCGACGTGGTGGTGGTCTTGCCGTGCGTGCCGGCGACCGCGAGCGGGCGCAGGCCGTCCATCAGCGCGGCGAGGGCGTCGGAGCGGTGCACCACCGGGATGCCCAGCTCGGCCGCGCGGGACAGCTCCGGGTTGTCGGCGCGGATCGCCGACGACACGACCACGCAGCTCGCGTCGTCGGCCAGGTGCTCGACGGCGTGCCCGATGTGCACCGTCGCGCCCAGCGCGCGCAGCGCCTCGGCCGTCGCGGACTCCTTGGCGTCGCTGCCCGCGACCTTGGCGCCGCGCTGCGTGAGGATCTTGGCGATGCCCGACATTCCGGCTCCGCCGATGCCGATGAAGTGCGGTCGGTCCATGGCGGTTGGAAGGCCGGGTGCCATGCGTTGTTCTCCCCAGTTGTGCGGTACGTCGGTGGGCGCGCCCGCGGCGGTCCGCCGGGGGCGCGCCGCCCAAGCCTATGCCTTGCTGTGGGAGAACAGTTTGAGCACCGGCACGCCCACCTTGTGCCGGGCCCGCGACGCCCAGTCCCGGTGGAAGAACTCCTCCACGTAGTGCGGGTCGGTCAGGACGATCACCTCGTCCGCGCCGACCTCCGCGACCAGGGACTTCAGGGAGTCCAGGGGGTGGTCCTCGATGAGCCGCCCGTCGGCGGCGCTGCCCGCGGCGCGCAGGGCCGCCAGGGACACCTCCAGGGCCCGTTCGCCCTCGCTCCTGGCCTCCTCGCCCTCCGGGGTCTCACCCTCGCGCACGGCCTCCTCCACCGCGCCGATGGCGAGGTCGTCGATGGCCCGCAGCAGGCGGTCGGCCTGCTCGCCGCGCGGCTGCAGCAGGACGTGGAAGCGGACCGGCTCGTCCCCGTGCAGGGTCGTGACGAACTCCACGTCGGCGGACGTAAGGGCTTTCTCGATCATCAATACGCTTGTGAACACCAGGCGCCCCTTCTGCTTCGAGGGCCCTCGTCGCCCTCAGTCCTCCGTGGACCGTGCCAGGCCCTGCGGAAACCATCCTGCCCCGTGATCGCACGGGTACTGCGAGTCCTAGTGTGCCCAGCGCGAGCCAAGCGGAGCGACACGTTCCACTTGAGCCGGACGACTGAGCCCATCGCGCTCACGACCGGCGGTAGCGGGAGAAGAGGAACCCCGCCTCCTCCAGCAGTGACACCAGGGCGTACTGCTGCGGCACGGCCACCCCCGGGCCGCCCGCGATCCGCTGGGCGTCGCCCGCGGTGAGCATCGGCGAGACGGTCAGGCACAGCTCGTCCAGCACCCCGGCCGCCACGAGCTGCCCCAGCAGGCGCGGACCGCCCTCGGTGAGCAGCCGGGTGTGCCCCAGTTCGGCGAGCGCCCGCACCGCGCGGGCGGGCTCCACGCCCATCCCGTCACCGGCGACCACCACCCGGGCGCCGGCCTTCTCGGCCGCGGCGATCCGGTCGGGGGCGGCCGAGGCGCCGGTCAGCACCAGGGTGGGCACCAGCGGCGAGGTGAACAGCGGAAGCGAGAAGTCCAGCTCCAGACCGGCGGAGACCACGGCGATGGCGGGGGCCGGGCCCTGCCCGGCCGCCTCGCGCAGCTCCGCGAAGTCCGCGCGGGCCTTGGCCGGCCGGTACCCCTCCTGGCGGACCGTTTCAGCACCGACCACCACCACATCGGCCAGCGCGCGCAGCGTGCCGAAGATCCGCATGTCGGCCGCGCTGGAGATGGGCTGGGACCGCCCGTCGTGCTGTGCGGCCCCGTCCAGGGTGGACACCATGTTGGCCCGCAGCCAGGCCGCCGGCTCCCCCGGCCCCGGCTCGGGATAGGCATAGGCCTCCGCCAGCTCGGCAAGGCTCCACTCACGGTCGTCGGCCTCGGCGGCCACAGGGAACAGGCGTCGCATGCGGTGCAGTGTTCCACGCCAGAGCGATACGGAACGTGTCCGGGCGAGCCACCCGGCGCCCGGCGGGCCGGGCGAACCGCCCCACGCCGGGAAGACCGCCCGCCGGCCGAGCCGCGCCCGCACGATCACCGCAGACGGTGCCCGGGTGGGCGCCCCGAGACACCCCGTAGCATGGATGACCGTGTCCAGCACCCCCGCCCCCGCCGACCGCCCGCCGATAGCCGACCCGGCGGCGCCCCTCTCCCTGTGCGCCCGCGAACCCCACGTCCCCGCGGAGCGCCTCGTCGCGGAGATGGTCCCTCCGCCCCGGTTCGACGCGGTCCGTTTCGGCACGTACATCCCGGACCCCAACCAGCCCAGCCAGACCGAGGCCGTCGGCGTCCTGGAGTCCTTCGCGGCAGGCCTCGGCGGCGCGCACGCCAGCGGGAAGGGCACGGTCCGGCGCGGCTTCCTCGGCTTCGGCAGGGCGAAGGCCCCGAAGGCCCCGGCCGGCCCCCGGGGCGTGTACCTCGACGGCGGCTACGGCGTGGGCAAGACCCACCTGCTGGCCTCCCTCTGGCACGCCACCCCCGCCGAGCCCGCCCTGAAGGCCTTCGGCACGTTCGTGGAGCTGACGAACCTCGTCGGCGCCCTCGGTTTCCAGCAGACGGTGCGGACGCTGTCCGGACACCGCCTGCTGTGCATCGACGAGTTCGAGCTGGACGACCCGGGCGACACGGTCCTGGTGTCGACGCTGCTGGGCAAGCTGGTCGAGGCGGGTGTCGCGCTCGCCGCGACGTCCAACACCCTGCCGGGCAAGCTGGGCGAGGGCCGTTTCGCGGCGGCCGACTTCCTGCGCGAGATCCAGGGTCTGTCCGCGCACTTCCGCACCTTGCGCATCGACGGCGAGGACTACCGCCACCGCGGTCTGCCGGAGGCCCCGGCCCTGTTCTCCGACGAGCAGGTGACGAAGACGGCGCACGCCACCGAGGGCGCCTCCCTGGACGACTTCCCGCGGCTGCTGGACCATCTGGCCCGCGTGCACCCGAGCCGCTACGGCGCGCTCACGGACGGGCTGAAGGCGGTCTGCCTCACCGGGGTCCGGCCGGTGCCCGACCAGTCGACCGCCCTGCGGCTCGTCGTCCTGGCGGACCGGCTCTACGACCGCGAGGTCCCGGTGCTCGCCTCCGGACTGCCGTTCGACCGGCTGTTCAGCGAGGAGATGCTGGAGGGCGGATACCGGAAGAAGTACTTCCGGGCGATCTCCCGCCTGACCGCGCTGGCCCGTGACGCCAAGCGCCTGGTGACACCGGGAGAAGCCCCGTAGGCCTGCCGGGGCACTATGTCATGATCAAGATCAGCTTCCGGCCAAACACCCCCCACTTTTAGGGCTCTCTCCCGCTGGAAACATCGCGTTAACCCTGCAAACGACTTTGCAGGGTTAACGTGTTTCTTGACCAACCGTTGACCAACTGTTGGTCCGGACTAGAGGCGTGAACTCGGCGGAAGGGAACGTATGTTCCGAGCTGCGACGGCACGGACCGCACTGCGGTACTTCGCCGCCGTGCTGCTCATCCTTTACTTCCTTGCCGTTTCCCCATCGTTCGCACACGCGTACACGGATCACCCCGTCACCGGTGGCACCCCGACCGGGACGACCCCCTACGCCACGGCGCCGGCGGCCCAGCCGCCCGCTCCGCACGCCGGTCCGTCCTGCGGGGACCCGACCGGTCCCCCGCCCCACGGCGAACGTCACCGCACCACCGGGTCCACGCCCGGGACGGCCGGACGGCCGCTCCCGCCCCGGGACCCGCAACCAGGCGCCGGACTCGACACGCCCGCGCCCAGCGTCGTGCGCGACCACGCGTCGAGACCCTCCAGATCCCACCCTCCGGCCGCACTCCAGGTGTTCCGCTGCTGATCCGGCAGAGCGACCCCCCACACACCTCTGTCATGTACACCCGACGCGCCCCCGCGGCGCGCCAGGAGGAGTCACCACACCATGCAGCCCCTCATCGACAACGCCCGCACGTTCGGACAGCGCCCTGAGGAGTTCGCCGACCTCGCGGCAGGCCAGTCCCCCGAGGTCCTGTTCATCACCTGTTCCGACTCCCGGGTCGTCCCGGCCCTGATCACGGGCGCCCGTCCCGGCCAGCTGTTCGAGCTGCGCACCGCGGGCAACATCGTGCCCCCGTACGCCTCCGGCACCCCCACCGGCGAGGCGGCCACCATCGAGTACGCCGTGGAGGTCCTCGGCGTCCAGGACATCGTGGTCTGCGGGCACTCCCACTGCGGTGCCGTCGGCGCGCTGGTGCGCGGCGACGACCTCGCCACCGTGCCCGCCGTGCGGAACTGGCTGGCGCACGCCGCCGGCGAGCCGAGGGCCACCGACCCGGCGGACCCCGAGGTCGCCGAGGCGGTGCAGCACCACGTGCTGTCCCAGCTGCTGCGGCTGCGGTCCTACCCGTGCGTGGAGCGGCGGCTGGCGGACGGCCGGCTCCGGCTGCGCGGCTGGTACTACGAGGTGCACACCGGCCGGGTCCGCGAACACCGCGCGGACAGCGACGCGTTCGAGGCGCTGTGAGTCCCGCCATGACCAAGAACCCGTATCTCAGGCAGGACTTCGCCGCCTCCCTCGTCGTCTTCCTGGTCGCGCTGCCGCTGTGCGTCGGCGTGGCCGTCGCCTCCGGCGTGCCCGCCGAACTCGGTCTGATCACCGGCATCGTCGGCGGCATCGTCACCGGCCTGCTGCCCGGCAGCAGCCTCCAGGTGTCCGGCCCCGCGGCCGGGCTGACCGTGCTGGTCTTCGAGGCGGTGCGGGAGTTCGGGCTGCCCGCGCTCGGCGTGATCGTGCTCGTGGCCGGACTGCTCCAGCTCGTGATGGGCGCTCTGAGGCTGGGGCGCTACTTCCGGGCGATCTCCCTCTCGGTCGTCGAGGGCATGCTGGCCGGTATCGGCCTGGTCATCATCGCCGGGCAGCTCTACGCGGCGGCGGGGCTGGAAGCGCCGGCCTCCGGTGTCGACAAGATCCTCGGGCTGCCCGGAGCCGCCGTCGACGCCTTCGGCAGCACCGACGCGCTGGCCTCGCTGGCGGTCGGCGCGGGCACCGTCGCGGTGCTGGTCGGCTGGAAGAAGCTGCCGGGCAGGGCGGCCAGGACGGTGCCCGGCGCGCTCGCCGCGGTGCTCCTGGCGACCGTCGCCTCCCTGGCGCTCGGCCTTCCGGTGGCGACGGTCGAGGTGAACGGCCTGCTGGACTCCGTCCAGCCGCCCGGCCTCGACGCCTTCGGCGAGCTGGCGAGCCCGGCGCTGCTCGGCACCGTCCTGGCCTTCACGCTCATCGCGTCCGCCGAGTCCCTGTTCAGCGCGGCGGCCGTGGACCGGCTGCACGACGGTCCGCGCACCCAGTACGACAAGGAGCTGATGGCTCAGGGCGCGGGCAACACGGTGTGCGGCGCGCTGGGCGCGCTGCCGATGACCGCGGTGATCGTGCGCAGCTCGGCGAACGTGGCGGCGGGCGCGAGGACCAAGGCGTCCCGGGTGCTGCACGGCGTCTGGCTGCTGCTGTTCGCGGCGCTGCTGCCGTCCGCGCTGGCCCTGATACCGCTGCCCGCGCTGGCCGGTGTCCTGGTCCACGCGGGCTGGAAGCTGATCCCCTTCCGCCAGCTCGCCGCGCTGTGGCGGGGGCACCGGGGCGAGGCGCTGATCCTCGTGGTCACCGCGGTGTCGATCGTGGCGGTGAACATGTTCGAGGGCGTTCTCGTCGGTATCGCCCTGTCGGTCGTCAAGACCGCCTGGGAGGCCTCGCACGTCAGGCTGGAGGTCGTCGACAAGGGCGCCGGCCCGGTCCAGGCGTGCCTGTCGGGCAACGCGACGTTCCTGCGGCTGCCGAAGATCCTCGGCAGTCTGGAGTCGCTGCCCCAGGACCGCCCGGTGGAGCTCGACCTGTCGGGTCTGCACCACCTCGACCACGCCTGCCGTACGGCGCTGGAAAGCTGGGCCGAGCGGCACAGTCACAGCGGCATCGAACCGGTGAAGCTGACCATGGCCGCCTGAGCGCCCGGCCGCCGGCTCGCCCGGCCGCCGTCCCACCCGCTCACCCGGCCGCCGGCTCGCCCGGCCTCCGGTCCGGGGCCCGCCATGGCCCTGGACCGGGGGTCGGGCATATCGTGGCACCATCGGACATCCCGGGCCTCTGGACGAGGGGGTCGCCATGATGGAGGAGCTGCTGGGGGCGGCTGCGGCGGTCGGCTGCGCGGGCGTGGTGTACGTCGCGGCGGCGGCGCGGATCGTGAAGCAGTACGAACGCGGGGTGGTCTTCCGGCTGGGCCGGCTCCTGGACGGGGTGCGCGGCCCGGGCTTCACCCTGATCGTTCCGTTCGTCGACCGGCTGCACAAGGTCAATCTGCAGATCGTCACGATGCCCGTACCGGCCCAGGAGGGCATCACCCGCGACAACGTGACCGTGCGGGTCGACGCGGTGGTGTACTTCAAGGTCGTCGACGCGCCGAGCGCGCTGATCAAGGTCGAGGACTACAAGTTCGCCGTGTCGCAGATGGCGCAGACCTCGCTGCGCTCGATCATCGGCAAGAGCGACCTCGACGACCTGCTCTCCAACCGCGAGAAGCTCAATCAGGGCCTGGAGCTGATGATCGACAGCCCTGCCGTCGGCTGGGGCGTCCAGGTCGACCGGGTGGAGATCAAGGACGTGTCGCTGCCGGAGACCATGAAGCGCTCGATGGCCCGGCAGGCCGAGGCGGACCGTGAGCGGCGGGCCCGGATCATCAACGCCGACGCGGAGCTGCAGGCGTCGAAGAAGCTGGCCGAGGCCGCCCACCAGATGGCCGACGCGCCCTCGGCGCTCCAGCTGCGGCTGCTCCAGACGGTGATGGCGGTGGCGGCGGAGAAGAACTCCACGCTGGTGCTGCCCATCCCGGTGGAGCTGCTGCGCTTCCTGGAGCGGGGCCGGGACCAGGAGGCGGACGGCAGCGGGGAGACCGGTGCGGAACGGGCACCGGAGCGGACCACCGCGCAGCTCACCGAGCGGACCGGCGCACAGCCCGGTGAACGGACGCCCGCCGAACGGACCACCGGCCGGGCCGCGCGACCGACCCCGGAACCGGCCCCTCCGCCGGCGGTGGGCCTATGAAGGTGCTCCGCGTGTTGTTCCCGTGACGCACGGTAGATGGTAGACACAGCGGATCGACTGTCCTGTCCGCCAGCAGGAAGGTTCATCCATGTCTGTGTCCCGCCGTCAGGCCCTCGCCCGCACCGGCGCCCTCGCCGTGGGCATCGCGTTCACCGGAGCCGTCTCCGAGCTGTTCGCGGGCACGGCCGCCGCCCAGCACATGGGCCACACCGGCTACGGCCCGCTCGTCCCCGACCCCGACGGCCTGCTCGACCTGCCGGAGGGCTTCCGCTACAAGGTGCTGTCCCGCGAGGGCGACCCGCTGCGCTCCGGCGAGGGCAGGGTGCCCTCCCACCACGACGGCATGGCCGCGCTGCCCGGCCGCGGCGGCCGGGTCCACCTGGTCCGCAACCACGAGAACCGCGCGACGGCCCGCCTCGGGGTCCCCACGGTCGACGGCCTGACGTACGACCCGGCGGGCAAGGGCGGCTGTACGGCCCTCACCCTGGACGCCCGCGGCAACGTCCTCTCCGAGCGGGTCGCCGTCGCCGGCACGGCCGTCAACTGCTCGGGCGGACCGACCCCCTGGGGCACCTGGCTGACCTGCGAGGAGACCGAGGACCGGGCGGGCACCAACGGCTACGCCAAGGACCACGGGTTCATCTTCGAGGTGGACCCGGCCGACCCGCGCCGCACCGGGGCGGTTCCGCTGACCGCGATGGGCCGCTTCCAGCACGAGGCGGTCGCCGTCGACCCGAGGAACGGCATCGTCTACGAGACCGAGGACGCCTTCGTCCAGCCCTTCGGCCTGTTCTACCGCTTCCTGCCGAACAAGCCGCTCGGCGGCACCGGCGCGCTGCGCGCGGGCGGACGCCTCCAGGCGATGCGGGTGCCGGGCGTGCCCGACCTGTCGGCCGTCCAGGAACCGGGCGCCTGCTTCGACGGTGTCGAGTGGGTGGACGTCCCCGACCCGCTGGCCGAGCAGACCTCGGTCCGCCTCCAGGACTACGGCCGGAAGGGCGTCACCCGCGCGCAGAAGCTGGAGGGCTGCTACTGGGGCGGGCGCAGCGTGTACTTCGTGTCGTCGTACGCCCGCAGCGAGGAGGGGTCGGCCGCCGACCACTTCGGGCAGATCTGGCGCTACACCCCGGACCGGCGGCACCTCACCCTGGTCGTCGTCTTCGGCCCGGACACCGATGTCCGGCTGCCCGGCGAGTCCCCGGACAACATCTGCCTCGCGCCCAGCGGTGGCCTCATGGTCTGCGAGGACGGCAACGGGGCGCAGCACGTCTTCGGCGTCACCCGCAAGGGGGAGGTGTACGAGATGGCGCGCAACCGCCAGAACATCGGCACCGAGGAGGAGCCGGAGTGGGGGGAGTTCGCGGGCGTCGCCTTCTCCCCCGACGGCCGGACGATGTACGTCAACTGCTACACGCCCGGCACGACGTTCGCCGTGACGGGGCCCTGGCGCGGGTAGCGTCCGGTCCCGGCGGTCCGGCCGGGTGACTTCCGGCGGTCGCTGAGCGCACGGACGGCGGCGCGGGTCCGGTTCGCCCGCTTCACCCCTTTACGTTCATACGATGATCCTTCTCGTACGACGTATCGCCGCCGTCTGTGCGCTCGGTGCCGCACTCGCCGCGTGCGGCCCCGGGAACCCCCGTGCCGGCTCCCGGGCCACCCCGCCCGCCCCCGCCGGCCCCGCACCGACCCGGCCGCCCACACTGGCGCCCGGTCCCGGCGGACTGACCCCGGTCTTCCACCACGGCCCCCGGTCGCAGGCCGACAGGACCGTCGCGCTCACCTTCGACGCCGACATGACCGCCGACCAGGGGCCGAGAGCGGCGGCCGGCGAACGGTTCGACCACCCCGAGCTGATCACCACGCTGCGCACGCTGAAGGTGCCGGCCACCGTCTTCATGACCGGCCGCTGGGCCGAGGAGTACCCGGCCGAGGCCCGCTCCATCGGCCGCGACCCCCTGTTCGAGGTCGCCAACCACTCCTACAGCCACTACGCCTTCACCGACGACTGCTACGGCCTGCCGACCGTCGCCGAGGAGCGGATGCGGGCGGACGTGACACGGGCGTACGCCGCCTTCCGCGCGGCCGGCGTGCCCGAGGCCAAGCCGTACTTCCGCTTCCCCGGCGGCTGCTACGACCGCCGCGCCCTGCGCGCGCTCAGCGGCACCGGCGTCACCGCCGTGCAGTGGGACGTGGTCGGCGGCGACGCCTTCGCGACGGACGCCGGCGCCGTCTCCCGGCAGGTGCTCCGCGGCGTGCGGCCCGGCTCGGTGGTCGTCCTGCACTGCACGCGCAGCGCGGCGCCGGCGACCGAGCGGGCGATCCGCACGATCGTGCCCGAGCTGCGCCGCCGGGGCTACCGCTTCGTGAAGGTGTCGGAGCTGATCGGGTCCGCACCGCGCTGACCGCTCTACGCTGGGGGTATGAGCGAGGCCGAGGTCAACGACTACTGCCTGATCGACGCGACCAGGCCCCCCAGGGCGGACGGACCGCCGTACGCGGAGTGCGTGCTGTGCCGGGAGCCGACGGAGTACCCCGAGTCGTACAAGGGGATCACCCTCTGCCCGGTCTGCGAGTGGCAGGAGGCACAGCGCACCTCCTGCTCAGGCTGACCGCCGGGAGGCGAGCGCGCAGGCCACGGCGGCCGCCGCCGCCGCGAGCAGCGCCGCCCCGGCCGGCGGCAGCAGCGGGAACGGGACGGCGCCCGAGCGTGAGCCGGTGACCAGGCCGGTGACCGCCGCGTTCGCCGGGGAACCGGTCAGCACCAGCGCCAGCAGGACCCCCAGCAGCAGCGCGGGCACCGCCCGGCCGGTCGAGCGCAGCACCGGCCGGGCGGTGAGCGCGCCGACGGCGGTGCCGACCGCGGCGCAGACCAGCGCGGCGAGCAGCCCCGCGGCCGCGGCCGACGGCCGGTCCACCCGCGTCCGCCCGTCGGCGCTCGCCGGGTCGCTGATCAACGTCACCACGAGGGCCGCCAGGACGCCGAGGGCCGCCGCGGCGGCGAGCGCCACCAGCAGGCACGCCAAATGCGCCCGCGCCGGCCCGGCCGCGGCCGCGGCGCAGGCCCGCGCCGGGGCGGGTTCGCCTTCGGCGCAGACGCGGGTGAGCCAGGCGGCGACGGGCAGCAGCGCGGCGGCCGCGTAGCCGAGCGAGTCCAGCACCGGCTGCCCGCCCCGCACGCTCACCGCCAGCAGGGCGGCGTGGAGGACGAACGGCGGCAGCCACCGCTGCGAGCGGAACAACAGCGCGGCCTGGTAGCGGAGCAGGGCGGTCATCGAGGACTTTCCGGGTCGGCGGGGGGGCGCACCGAGACGACGTGCCAGGGCGGGGCCGCCGTCAGCAGCGCGCGCAGCACGACGTCGGAACGGGTGGCGGGGACGGAGAGCCGGTGCCGGCCCGGGGCCGTCTCGGCGGCCGAGGCGGCCAGCCGCAGGACGCCGGCGGGCAGCGCCGCGCCGGGCGGTCCCTGCACCTCGACGGTGGCCCGCGGGCCGGGCGCCGGGGCCGGCTGTCCGGTACGGCGGTGCAGGGCGCCGTCGCGGACGACGTGGACGGCGACGGGCGCACCGGCCAGCCGCCGCGGATCGTGGTCGACGAAGACGACGGCGCCCCCGTCCGCCGTCCGCTCGGCGACCGCCCGTTCCAGCTCGGCGCGGGCCGCGGCGTCCAGGCCGGTCCACGCCTCGTCCAGCACGAGCAGCTCCGGATCGGCGAGCAGCGCCTGCGCGACGGCCACCTTCTGGCTGCTGCCCTTCGACAGCCGCCGCATGGGTGTGCGGGCGTGCGCGGCGGCGCCGAAACGCTCCAGCCAGACGTCGGCGGCGCGGGCGGCCCGTGCGCGGGACAGGCCGTGCACGGCGCCCAGGTGCCGGAGGTAGCCGGCCGGGGTGAACGGCAGGGCCCCCGGGAAGCGCTCGGGGACGTAGGCGGTGCGCGGCCGGCCGGTGACCCGGCCCTCGGTGGGCGCGTCCAGGCCCGCGAGCAGGCGCAGGAGGGTCGACTTGCCGGTGCCGTTGGCGCCCTCCACGCGGATCAGGGCACCGGGCGGCACGGACAGGCCGACTCCCCGCAGCACCCAGGGTCCGCGCGCCCCGTAGCGGCGGCCCACCCCCTCAAGTCGCCGTTCCCGCCCCACCGCGCGCCTCTTCCGCCGATCTCCCGCCTGGCAGACTGAAGGACGTGACACAGGATGCCTCCGTTCCCGACCCGGCCGTTCCCGGCCCCGCCCCTTCCGCGGGCAGCCCCTTCCGGTCCGCCCGCTCCGGCCGCGACGAGGCTCCGCAGTTCGTGCTGCCCCTGGTCGTACGGATCGAACGGGCCGCGCCCCCGGCCCGCACCGACGCACTGGAGACGGCGGCCCGCGCGGTGCTGGTGATGCTGTCCGACGAGCGGTCGCAGGGGGACGGCGAATGGGCCCGGGCCGTCCGGGACTGGGAGGACGCCCGGATCCGCAAGGTGGTGCGGCGGGCACGCGGCGCCGAGTGGCGCCGGGCTCGGGAGCTGCCCGGGATCACGGTCACCGGCAAGGCGGCGGAGGTGCGGGTGTTCCCGCCGGTGCCGCTGGACGGCTGGCCGAGGGAACTGGCGAGGCTCCAGGTGTCCGGGACCGAACTCGACGACCCCGAGCCGCCGGCCGCGGAAGATCCGGGCGCGCCGGTGCTGTGGCTGAACCCCGGCGTGGAGATGTCCGCGGGGAAGGCCATGGCGCAGGCCGGGCACGGCGCTCAACTGGCCTGGTGGGAGCTGTCCGGCGAGGAGCGCGCGGCCTGGCGCGACGCCGGTTTCCCGCTCGCCGTACGCACCGCCGGACCCGCGCGCTGGCAGCGACTGCTGGCCGGCGGACTGCCGGTGGTGCGCGACGCGGGCTTCACGGAGATCGCCCCCGGGCCGACGGTCGTGGCCGAGGGTGGCAGCCACGTGTGCCCCCTGCGGCCCGGACACCGGCCGTAGGACCGGGGCGGGCGGGCGGCGGCCCGGTCGCGCACCGGGCAGGTGCGCCCGGGCGACCGGGTGCGGGCGCTGCCGTCACCCCGTCCGGGGCACCGCCGCGTCAGACCGCGTGACAGCGGCGCGGCGCACCGCGGTGCCGGCCGGGTGCGCGGGGCCGGGCGTGCCCGTTCATCGGGGACTCCGGGCAGGCCGCGGGCGGGCCGTCGCGCGGTGCGTACCGCACCGGTACGGCTGCCTGCAGCCTGCCAGGGCCCGTGGTGACGGCGGGATCCGCACCGTCAGATGCGCCCGCCGGTCCACCGGGTGATCGGCCCCTGCCCGCTGCGCTCGACGAGGCGGCCGGCCACGAAGGACGCGGTGGCGAGGGCCGTCACCCCCGTCGCGGCCCCGGCGGCGATCAGCTTGCGGTTCTTGACGACCGCCCAGGCCGTCGTGGCGACCGAGGCCACCTGGCCCGCGGCCGAGACCACGGTGTCCCGGGTGCTCGCGAGCGCCGTGCCCGCGGTGTTGAGCGCCCGGTTGCCGCCGGCGGACGCCGACCGGGCCGCCCGCGAGGCGGCGTTGCCGGACGACGCGGCCTTCTCCCCCGCCTTCGACGCGGCCGTCTTCGCCGTACGGGCGGCGCGTTCCGTCTTGCTCTCCTGCTCCTGTGTGTTGGCCATGGGATGCGGCTTACCGCATCCGCCGCGGGCAAACGCGACGCCCGGCGCCGCCCGCCGCGGGGCCGGGGTCGCGCGTCCCCGGCGTCCTTCCGCGGCGCGGGGGTAGACGGGCGGAAAGGAGGCAAGTCGCTCTCCCCGCACCGCATTCACGGAGGTGTCATGCCCGGCATACTGAACCGTCTCAAGGAGTACAGCCGCAGCCCTCAGGGGCGACGGGCCATCGCGTCGGCCCGGCGCGCCGCGTCGGACCCCCGCACCCGGGCGCAGGCCCGCACGCTCCTCGGCAGGCTGCGCCGCCGGTGAACGCCCTCCCGCACCGCTCGCGGGAGGCGATCCGGCCGCGGGATGCGCGAGGAGCGGTCCGGCCGCGGGAGGTGACGCGCGGCCGGTGGCGGGCCGCCGCCCCGTTTTCGTCCGGGGCGGCGGCCCGCGCCGTGTCCGCCCCCGCCCGCCCCCGCGGGTCGCCGGGGGCGGGTGGCGGCCGGCGCATATCCGGCGCCGCCCCGGGCATCCGGGCCCGTGCCGGCATCGCACACCGCCGGGCGGGTCGACGACAGGAGGGCAGCGCCATGGCGACCGGACCGTCCGCGATACGCGGCTGGATGAGAACGCGCCGTCACCCGGCGCGCGGCACCGGGGCCGCCCGGGCGCGCCGCGCGGCGAACGGCCCGGTCGTCGGCACCGGCGCCCGCTGGGGTCTGGCGGCACGCGGCGCGCTGTACCTGCTGATCGGTGTGCTGGCGCTGCGCATCGCCACCGGGAGCGGCGGTTCCAGGGAGGCGGACAGCAGCGGCGCCGTGCAGGAACTGGTCCGCCGGCCGTTCGGTGAGGCACTGGTGTGGGCGATCGGCATCGGCCTGGTCGGCATGGCGGTGTGGCGGCTGTCCGAGGCCCTGTTCGGGGCGTCCGGACCGGGCGGCCACAAGGCGTCCAAGCGGGCTCTGAACGCCGGGCGCTGCGTCTTCTACGGGTTCGCGGCGTTCTCCGTGCTGACGTTCGTGACCTCCTCCGAGAACAGCGAGGGCAGCGACGCGACGTCGCGGGACCTCACCGCGCGCGCCCTCGAACTGCCGCTCGGCCGCTGGCTGGTGGGTCTCGCGGGACTCGTCGTGCTGGGGATCGGCGTGGGGATCGGGGTGCGCGCGGCCCGGCGCACGTTCCACAAGCACCTGGAGAGGGCGCGGATGTCCCGGCGGGCCCGGCGGGTCGTGGACGTCCTGGGGGTCACCGGCGGAGTGGCGCGCGGTCTGGTCTACGCGGCGGCCGGCGTCTTCGTGGTGACCGCCGCTTGGGACTACGACGCCGGGAAGGCCAAGGGCCTGGACGGTACCCTGCGGGCTCTCGCGGGCACCCCGGCGGGGCCCTGGCTGCTGGCTGCGGTGGCGCTCGGCCTGGCCGTCTTCGGTCTGTTCTCCGTGGCGCTGGCCCGCTACCGCCGGGTGTGAGGCGAAACCTCAAATGTTGCTCTGAAGGTGCGCGCGCCGGGGTTCGGCCGGTGACCGCGGGGCCATACCCCCTGCACACCGTACGGAGCACCTGGAGGTGGGGGGCGTGGAGCGACTCGGGACGGGGATCGGGTGGCGGCCGGAGATCGCGGACGCGGTCGAGGCGATGCCGGGCGTCGACTGGGTGGAGGTCGTCGCCGAGAACGTGTGCCCCGGCCACCTGCCGGACTCGCTGCGGCGGCTGCGCGAGCGCGGGGTGACCGTCGTGCCGCACGGTGTCTCCCTGGGCCTCGGCGGGGCGGACCGGCCGGACCCGGCCCGGCTCACGGCGCTGGCCGAGCGCGCCGGGGCGCTGGGTTCGCCGCTGGTCACCGAGCACATCGCGTTCGTCCGCGCGGGCGGGCCGCTGACCGCCTCGCCGTCTCTGGAGGCGGGTCACCTGCTGCCGGTGCCGCGCACCCGGGACGCGCTGGACGTGCTGTGCGAGAACGTGCGGATCGCGCAGGACGCGCTGCCGGTGCCGCTGGCGGTGGAGAACATCGCGGCGCTGATCTCCTGGCCGGGCGAGGAGATGACGGAGGGCCAGTTCCTGTACGAGCTGGCGGACCGCACGGGCGTACGGCTGCTGATCGACGTGGCGAACCTGTACACCAACCACGTCAACCGCGGCGAGGACCCGGCCGAGGCGCTCGCCGAGCTGCCCCTGGAGGCCATCGCGTACGTCCATGTCGCGGGCGGTTTCGAGCGGGACGGCGTCTGGCACGACAGCCACGCCCACCCCGTTCCGCGTCCGGTCCTCGGCATCCTGGCCGACCTCGCCTCACGGGTCCGGCCGCCGGGCGTGCTGCTGGAGCGGGACGAGAACTTCCCCGGGCCGGCGGAGCTGGAGGGTGAGCTGACGGCGATCCGGGAGGCACTGCGGGAGGGCCGGGCGCGGGCGGCCTCGGCCCCGGTGCCGGAGGATGCGGGGTCCTCGTCCCGCGAGCCCGCCCGGCCCGGAACCGGGGCGGTCGCGGACCCGGTGCCCGGTACGGCCGGTCCCGCCCGTGAGCGGCTCGGTCTCGCTCAGACCGCCCTGCTGTCCGCGCTCGTCGCGGGGACGCCCGCGCCGGAGGGGTTCGACCGGGCGCGGCTCGCCGTGCAGGCGCGGGCGCTGGCCGGGAAGCGGGCGGGGATCGTGGCGAAGGTGGCGCCGGAGCTGCCGGGCCTGCTCGGGGACGCGTACCGGCCCGAGTTCCTGGCGTACGCCCACGGCCGTCCGATGACCGGCGGCTACCGGCGCGACGCCCTGGAGTTCGCCGAGCACCTGCTGCGCTCGGGCCGGCTGGAGGCCCGGGTGCGGCGGGAGGTGCGGACGTGGTGGCGGGAGCGGTCGGGACCTGTGCCGTACTCGTCGCGTCCGGCCGTCCGGCTGGCCCGGGGCGCCCGCCGGGTGCTGCTCGGCCGCTGACCGGCGCGGACGCCGCGGACCGCGGCGCGGCGCGGGCGGCTCTGGCGGTCCCCGGCCACCGTCGTCGTCGGCCGTGGCGGCGGTGGCGGTGCTATGTGCCGCACCCCGGCGTCCGTGACGCGGGGTCAGTCGCGGCCGGGCTCCGGAGGGCCGGCGGTGATGACCAGTGCCGCCTGGTCGTCCTCCATGTCGACCCCGTCGACGAAGCCGCGGACGTCCTCCGCGATGGTCCGGACGATGTCCGCCGCACTCGACCCGCGCGGCGCCGCGGCCAGGGCCTTGGCCAGGCGTACGTCGCCGTACTGTTCGGTGTCGTCGGCCCGGCACTCGGTGAGGCCGTCGGTGTAGAGGAGCAGGCTCGCGCCCGGACCGAGGGTGAGCCGGCGGGCGGCGAGTCTGGGCGGGATGCCTATGCCGAGCAGCCCGCCGGACGCGTCGACCGCGTCGACCCTGTGGTCGGCGTCCCGCAGCAGGGGGAGCGTGTGGCCGGCCCGGACGAGGTGCACGGCGAGTCCGTCCCCTGTCGGCGCGAGGTGACCGTAGACGAGGGTGACGAAGCCGTTGTTCTGCTGGCTGTAGCGCTCGTTCAGGGCCTTGTCGACGGCCTTGACGACGTCGACGGGGTCGTCCAGGAGGGAGGCCACGGCGCGAGCGGTGTGGCGGACCAGCGCGGTGGTGGTCGCCGCCCGGGCGCCGCGCCCGCAGACGTCGCCGAGGATGAAGGCCCAGCTGCCGTCGCCGCGGGCGAAGACGTCGTAGAAGTCGCCGCCGATCTCCAGCCCCTCACCGGCCGGGTGGTAGAAGGCGGCGAGCTGGGCGCCGGGGATGTCGGGCAGGTCGGGCAGGAGGAGACCGGTCTGCAGATCGCGGGCGAGGGCCGCGCGCTGCTCGTACTGGCGTGCGTTGCGGGCGGCCGAGGCGGCCCGGCGGGCCAGTTCCTCCGCCAGGGCGATCCGGTGGCCGTCGAAGGAGTGCCCGTCGGTGGACAGCAGGGTCAGCGCGCCGAAGGCCCGGCCGCGGTCCAGGAGGGGAATGCACACGTAGCCGGTGACGCCGAGCTCGCGCCAGGGGCCGGGCCCCGTCGGGGTGCGGCGGGCCACTTCGGTCAGACCCGACGCCAGGACCCGCAGGACGGCGTCGTCCTGCGCGTCGCGGGCGGGGGCGTGCCGGGCGAGCAGGTCGCGGGCCTCCTCGGTGGGGGCGCTCGCCGCGACCCGGCGCACCCGCCCGGCCTCCACGACGTCCACGGCGGCCAGCGGCGCCAGCACCGGGCTGCACAGTGCGGCGAGGCGCTCCAGCGTCTGCCGTTCGTCCAGCCGTCCGGCCAGGGCGGTGCTGGCGGCCAGCAGGAAGGCGAGGTCGTCCCGGGCCGCCTTCTCCCGCGCGTCGGCGGCCAGCCGGGCCTGCTCCGCGTGGTGACGCTCGATGGCGAGGGCCGCGGTGTCGGCGAAGACCCGGGCCAGCGCCAGGTCGGATTCCTGTGGCACGCGCGGCGTGCGGTGATACATCGCGAAGGTGCCGAGGAGGTCGCCGTCCCGGGCGAGGATCGGCGTGGACCAGCAGGCGGCGAGTCCCGCCTGCCCGGCCAGGTCGCGGAAGTCCTTCCACAGCGGATCGGTGGCGATGTCGCTGACGATCACGGTGCGGCGCCGGTGGGCGGCGGTGCCGCAGGAACCGGCTCCCTCGCCGGTGGCGATGCCGTCGATGGCCTCGTTGTAGAAGTCCGGCAGGCTCGGGGCCGCGCCGTGGCGCAGGTGCCGGCCGTCCGGGTCGGCCAGCAGGACCGAGACGATCACCTCGGGGGCCAGTTCCTCGATCGACCTGCACATGCCGTCCAGGACCTCGCGCAGCGGCGCCTGGCGGGCGATCTGCTCCAGCAGCGCGCGCTGTTCCGCGGCCAGCCGCCGGGCGTGCTTGGCCTGCGTGGTCTCCACGCCGATCACCCGTACGCCCATAACGTTGCCGCCGGCGTCGCGGCGCGCCTCGTAGGTGAAGTCGAAGTAGGCCTCACGGGCGTCACCGCCGACGCCGACGACGACGCGGGCGTCCCGGCCGACGTGCCGCTCCCCCGACCGGTACACCTGGTCCAGCAGGTCGATGAAGCCCTGGGCGGCCAGCTCGGGCATCAGCTCGGCCAGGGGCACACCGGTACGGACCCGCCGGCCGCCGCCGATGGCCGCGAAGAAGGCCGGGTTCGCCGCCTCCAGCACGTGCGCGGGCCCCACCAGGGAGGCGAACAGGGCGGTCGACGTCCCGAACAGCAGCGCCAGGTCCCTGTCGTCGCTGCTCGTCGCCTCGGTCCGGCGGGCCTCACGCGTCAGCCGCCGCTCGGGCTCAGTCGTCATGTCGCCCCCTCGCCGAACCACCTGCCGCGAATGTCTGGAAGGCCATCATCTCGCACGGCACCGGGCAAGGCCGCATACGGGTCGTACGCGCGAAGAAGCCCGGGTACAGCCTGCCCGGGGAGAGCGGGGGCATGACTGCCCGCTCACTCCAGCGTCACGTGCAGGCGCAGCACCAGGCCGGACGACGGTGTGCGGACCTCCACCAGGTCGCAGAGCTGGTGCATCATCCAGATGCCCCGGCCGCCGGCCGCGGACAGCGGATCGGGGCGGCGCCGGCCGACGAGGGGATCCGTGAGCCGCCCGCGGTCCCGCGCCTCGGCGACGACCGTGCCGGCCGTGCGCCACAGCCGCAGGGTGCCCTGTCCCCCGCCGTGGCGGACCGAGTTGCTGGTGGCCTCGTTGACGGCCAGCAGCCAGTCGGTGCGCCGGCGCGGTGACAGGCCCGCCTGCTCGGCCCAGTGCCCGACGGCGTCGCGTACGGCGCCGAGGTCCCCCTCCCGGAAGTCCAGGACGACCGGGTCCGCCGGTTCGGGCAGGGGTGCGTCGCAGTCGCGGCACACCGTGTGCGGGTCCGCGTAGCGCGGGCTGGGCCGGAGGTCACCGGGGCCGCCGATCACGGGATGCGTCCGGTGCGCCTCGGCCAGGACCCGGTCGGGCAGGGCGGTGTCGTACGGGCACAGGATCGCGGCGGGCCGCCCGGCGAACGCCAGGTTGATCAACGCCTCGTGGCGGGTCGCCTCGCGTGTCTCCGCGGGGGTGCGCCCCACCCAGATCGGCTCGCCGACGATGGCCGGGTGCCGGTCCGCGTGCCGGTCGGCGAACTCCTGGAGCATCGACAGGATGCGGCCCGGGTTGCGGCCGGCCTGCCGCATGTCGACCCAGGTGCACTCCTGCGTCTCGGCGCCCACGGCGTCGCGCAGCGACGTCAGGCGTTCACCGGGCACGGCCACCAGGACGGGGCGGCCACGGGCCGCGGCCGTGCGGACGAAGGCCCCGACACCCTTCAGGTAGTCGTCCTCCGAGCTGTAGAAGAGGGCAGGGTGGTGGAAGGCCGACTGGCCCTCCGCGGAGGCGGAGGAGCGGTGGGCGTACATGGTCACCGGCCGGCCACCTCCAGGCCCTCACCCAGTTCCGGGAAGAGCTCCAGCATGCGGTGCAGGGCGGGCGGGGCCCCCAGCAGGCGCACGGGGGAGAACGAGGGCCGGCGTCGTGCCGCGGTCGACATCTCGGCGAGCGCCGCGACGTCGAGGTGGCCGAGGACCGACAGGTCGACGGTGACGGGCCCTGCCGGGGACGCGGCGATCGCGGCGGCCGCCGAGGCGGTGGCGCGGCGGGTCTCGTAGCCGGCCGCTCCGGCGAGCCGGAAGCCGGGCGGGGCCGCCAGGGGCGCGACCGACAGTCCCGGCGCGTCGTCGTGTGCGGTGGCTCCCGAGCGCGTCAGATGCGCCTGCGTCAGCGACCGGAAGTCCTCCTGGGGCACCAGGCGCCGGTCGTAGAAGCACCACGCCGTCAGGGGCAGCCGTTCGAACACCTCGTGGTGGATGCGCAGCTCGTACTCCAGCAGGCGCTCGGCGCCCGCCACGTCCCGCGAGCCCCAGGACATCTCACCGATCGCCCGCAGCGCGCGGAAGCCCCCGGCGGCCGCGGCGTCCACGGCCTCCTGCCACAGCCCGATCATCGCGTCCGGGTCGAAGCGGGCTCCGGACAGATACGTCTCGTCGGCGGTGGCCACCACGAGTTGTCCGCGCCGCACAGCGGACTCGGCGTCCACGCCGTGCTCGGCCAGCGTGCGCGTCACGAGGCCGGGGTCGGTGGCGTCCGCGAAGTACTGCACCTGTTCGTCGCCGTCGAGGCCCGCCCGCACGAAGGCGACGAGGTGGTCCGCCCACTCGCCGTCGCTCGAGTACGCCACCGCCACGTGCCGGGCGGCAGCGGTACCGGAGCCGGGGGTCGGGGACGCGCCGTGCATCAGCTCCCCCTTCTCCGACCCGGCTCGGGTGACCACACGCATGTCCGACACATCCTACCGGAGGGGGCTGCCGTGGGGCCCGGGCCGTCCGGGGCCGGTTCCGTGCGGGGAGCGGCGGGCGCCGGGGTCGGGGCGGTGGCGTCAGCCGGCCGTTGCGCCGCCCCCGCCGACACGGTCGGGAGTGCCGTCGGCGTGCTGCGCGGCCAGCGCGTCGGCGACCGTGGTGTGGACGGGCATCAGCTGGGAGATGCCGGTCATGGTGACCATCCGGACGAGGCGGTCCGGGACGTCGGCCAGG
This sequence comes from Streptomyces glaucescens, assembly GCF_000761215.1. Taxonomy (GTDB): domain Bacteria; phylum Actinomycetota; class Actinomycetes; order Streptomycetales; family Streptomycetaceae; genus Streptomyces; species Streptomyces glaucescens_B. The sequence continues at coordinate 5,903,722 of NZ_CP009438.1, read as the reverse complement.
CGGAGCGAGCCGTCGGCCGCCTGCGTCGCCTGGAGCACCCTGATGAGGGTGCTGAGACCGGTGGAATCGACGAAGTCGACCTCGGCCAGGTCCAGGACGAGATGCGGGACACCTTCTGCCACGACGGCCAGGGCCTGCTCCCGGAGGGTGGAGGCCGTGTGCAGGTCCACGTCCCCGGCGACGCTGACGACGGCCGTACGGTCACCGGCGTACCGGACGGTCAGCTGGAGGGTGTCAGTCACGTTGGTCATCACTCCCGGCCTGGAGGCTTGGACACCACAGGATTGTATGCAGGGGGCCGTGGGCCCGCAGAGCCCGCCGTCCGCCCGGTCACTGTCTCGGCGCGTCCTTCGGGCCGAGGCCGCGGACCCTGGCCAGGGAGGCGAGGCCGGAGACGGTGAGGACGGGCTCCAGCAGGGGCGTGACGATCAGTTCGAGCCGGTCGGCGTGGGCGAAGAGCACGCTCAGACCGGCGCTGTCGAGGTACTCCACCGCGGTCAGGTCCAGGACCAGGGGGCCGGAACCGCCGTCCAGTGCCTCCGCCAGGATGCCGGCGTTGCTCATGTCGATCTCACCGCTGACCGCGAGGCGGGGCGTGCCGTCCGGGCGCAGGCCGGGGGTGAGGGTGAGCGGGGTGGTCATCAGGCGATCCTCATCTGCATGTCGACGGTCGTGCCGGACGGGCCGGGAGTGATGGTGACCTGCTGCATCATGGCCCGCATGAGGGCCACGCCACGGCCTCGGTGGGTGTTGAGCTCGGGCTGGGGCGTCTTCCAGCGGCCGCTGTCGGCGACCGTCAGGCGGAGGTTGTCGACGAGGGCCTCGGCGCGCAGCCGGACGGCCTCCCCCGGGGCGTTCCGGTGGCCGTGCTCGATGGCGTTGGCACACGCCTCCCCGGCCGCCACGAGGACGTTCTGCACCGTGTTCGGCGGCAGGTCGCACTGGTCGAGCCAGCTGCGCAGCGCCTTGCGCACCGGCGCGAGCTGGGACGACTCGGCCGGGAAGGACATTTCCAGCGGTGCCGGATGACGGTAGAGCAGCAGCGCCACGTCGTCGTCGTACCCGCCGGCCGGCGCGAGCCTCGCCATGACGTCGTTGGCGAGATCGTCGACGGGCTCGTTGCGGCCCTCCTGGACGGCTTCGCTCGCCTGGTCGATGCCGGCGCTGAGGGGGCGCCGGCGGCGTTCGACGAGTCCGTCGGTGTACAGCAGCAGCGTGGCCCGCGCGCCCAGGGTGCAGTGGGCCTCCGGGCGCTCCCGGCCCGGCCGTACGGCCAGCGGCAGGGAACGTCCCTCGTCCAGCAGCCGGGTCGTGCCGTCGGGGTGCGCGGTGATGCCCGGCGGGTGTCCGGCGCTGGAGTAGGTGAGCTGCCCGGTGCCGGGGTCGAGGACGCCGCAGAAGACGGTGGTGCACGCGGCGCCCGGGACACTGGCGGCGAACTGGTCGAGGGCCATCAGCGCCCGGGAGGGGCTGGGGTCCTGCAGCAGCAGCGCGCGGCAGGCACTGCGCAGCTGCCCCATCACACTGGCCGCCTCCAGTCCCCGCCCGACGCAGTCGCCGACGACGATTCCGATCCGCCCGTCGGGCAGGACGACCGTGTCGTACCAGTCGCCGCCCACCTCCAGCGGGCGGGTGGCCGGTTCGTAGCGCACGGCGAAGCCGTCGGGGAGCTGGGCCGGGCCGAGGATGGCGCGCTGCAGCGCGATCGCGGTCTCCCGCTGCTGGTCGATCTGGTGCGCCCGGACCAGGCCCTGCGCGAGGTGTCCGGCCAGCAGCGACAGCAGGAGCTGGTCCTCGGAGGTGAAGGGCCGCTGCTCGCCGAGGTCCACCCACAGCGCCAGCGGGCCCTCGGGGTGCTCCAGCAGGATCCCGGCGCCGGTCTCCGACGCGACCGGGGTGAGGGCCGACCGCTGCCTGAGTGCCGTCAGCGCCTCCCGGCGCCCGGGGGGCAGGTCCTCCCACCGCAGGCCGGTCTCGGTGGCGGTGAGGGCCGGTGTGTCGGTGCGGTCGAAGACGGCGGCCACGACGCTCCGGGCGCGCCACACGTTCTTCAGTTCGGCGAGGGCGCCGGACAGCGCCTCGGGCAGGCTGACGGCGCGGGAGAGGGTCGTGCTCAGCGCGGCCAGGGCCATCTCGCGCTGGACGGCGTAGTGCTCGGCGGTGACGTCGCGGAAGGTGCCGACGGTGACCCGGCGGCCGGTCTCGGGGTCCTGGGCCTTGTTGAAGGTGACGGCGACCCACAGCCGGTGCCCGTCGCGGTGGGTGACGGGCACGGTGTACGAGCCCTGGTCACGCTGGAGCAGATCCTCGAAGGCGTCCCCGACCAGGCGGTGCGCCTCGGGATCGGCGCCGCCGTCCGGCCACCACGGGTGGACCGGCGCGTACGGCAGGTCCTCGGGGCCGTAGCCGAGGATGTCGGTGAAGGCGGCGTTGATCTCCACGACGGCTCCGGACTCGTCGCAGACGAAGAACGCCTCCTGGAGGGAGTCGATGAGCGCGGTACGCCACCGCAGGTGGTGGCTGCGCAGCCGGGCCAGCTCGACGTTCGCCCGCACGCGGGCGAGGAACTCGGCGGCGGCGAACGGCTTGACCAGGTAGTCGTCGGCGCCCGCCTGCAGCCCCTCGATCGACGCCTCCTGTCCGGCCCTCGCCGACAGCAGCAGCACGGGGACCGAGGCCGTACGCGTGTCGCCGCGCAGCCTCGCCAGGAGCTCCAGCCCGTCGAGCCGGGGCATCATGACGTCGCTGACGACGAGGTCGGGGGCGTCGCGGCGGATGGCCTGGAGGGCTTCGACGCCGTCGGTGACGGCGGTGACCTCGTACCCGGTCATGGACAGGATGCGGGTCAGGTACTCCCGCATGTCGGCGTTGTCGTCGGCGACCAGTACCCGGGCGGGGGCGGCGGGCCCGGAACCGGACGCGGTGACGTTCGCCTCGGCGGGGACGACCGAGTCGGCGGCGGTGCCGGTGTCGCCGTCCGGCAGCCACCGCAGGGCTTCCTGCACATAGGGGTCGGCGGTCGCGGAGGTCGTGGTGCCGCCCGTCTCGGCCACCACGGAGCCGGGGGCCAGGTGTGCGGTGCCGAAGGGCATCCGGATGGTGAAGGCGGTGCCCTCTCCCTCGGTGCTCTCGGCCGTGATCGTGCCGCCGTGCAGCGCGACCAGCTCCTGCACCAGGGCCAGTCCGATGCCGCTGCCCTCGTTCGAGCGGGAGCGGGCGTTCTCGATGCGGTGGAACCGCTCGAACAGCCGGGGCACCTCCGCCTCCGGCACGCCGATGCCGCTGTCGGCGACGGTGACCACGGCGTGCGTCCGCTCACCGCGCACGCTCAGCCGCACGGCGCCGTCGAAGGTGAACTTCAGCGCGTTGCTGAGGAGGTTCAGGATCACCTTCTCCCACATGCCGCGGTCGACGTGGACCGGCTGGCCGAGGGGCGGGCAGTCCACCTCGAAGGCGAGCCCGGCCTTCTCCATGGCGGAGCGGAAGACGCTGGCCAGTTCCGCGGTCACGGCGGCCAGGTCGACCGGCTCGTAGCGGGCCTGCATGCGCCCCGCCTCGATGCGGGAGAAGTCCAGCAGCGTGTTGACGAGCTTGCCCAGCCGCAGACCGTTGCGGTGGATGAGGTCGAGTTCCTGCCGTATGTGGTCGTCGGCGTCGGCGAGCCGCGCCCGCAGTTCCTCGGCCGGACCCATGATCAGGGTCAGCGGCGTCCGGAACTCGTGACTGATGTTGGAGAAGAAGGCGGTCTTGGCGCGGTCCAGCTCGGCCAGTTCCTCCGCGCGCCGCTGCTGCGCCTCGTAGCTGCGGGCGCTGCCGATGCCCGAGGCGACGTGTCCGGCGGTCAGCTCGATGAAGCCCCGGTACGCCTCGTCGAGGACGCGGTACCGGTTCAGGGCCGCCACGAGGAACCCGTACGGCGCGCTGCCCTGCTGGAGCAGCGGGACGACCAGTGCCTGCGTGGGCGGTTCGGGCCAGTCACCGCACGGCAGGGCGCCGAAGGCGTCGCCTTCGAGCGGCACGAGTGCCGCCTCGCCCGCGGCCAGGGCCGCGACGGGCCACACGCCGTCCGGGGCGCCGACCGGGAGGGCGGCCGGTGCGGCGGGGTGACCGGCGGGAATGCCGGTCGCGCCGGCCAGCCGGGCGGTGTCCCCGTCGAACAGGTAGGTCAGGGTGAAGGGGAGGTCCTGCCGGTTGCCGGCCAGCTGCCGGTCGGCGAAGGCCAGCACCTCCTGTTCGGTGCGGATCACCGTCGGGTCGGAACCGAGGTCCCGCAGTGTGGCCATCCGCCGCTCGCCGATCACACGTTCGGTTTCCTCGGTGACCACGCAGAGCATCCCGACCACGTCACCGGAGTCGTCCCGCAGTGGGCTGTAGGAGAAGGTGTGGTACGTCTCCTCGGTGTAGCCGGAGCGCTCCAGGAACAGCAGCAGCCCCTCGTCCCAGGTGGCCTCGCCGGTGCTGAGCACGGTTTCGATGCGCGGGCCGATGTCGGCCCAGATCTCCGCCCACACCTCGCTCGCGGGCCGGCCCAGCGCCCACGGGTACTTGCGGCCGAGCGTGTCGCGCCGGTAGGCGGCGTTGCAGAAGAAGGTCAGCTGCTCGCCCCAGGCCATCCACATGGGGAAGCGGGAGGACAACAGGATGCTGACGGCCGTCCGCAGACTCTGCGGCCACCCCTGCGGGGGGCCGAGAGGTGTGGCCGCCCAGTCCACCCCGGCGAGGTCGCCGCCGACCTCGCGGTCCGCGGCGAACACGTCGTCTGCCGTCGGCGGCCTGTGTCCAACCTCCTCGGCACGCGTCACGCCACACCCTTCCCCTCATACCGTCCACCCCTGCGTGCCCCACAGCACACCACACGCGTCCGGGGCCCTCGAACCCGGTACCCATGCCTGACTGCCCCGGGATCGCCGCCCCACGCCCGGGGACGTCCCGCCCGCCCCCGCGTGGGTGACGGCCCCGTCCGGTCCGCCCCGGCACACGCTCCGTCATCACGGCTGGGACGGATCCGTCGCGGCACGTCGGTGGTCTGCCGCGGTCCGTCGCGGCCTCCTACGTTAATGGAGGCGGCCCGGGGTGCGGGGCGGAGCACCGCGGGAGCCTGAGAGACTGGCCGGCATGGACATCCGACGCCGCAACAACGTGACCGTGGCCGGCAATCCGCAGGGGCGGCCGGTGGTGCTGGCGCACGGGTTCGGCTGTGACCAGAACATGTGGCGGCTGACGCTGCCCGCGCTGGTCGAGGACCACCGGGTGGTGCTCTTCGACTACGTGGGGTCCGGCCGTTCCGATCCGGCAGCGTTCGACCCGCAGCGGTACGCGTCCCTGGACGGCTACGCGCGGGACGTGGTCGAGATCTGCGAGGCGCTCGACCTGCGCGACGCGGTGTTCGTGGGGCACTCCGTGAGCGCCATGATCGGGGTGCTGGCCGCCGACGCGGCCGCGGAGCGCATCGGCGCGCTGGTGATGGTCGCCCCGTCGCCGCGCTACATCGACGACGAGGGCTACCGGGGCGGGTTCAGCGCCCAGGACATCGACGAGCTGCTGGACGCGCTGGAGTCGAACTACCTGGGCTGGTCGGCGGTGATGGCGCCGGTCATCATGGGCAACGCCGACCAACCCGAACTGGGCGAGGAGCTGAAGAACAGCTTCTGCGCCACCGACCCGGACATGGCCCGGGTGTTCGCCCGGACCACGTTCCTGTCGGACTCGCGGGCCGACCTGGAGCGGGTGCGGGTGCCCACGCTCGTGCTGGACTGCACGGACGACGCCATCGCACCGAGGGAGGTCGGCGCCTTCGTGCACCGGTCGATCCCCGGCTCGGTGCTCGTCACGCTCGACGCGACCGGGCACTGCCCGCACATGTCCGCTCCCGAGGCCACCAACGAGGCGATCACCCGGTTCCTGGCAGACCTGCCGTGATGTGCCGCATCGGGCAGCAGCCCGAACCCCACGGCACCGGTGACGACCAGTGGCCCGGAGCCGCGTTCGCCGCGCTGCTGGAGGACAGCGCGGAGGAGCTGTACGAGAGCGCGCCGTGCGGCTACCTGTCCACCCTGATGGACGGCACCGTCGCCAAGATCAACGCCACGCTGCTGGGCTGGCTCGGCCGGAAGCGGGACGAGGTCGTGGGCCGGATGCGGTTCACCGACCTGCTGACCGTGGGCGGCAGGCTCTACCACGAGACGCACTTCGCGCCCCTGCTGCGGATGCAGGGCGAGATCGGCGGCATCGCCCTGGAGATCCGGCAGGCCGACGGCGGCCGCATGCCCGTACTCGTCTCCTCCGTGGTCAAGCACGGCAGCACCGGCGAGCCGCTGCTGATCCGCACCACCCTCTTCGACGCCCGCGACCGCCGCGCCTACGAGCAGGAACTGCTGCGCGGCCGGAGGGCGGCCGAGGAGGCGCGCCGGCAGGCCGAGGCCGACCGCGCCCGGCTCCAGGAAGCGCTCGCGGTGCTCCAGCAGGCCCTGCTGCCCGACGCCCTGCCGCCGGTGCCGGGAATGGAGACGGCGGCCCACTACCACACCGCCTCGCCCGACCGGCTCGGCGGCGACTTCTACGACGTCTTCCCCATCGACGGCAAGCGCTTCGGGTTCTTCCTCGGCGACGTGTGCGGCAAGGGCCCGCAGGCCGCCGCGGTCACCTCACTGACCCGCTACACCCTGCGCGCCGCCGCCCTGCACGACCCCGGCCCCGTCTCCGTCCTCACCACGCTGAACAAGGTGCTCCACGAGCGGTACACCGGCAGCGGTGACCCGCGCTACTGCACCGCGATATTCGGCACCGTCGAACCCGACCCGGTGACCGGACGGGTCGCCGTCCACCTCGCCTCGGGCGGCCACCCACCGGCCCTGGTCCTGCGCGGCGACGGCACCGCCGCCTTCGTGCCCACCCCCGGCGGCTTCCTCGTCGGCGCCCTGCCCGACGCGCGCTTCACGGCCGCCGGCATCGTCCTGTGCCCCGGAGACACCCTCCTGCTGTACACCGACGGCCTGACCGAGGCGCGCACGGGCGAGAGCCGGGACAGCCTGTACGGGGACGACGCCCTGCTCGCCTTCGCCACCGCGCACGCGGGCTCGGGCCCGCACGCGCTTGTCCAGGCCCTGACCCGCCTGCTGACCGGCTTCGGCGACGGCCTGGACGACGACACCGCCCTGCTCGCCCTCGGCGTCCCCGCACCGGACCCGGCAACGAACCGCACATGATGAGCACTCTCGACATCACCACCCGGGACACGGCCACCGGCCCCGTCCTGGAGATCACCGGCGACCTGGACTACGCGAGCGCCACCCGGCTGCGGGTCCTGCTCCCCACGCTCGTCCTCGGGCCGGGCCGGCGCCTCGTCCTGGACCTGGCCGGCATGACCTACTGCGACTCCAGCGGCATCACCGCCCTGATCGCCGCCCGTGCCCGGGCCGAGGACGCCGGGGCCGGCTTCGCGCTCGCCGCCGTACCGGACCACACCCTGCGCGTCCTGCGCATCGTCGGCCTCGACCAGGTCTTCGCCCTGCTCCCCGGCAGCGAGGCGGCGGACCGGTTCTGACGCGGGGATCCGGGGACGCGGACCCGTTCAGGGGGCGTGCGGAAGCGCGCGGACCGACACCGCGCACCTGGTGCTTGCCTTCGCCCACACACCGACCAAACATCCCTTTTGTCGCTGCCGCGCACCGAAAGGGAGTACGCGATGAGAGCCGTCGCCCTGTACACGGCCGCCGGAGCCCTCCTGCTGTCCGCCCTCACCGCCGCCCCGGCCGACGGCACGCCGGGGACGCCGGTGGACCCCGAGGCCGGCGGCACCGCGGTGGCCGTCGCACGGGCCGCGGCCCGCGGAGTCGGCTTCGGCGACTGTGCCGACGCCCGGGACATGCCGGGGGGCATGCAGTGCGGCACGGTCCGCGTCCCGCTGGACTACGCGCGGCCGGGGGGCGAGCAGATCGAACTCGCCGTCAGCCGGGTGCGGGCCACCCGGCGCGACCCGCACAACAGCAAGCGCAAGGTGCCCCGGCAGGGCGCCCTCCTGCACAACCCGGGCGGCCCCGGCGCCTCCGGCTTCCACTTCCCGCTGGTCGGCCTGCTCCCCGAGTGGAAGCGCATCGCCGCCGCCTACGACCTGGTCGGCTACTCCCCGCGCGGCGTCGGCGCCTCTGCCCCGCTGTCCTGCCAGGACCCGGCGCGGTTCTTCGGCGGCCCCGCCCAGGCCCCCACCCACCCCTCGGCGGCGTACAAGCGGGAGCGCGTCGCGCGGGCCAAAGCGTACGCGCGCGGCTGCGCCCGGCGCTCCGGCAGCGCGCTGCGGCACTACCACTCCCTCAACAACGCGCGCGACCTGGAGGTGCTGCGCGCCGCGCTGGGCGAGCGGCGGCTGACCTTCATGGGCTCCTCGTACGGCACCTACTTCGGGGCGCTGTACGCCACGCTGTTCCCCTCGCGCGTGCGCCGGATGGTGTTCGACTCCCCGGTGAACCCGGACCCCGCGCGGGTCTGGTACCGCAACAACCTCGCCCAGTCGGCCGCGTTCGAGGGGCGCTGGTCGGACCTGAAGGAGTGGATCGCCGAGCACCACGACGTCTACGGGCTGGGCAGCACCGCGCACGAGGTGCAGCGCGGCTACGACCGGGCCCGGGCGATGCTCGCCGCCGAACCGGCCGGCGGAGAGGTCGGGCCCGGACAGCTGCAGGGCCTGTTCCTGCAGGCCGGGTACTACGACGACTACTGGCCGGCCCGGGCGGCCGCGCTGTCGGCGTACCTGAGGGGCGATCCGCAGCCACTGGTCGACCTGGCCGCGCCGCAGCGGGAGACGGCCGTCGAGGCGGAGAACGCGAGCGCCGTCTACACGGCCGTGGAGTGCAACGACGCGCCCTGGCCGACGGACTGGGCGGTGTGGGACCGGGACAACACCCGGCTCGCGCGGGTGGCGCCGTTCGAGACGTGGGACAACGTGTGGATGAACCTGCCCTGCGCGTACTGGCCCGCGCCGCGCCGGCAGCCCCTGGACGTGCGGACCGGGCCCGGGGAGCTGCCGCCCACGCTGGTCGTGGCCGCCGAGCGGGACGCCGCCGCGCCGTACGAGGGGGCGCTGGAGCTGCAGCGGCGGCTGCCCGGGGCGGTGCTGGTCACCGAGCGGGACGCCGGGACCCACGGGCTGGTGGGCGGGCCCAACGCCTGTGTCAACGGGTACGTCGACGCCTACCTGCTGGAGGGACGGCTCCCGGGGCGGCGCGCCGCGTGTGCGCCGCGCCCGGAGCCGGAGCCGTCCGCCGCGCCGTGACGCCGGGGGCGGGTCGTCCGCGGGCGGCCGCGCCGTGCGGGACCGCCCGCCTGTACCTTCCGGGAGGTTATGCCAGCCCGGCGACCAGCTCGGCCACGGACTTGCGGCGCCCCGTGTAGAACGGGACCTCCTCGCGCACGTGGAGGCGGGCCTCCGAGGCGCGGAGGTGACGCATCAGGTCGACGATGCGGTACAGCTCGTCGGCCTCGAAGGCGAGGAGCCACTCGTAGTCGCCGAGGGAGAACGAGGCGACCGTGTTGGCGCGCACGTCCGGGTAGCCGCGGGCCATCTTGCCGTGGTCGGCGAGCATCCGGCGGCGGTCCTCCTCCGGCAGCAGGTACCAGTCGTAGGAGCGCACGAACGGGTAGACGCTGACGTAGTCGCGCGGCGTCTCGTCGGCGAGGAACGCCGGGATGTGCGAGCGGTTGAACTCGGCGGGGCGGTGCAGCGCCATGTTGGACCACACCGGCGTCAGCGCGCGGCCCAGCCGGGTGCGGCGGAAGAGGTTGTACGCCTCCTGGAGCTGGTCGCTGGTCTCGGCGTGCCACCAGATCATCAGGTCGGCGTCGGCGCGCAGACCCGAGACGTCGTAGGTGCCGCGGATCGTCACGTCCTTCGCGGCGAGCTGGTCGAACAGCTCCTGGACCTCGTCGGCGTAGCCCGCCCGGTCCTCGGGGAGCACGTCCTTCAGCCTGAACACGGACCACAGGGTGTAGCGGATGACCTCGTTGAGGTCCTTGGCCAGCTTGCCCTTGTTCGGGATCCGGCCGGCGGTGGTGGCGTCGTCACTCATGTCCCTCATTCTCCCGCTCCGCCGTGCAGGCTCTGCACCGGGTGGGCGGTGAGCTGCTCCACACCGCGCAGGTCACCGCCGAGCTGGTCCACCGCGGCGTACGCGCTCGCGACGCACGCCGGGACACCGACGCCGTCGTAGACCGCGCCGCACACGGCCAGTCCGGGGAGCCTGCCGACGTGGTCGCGGATGCGGGCCACGCGCGCGTGGTGGCCGACGGGGTACTGCGGCAGGCCGTCGTCCCAGCGGGTGACACGGGTGGAGACCGGTGCGGCGTCCAGTCCGGTGGCCGCCGCGAGGTCGTGGCGGGAGACGGCGACCAGGCCGGCGTCGTCGCGGCCGAGGATCTCCGTCTCGCCGTGGCGGCCGACGGAGGTGCGCACGATCACCGTGTCCGGGTCCTGTTCGGCGATCCAGCCCCACTTGCGGGAGGCGAACGTGGACGCCTTGATGGTCCGCCCGTCGACCGGCGGGACCAGGAAGCCGCTGCCCTCGGGGAGACGGACGTCGGCGCGGCGGTAGGCGAGGGTGACCAGGGCCATGGAGGCGTACTCCACCGCGGTCAGCTCGGCCGCGGCGGCGGGGACCTCGGCGCGCAGCAGCGCGGCGGCGGCGGGCGCGGGGACGGCGACGACGACGGCGTCCGCGTGCAGCGTCCGGCCCCCGGCGGTGATCCGCCAGCCGCCGTCGCCCGCCCGGCGCAGCTCCGTCGCCGCCGTGCCGGTCAGGATCTCCCCGCCGCGGGCGCGCACCGAGTCGGCCACCGCGAGGGGCAGCGTGCCGACGCCGCCCGCGATGCCCGTGAACACCGGGCCGGTCTGCGGGTTCGCCGCCGCCCTGGCCTGGATGCCGCGGACCGCCTCGGTGAGCGAGGCGTGGGTGCGGGCGGCCTCGAAGAGCTGGGGGACGGCGGAGCGCAGGGAGATGCGGTAGGCGTCGCCCGCGTAGACCCCGCCGAGCAGTGGTTCGACCAGCCGGTCGACGACCTCTCGGCCCAGCCGCGCGGCGACGTACTCGCCCACCGCGACGTCGTCGCCGACCTCGGTGCGGGGCAGTTCGGCCTCCCGCTCGACGCGGCGCAGTCCCTCCTCGGAGAGCACCCCGGCCAGGGCGCCGGCGGTGCCGGGGACGCCCATGACATGGCCCTTGGGCATGGGGCGCAGGGCGCCGCGGGTCCACAGCGCGGCGGTCGCGGTGGCCGGGGGCTGGAGCCGTCCGGCGAGGCCCACCTCGCGTGCGAGTCCGACCGCCTCGGGGCGGCGCGCCAGCAGCGACTCGGCACCCAGGTCGACCCGCACGCCCGCGATCTCGCCGGGCAGCAGCTTGCCGCCGACCCGGCCGGAGGCCTCCAGCACGGTGACCCGCGCCCCCCGCTCCAGCAGCCGGTGGGCGGCGGCCAGCCCGGCGATCCCCGCTCCGATGACGACGGCCCGCCCGGCGCCGCTCCGTACTCCGCTCATGTCCTCCACCTTCTCAGACGGCACCGGCCGTGCCGCCCGGGGGCCGTGGCCCGGCCGAGTCCCGACCGTGACCGGTTCGGAACCGGCCCGGTCAAACCGCGGGCGCCGCCCGGCCGTCGTAGGAGGGACACCGGCACCGAGCCAGGGGGTAACCCGCATGCGCGTACGACGTTCCGCTCGACGACCCGGACGGCTCCTCGCCGGGCTGCTGCTCGCCTCCGCCCTCGCGGTGACCGGGTGCAGCGGCGCGGCCGACAAGGCGGCGTCCGGCGCGGGCGACAAGGCGGCGCCGGCCGCCGGGCCGGGCTACGAGGACGGCGGCGGCCGGTCCGGGGCAGCGCGGAGCGGCCGGGACGGGGCGCCGAAGGCGACCGCCGCCCACATCATCCGCACCGCCTCCCTGACCGTGCGGGTGAAGGACGTGCCGGAGGCGCTCGCCGACGCCCGCGATGCCGCCGAGGGCGCGGGCGGCTACGTCGGCCGGGAGGCCACCCACCGGGACGAGCAGGAGGAGTACACCGAGCTGGTGCTGCGGGTGCCGGTGGACCGGTACGAGGAGGTGCTGGCGGAGCTGGAGGGCGCGGGCACGCTCCTGGAGCGCAGCGCGAAGGCGCAGGACGTCACCGAGCAGGTCGTCGACGTGCGGAGCCGGATCCGCACCCAGCGGGCCAGCGTGGAGCGGATCCGCGCGCTGATGGACCAGGCGACCAGGCTGGAGGACGTGGTGACGCTGGAGGGCGAACTGAGCAGCCGCCAGGCGGACCTGGAGGCGCTGCTCGCCCGGCAGGCGGCCCTGAAGGACCGCACGAGCCTGGCGACCATCACCCTGTCCCTGACCGAGACGCCGGTGGAGCGGGCCGCCGAGGACGACGACCCGGGGGTGGGGGACGCGCTCGGGGGCGGCTGGGACGCGTTCGTGGCGATGCTGCGCTGGATCGTCGTGGCGCTCGCCGCCGTACTCCCGTTCGCCGCGCTCGCGGCGCTGCTCCTGCTGGCGTGGCTGCGTCTCGTCCGGCCCCGGCGGGCGCGCCGGGCGGCGGAGCCGGACGCGATGACGGCGCTCGGCCCGGTGCCCGCGCGCGCGGAGGAGAGCGGCGGGGCCCGGAGGGGCCAGGTGTCGCGCGGCGTCGAAGCGGAGGGGCCGCGCGACTGAAATGCCGGGCGCACGTAGCGTGTTCGCATGGACATGAGCCGTACGAGGAGTACCCGGCAGCGACTGGTGGTGATCGGCGGCGACGCCGCGGGGATGTCCGCGGCGTCGCAGGCCCGCCGTCTCAGGGGCCCGGAGGAACTGGAGATCGTCGCGTTCGAGCGGGGCCACTTCACCTCGTACTCGGCGTGCGGCATCCCGTACTGGGTGGGCGGCGACGTCGCCGGACGCGACGAGCTGATCGCCCGCACGCCCGAGGAGCACCGGGCGCGCGGCATCGACCTGCGGCTGCGCACGGAGGTCACCGCGATCGACCCGGCGGGGCGGCGGGTACGCGCGCGTGACCTCGGTTCCGGCACGGAGTCGTGGACGTCGTACGACCATCTCGTGATCGCCACCGGGGCGCGGCCGGTCCGGCCCGACCTGCCCGGCGCGGACGCGCCCGGGGTGCACGGGGTGCAGACCCTCGACGACGGGCAGGCGCTGCTGGACACCCTCACGCGCACGCGCGGCCGTCGCGCGGTGGTCGTCGGGGCGGGATACATCGGAGTGGAGATGGCCGAGGCGCTCATCCACCGCGGCTACGAGGTGACGGTCCTCAACCGGGGCGGCGCGCCGATGTCCACGCTCGACCCCGACATGGGGCGGCTGGTGCGCGATGCCATGTCGGGCATGGGCATCACCATGGTGGACGACGCCGAGGTGACCAAGGTGCTCACCGGGGACGACGGGCGGGTGCGCGCGGTGGCCACGCAGGACGCCGAGTACCCGGCGGACGTGGTGGTCCTCGGCATCGGGGTGCGCCCGGACACCGCGCTCGCCCGCGCGGCGGGGCTGCCCCTCGGCGACAACGGGGGACTGCTCACCGACCTGGCCATGCGGGTGCGCGGCCACGAGGACATCTGGGCGGGCGGCGACTGCGTGGAGGTGCTGGACCTGGTCTCCGGGCGGGAGCGGCACATCCCGCTCGGCACCCACGCCAACAAGCACGGCCAGGTTATCGGCACCAACATCGGCGGCGGCTACGCCACCTTCCCCGGGGTCGTCGGCACCGCGGTCAGCAAGGTCTGCGACCTGGAGATCGCCCGCACCGGATTGCGCGAGAAGGACGCCCGGCGGGCCGGACTCCAGTACGTGGCCGTCACGATCGAGTCCACCAGCCGCGCGGGCTACTACCCCGGCGCCTCCCCCATGACCGTGAAGATGCTCGCCGAACGCCGCACCGGCCGCCTCCTCGGCGTCCAGATCGTCGGCCGGGAGGGCGCGGGCAAGCGCGTGGACATCGCCGCGGTGGCGCTGACCGCCGGCCTGACCGTGGAGCAGGTGGCCCACCTGGACCTGGGGTACGCGCCGCCGTTCTCCCCGGTGTGGGACCCGGTGCAGGTCGCCGCGCGCAAGGCCGTTGCGGCGGTGCGGGAGGCGCCGTAGGGCAGGCGGCTGCGCGCCCTACGCCGATCCGCTCATCCTGGGCAGCGAAGCCACCGAGGCGGGCTGCTCCGGCCGCGCGTGCGCCGCGGGCGCCGGCACCCGCGCCGAGCGCAGCCGATGGCTCACCGCCTCGTCCAGCGTCACCGGCCGCTGCATCTGCGCGGCCAGCCGCCCGGCCTCCTGGCCGAGCCGGGCGACGTCCTCCCAGGGGAGCCGGACCACGAGGGCGAGTTCCGCCTCACCGTCGGGCAGGGCGTGCATCGGAGGGGTCGTACGGTCGCTCATCGCCTGTTCCTCACGTCGTCGTGCCGGGGACGGTCGCCGGGACATACGTACGCGTGGACCGGCCCGTTCACCGGTTCGCGGCGCGCATCGCGGGCAGTAGTCCCGTGTGGTCATCCCCGTCCATGACGTGAACCCGGTGCGCCGTACGCCCTGGGTGACGTACGCGCTGATCGCCGCCAACGTGCTGGTGTTCCTGTTCATGCCCGGCCTGGCCGGTTCCGTGGCCGGGGACGGCAGCCTGGCGCAGCAGTGCCACCTGCACGCGTTCCTGGACCAGTACGCGGCCGTGCCGCAGGAGCTGATCCACCACCGGATGCCGCGGCTCGTGCCGACCGGCGAGACCGCGGTCGGCCCACAGGGGCCGGGCTGTGTCGTGGGCCCGCCCGGCTACGACAAGTCGCCGGAGCTGAGCGTGCTGACGGCGCTGTTCCTGCACGGCGGCTGGCTGCACCTGCTCGGCAACATGCTCTTCCTGCTGATCTTCGGCAACAACGTCGAGGACCGCATGGGCCACGTCCGCTTCGCGCTCTTCTACGCGGTCTGCGGCTTCGCGGCGACCTACGGCTTCGCGCTGCTGAACGCCGGCTCCGCCGAGCCGCTGATCGGCGCCTCCGGGGCGATCGCCGGGGTCCTCGGCGCCTATCTGGTGCTGTACCCCAAGGCCCGGGTGTGGGTCCTGGTCCCGTTCCTGGTCTTCCTGCCGCTGCGGCTGCCCGCCTGGCTGGTGCTGGGCTTCTGGTTCGGGCTCCAGGCGGTGTACTCCTCCGGCCAGGGCGTCTCCGACGCGGGCACCGTGGCGTACGCGGCGCACGTCGCCGGATTCCTCGCCGGGATGCTGCTCGCCTGGCCGCTCAGGCCGGGCACCCCACCGCCGCCGGAGCCGCGCGGCCTGCTCTTCGGCAGGCGGGCCCGGCCCCGGCACACGTGGTGAGCCCCTCGGTCAGCGGGCCGTCCGGGTGTGGACGTAGTCGACCAGGCGGGTCAGCGCGTCCGGGTCGGTGGACGGCATGACCCCGTGGCCCAGGTTGAAGACGTGGCCCTCCAGACCCGCGGCGGAGTCCAGCACCTCGCGGGTCCTGGTCTCGACGGCCTCCGTGGAGGCGAACAGGACGGTCGGGTCGAGGTTGCCCTGGAGCGCCTTGCCGGGGCCGACCCGGCGGGCGGCCTCGTCGAGCGGGACGCGCCAGTCGACGCCCACGACGTCCGCGCCGGCCTCGCCCATGAGGCCCAGCAGCTCGCCCGTGCCGACGCCGAAGTGGATGCGCGGCACGCCGTAGCCGGCGACGGCCCGGAACACCTTCGCCGAGGCGGGCAGCACGGAGCGCCGGTAGTCGGCCGGGGCGAGCGCGCCGGCCCAGGAGTCGAACAGCTGGACCGCCGAGGCACCGGCCTCGATCTGCACCTTCAGGAACGCGGCCGTGATGTCGGCGAGGCGGTCGAGCAGATCGGCCCACAGCTCGGGGTCGCCGTACATCATCGCCTTGGCGTTCTCGTACGTGCGCGACGGGCCGCCCTCGACGAGGTAGCTCGCGAGGGTGAACGGGGCGCCCGCGAAGCCGATCAGCGGGGTGGCGCCCAGCTCACGGATGAGCAGGCCGATCGCCTCGGTGACGTAGGAGACGTCCTCGGGGGCGAGGTCGCGCAGCCGGGCGAGGTCCGCGCGGGTGCGGATCGGACGCTCGACGACCGGGCCGACACCGGGCTTGATGTCGAGGTCGATGCCGATGGCCTTGAGCGGGACGACGATGTCGCTGAAGTAGATCGCCGCGTCCACCCCGTGCCGGCGCACGGGCTGGAGGGTGATCTCCGTGACCAGCTCGGGCCGCATGCAGGACTCCAGCATGGGGATGCCCTCGCGGACCTTGCGGTACTCGGGCAGCGAGCGCCCGGCCTGCCGCATGAACCACACGGGCGTGTGCGGCACGGGTTCGCGCCTGCACGCCTTGAGGAAGGCGGAGTCGTACGTCGCGGAAGGCTGCGTCTGGTTGGCACTCACGGGGCAAGTTTCGCACGGCGGGCCGACGGGCCCGGCCCGCCCCCGGCGCACCCCGGTGCGCCCGGGCGGGGTGTCTCTCCCTGCGCCGGGCGCCCGTTCCGCTTAATCTTCCCCGCATGGCTGCGGCTCAGGGACGACTGTCGGACGGCGCTGGCGGAACGGACGATCCGAAGGAGAGGGATCTGCATACGGGCGAGACGGTTCCCCCGGTCTTCCGGTCCGCTGTCGACGCGCTGCGGTCGGCGCGGCTGCGCCCGCAGATCGAGGTCGAGCCGACCAGGGCCCCGCAGCGGCTCGCGCCGCACGCGTACGCCCTGGAGGCGACGGTCGTCGACGGTGAGCAGGACCTGGCCGACGGCCGTCTGGTGCTGCTGCACGACCCGGCCGGGCACGAGGCCTGGCGGGGCACCTTCCGGCTGGTGACGCTGGTGCGGGCGGAGCTGGAGACGGAGATGGCGGCGGATCCGCTGCTGCCGGAGGTCTGCTGGTCGTGGCTGACCGGGGCGCTCCAGGCGCGCGGGCTGACGTACGGCGAGCCGAGCGGCACCGTCACCCGGGCCAGCTCGCACTACTTCGGCGGGCTGGCGGCGCGGCCGGCCGCCTCGCAGATCGAGATCCGCGCGTCGTGGACACCGCGGGAGGGCCTCGGCGGCGTCCCCGACACGGGGGCGCACCTGGCGTCCTGGTGCGATCTGCTGGCCCAGGTGGCGGGGCTGCCCCCGGCCGGCCCGGGTGACGCCTCGGTGGTGACGCTGCCTCAGCGGCGGGGACCGCAGCCGCGCTGACGCGCGCCCTCCCCGCACCTCCCCCGCCCGATCCGCACTCCCCCGCACCTCTGCGCTCCCCTCTGCCGCCTTCCCTGCCGCCTTCTCTGCCGCTTTCCCGGCCGTCCCTCGGCGTTCCTCGGCGTTTCCCACCGCCCCGCTGCCGCGTCGCTGCCGTTCCGCGGCGTTCTCCGCTGCCCCGTCTCTCTCGTACCGCGGCGTTCCCCGCCGCCCCGCTGCCGCTTTTCCCGACCGGAGCCGTTCACTGGCCATCTCTTTGTCGATACGGCCACTTTCGCTCAGGAGTGATCACTCGAACGTGCTGTTTCGTTCACCGAACGATCGACCGAGTGTCCGAATTGCACTGATTGTTACTCACTAGATCGTGATCATTCTCTAAAGGCCACGAGGTTTGGTGCCGAAGACGTGTGTGACCTTCAAAGCCGTCCCGCACCCCAGGAGGCCTGGTGTCCGTTCTCCTCGAGCAGCCCGCAAGCCTGGTCGCCTACCGCCCGAACAAGCCCACCGCCATGGTCGTCGTCGCCGATCCCCGCGTCCGCTCCACCGTGACCCGCCACCTGTGGGCGCTCGGTGTGCGCGACGTCATCGAGGCGTCGTCCATCGCCGAGGCTCGTCCCCGCATCGGCAACCCCCGCGACATCTGCGTCGCCGACGTCCACCTGCCCGACGGCTCCGGCCTGACCCTGCTGTCCGAGACGCGCGCCGCGGGCTGGCCCAACGGGCTCGCCCTCTCCGCCGCCGACGACATCGGCGCGGTCCGCAACGCACTCGCGGGCGGCGTCAAGGGCTACGTCGTCACGGGCACCCGCACCAACGTCGGGCTCCCCACCCGGCCCGGTGCCGCCCCCATCGGCGCGGCCGCCGCCCGCCTCCACCGCCGCCCCCCGGGTGCCCCGAGCCACCCGGGCGGCTACCGCGAGCTGTCCGGCCGCGAGGTGGAGGTACTGCGACTGGTCGCCGAGGGGCAGTCCAACAAGGCCATCGGCGTCTCGATGGGCCTGTCCGCGCTGACCGTCAAGAGCCACCTCGCCCGCATCGCCCGCAAGCTGGGCACCGGCGACCGGGCCGGCATGGTCGCGGTGGCCCTGCGCACCGGCATCATCCACTGAACCCGTCCCCCGCCGCCCCCGGCCGCCACTGCCCCCTGCCTCCTCGGGGTTTCCCCGAGCTGACCGGTTTACGACCCCCCGGAGCCCGTCGACGGAACGTTCCGTCGACGGGCTCGGCGTATCCACGGATACCCTTGACAGGTGACCGACGCCCACGACACCGCAGCAGACAGTTCACTGCGAACCACCGGAGGCGCCCCTCCGGACGACGGCGGATCCACTGCTACGGAGGGGCCGATCCCCTTGCTGGAGCCCCGCGAGGGCATTCCACCCGTGATCGCGGACGAGGCGGGCCTCGCCGAGGTGATCGCCGCGTTCGCCGCCGGCACCGGCCCCGTCGCCGTCGACGCCGAGCGCGCCTCCGGATACCGCTACGGCCAGCGCGCCTACCTGGTGCAGCTGCGCCGCGAGGGCGCCGGCACCGCGCTGATCGACCCCGTCGCCTGCCCCGACCTGTCCGGGCTCGGCGACGCGCTGTCCGGCGCGGAGTGGGTGCTGCACGCCGCCACCCAGGACCTGCCCTGCCTGCGGGAGATAGGCATGGTGCCCACCCGGCTCTTCGACACCGAGCTGGCCGGGCGGCTCGCCGGGTTCCCGCGCGTCGGTCTCGGCGCCATGGTGGAGAACGTCCTGGGCTACGTCCTGGAGAAGGGCCACTCCGCCGTCGACTGGTCCACCCGCCCGCTGCCCGAGCCGTGGCTGCGCTACGCCGCCCTCGACGTCGAGCTGCTGGTCGACCTGCGGGACGCGCTCGAGAAGGAGCTGGACCGGCAGGGCAAGCTGGAATGGGCGCGGCAGGAGTTCGACGCCATCGCGTCGGCGCCGCCGCCGGAACCCCGCAAGGACCCCTGGCGGCGGACGTCCGGCATGCACAAGGTGCGGCGCCGGCGACAGCTCGCCGTGGTGCGCGAGCTGTGGGAGACCCGGGACCGGATGGCCCAGCGGCGCGATGTGTCACCGGGCAAGGTCCTCTCGGACGCGGCCATCGTGGAGGCCGCGCTCTCCCTTCCGGCGAACGTGCACGCCCTGTCCGCGCTGAACGGGTTCGGGCACCGGACGGGGCGGCGGCAGCTCGAGCAGTGGCAGGCCGCGGTCGACCGGGCCAGGGCGCTGCCCGAGGCGCAGCTGCCGCAGCCGGGGCAGCCCGTCGCCGGGCCCCCGCCGCCGCGGGCCTGGGCGGACAAGGACCCGGCCGCTGCGGCGCGGCTGTCCGCGGCGCGCGCGAAGGTGACGGCGCTGGCCGAGGAGCTGAACCTGCCCCAGGAGAACCTGATCGCCCCGGACGCGGTGCGGCGGGTGTGCTGGGAGCCGCCTCAGCCTCCGGACGCGGAGGGTGTCGCGCAGGCGCTGGTGGGCCACGGGGCCCGGCCCTGGCAGGTGGAGCTGGTCACCCCGGCGCTGGTGGAGGCGTTGTCCGCCAAGGCGCCGTAGGAGGTCGCGGCGTCGCGCGGGTGCGGGGTTCGTGGTGCCCGGTCGCGCCGCTCCCCGCGCCCCCTGGGCCCCGGCACGGGCTCCCGCTGGGCGCCGGCGGGCCGCGGAAGCGGAACAGGGCCCCGTCGAGATCACGCCAAGGTCTTTCGGCGGCGTGCCGCCGCGAGGGGCACCCCGACCGGCGTCGGGAACACCGGGGTGCGGGCCACGGGCGGCGGCCGTACGGTGGCCGCCCTCTCGTCCGGGACGAGGCGCCGCCGCACCAGGGTGACCGGCAGGTGTCGGGGCCGGCCTTCCGCGCGCCGCGGGCGAGGTCGACGAGCGGGGCCGCGAGAGGTCGGCCGCGCACGGGCGCCGACCGGTCGGCGGAGTGCGCGTACCGCGGGCCCGGCCGCGTGCTGCCCGGCGAAAGGGTGACCAGCGGGGTGCGGGGCTGGGAGAATCCCGGTGCGGCCGCCGCCCGGGCCGCCCGTACCGCATGGAGCCTCTCGATGACTGCCTCCCGCGTCACCATCAAGGACGTCGCCGCGCGCGCCGGCGTCTCCAAGGGTGCCGTCTCCCTCGCCTTCAACCACAAGCCGGGACTGTCGGAGGCGACCCGGGACCGGATCTTCCGGGCCGCCCGGGAGCTGGGCTGGGCGCCCAGCCTGACCGCGCGGTCGCTGGCCGGGGCGCGGGTCGACGTGGTCGGTCTGGCGATCTGCCGGCCGGCCCGCATGCTGGGCCTCGAACCGTTCTACATGGAGTTCGTCTCGGGCGTGGAGAGCGTCCTCACCGAGCACTCCTGCTCGCTGCTGCTGCGGCTGGTGAAGGACGTGGACGAGGAGGCCGGGCTGCTGGAGTCCTGGTGGAAGGGGCGGCAGATCGGCGGCTCCATCCTGGTGGACTTCCGCGAGGACGATCCCCGGGTGCCGGTCGCCGAGCGGCTCGGGCTGCCGGTGGTCGCCGTCGGGCACCCCTCCCTGACCGGCTCGCTGACCTCCGTGTGGACCGACGACACCTCGGCCGTCGGTGAGGCGGTGCGCTATCTCGCGGCGCTCGGGCACCGGCGGATCGCGCGGGTCGGCGGCGCGGCCGCGCTCGGCCACACGGCGCTGCGCACCGCGGCGTTCGACGAGGCGGCGAGCGCGCTGGGGCTGGCCGGCGCCCGGCAGGTGGCGACCGACTTCTCCGGTGAGGCGGGGGCGCGGGCGACGCGTTCGCTGCTGGCCGCGGCCCCGGCGGAGCGGCCCACGGCGATCGTCTACGACAACGACATCATGGCGGTGGCGGGGCTGTCGGTGGCCGCCGAGATGCGTCTGCGGGTGCCGGAGGACGTGTCGCTGCTGGCCTGGGACGACTCGCAGCTGTGCCGGCTGACGCATCCGAGGCTGTCCGCGATGAGCCATGACGTGCACGGGTTCGGGGCCGAGGTGGCGCGCACGCTGTTCGGGGTGATCTCGGGGGACGGGGCGGGGTCCCATCCCGTTCCGACGCCGGTGCTGACTCCTCGGGGGTCCACGGCCCCGCCGCCGCGGTGAGGGCCGCTCCCCCATCCCGGGTGTGCGCGTCGGGATGTGACCTTCGCCGCTCGACCCGCCAGGACTGGGCAGCCACGTTACTCATAAGTAGCATGGGCCCTGAGCGCGCGCTCAGTGCATGTGCGTGCCGCAGCAGTGCCATCCCGCACCCTGGAGGAGAGCCATCGTGCCTCGTACCGTCAGGGACGTCGTCTTCGTCGACGGCGTCCGCACCCCGTTCGGCAAGGCGGGCCCGAAGGGCATCTACCACGAGACCCGAGCCGACGATCTCGTCGTCAAGGCGATCCGGGAGCTGCTGCGCCGCAACCCCGGCCTGGACCCGAAGAAGATCGACGAGGTCGCCATCGCCGCGACCACGCAGATCGGCGACCAGGGCCTGACCATCGGCCGCACCGCGGGCATCCTCGCGGGCCTGCCGCAGTCCGTCCCCGGCTACTCCATCGACCGCATGTGCGCGGGCGCGCTGACGGCCGTCACCACGGTCGCCGGCTCCGTCGCCTTCGGCGCCTACGACATCGCCATCGCGGGCGGTGTCGAGCACATGGGCCGCCACCCGATGGGCGAGGGCGTCGACCCGAACCCGCGCTTCGTCTCCGAGAAGCTGGTCGACGAGTCCGCCCTGTTCATGGGCATGACGGCGGAGAACCTGCACGACCGCTACCCGCAGATCACCAAGCTGCGCGCCGACGAGTACGCGGTGCGCTCCCAGGAGAAGGCCGCCAAGGCGTACGCCAACGGCAAGATCCAGGCCGACCTGGTGCCGGTCTCCGTGCGCCGCACCAACGCGGAGGCGGGCGAGACGGGCTGGGGCCTGGTCACCGCCGACGAGCCGATGCGCCCGGGCACCACCCTGGAGAACCTCCAGAACCTGAAGACCCCGTTCCGCGTCCACGGCCGGGTCACCGCCGGCAACGCGGCCGGCCTGAACGACGGCGCCACCGCCTCGCTCATCGCCTCCGAGGACTTCGCGCGCGAGAACGGCCTGCCCGTCAAGATGCGCCTGGTCTCCTACTCCTTCGCGGGCGTCGAGCCGGAGGTCATGGGCTACGGCCCGATCCCGGCCACCGAGAAGGCCCTCGCCCAGGCGGGCCTGTCGATCTCCGACATCGGCCTGTTCGAGATCAACGAGGCCTTCGCCGTCCAGGTCCTGGCCTTCCTGGACCACTACGGCATCGCCGACGACGACGAGCGCGTCAACCAGTACGGCGGCGCCATCGCCTTCGGCCACCCGCTGGCCTCCTCCGGTGTCCGTCTGATGACGCAGCTGGCCCGCCAGTTCGAGGAGCAGCCGCACGTCCGCTACGGCCTGACCACCATGTGCGTCGGCTTCGGCATGGGCGCGACGGTCATCTGGGAGAACCCGAACTTCGAGGGGGACAAGTGAGCACCACCGCTGAGCTGCTGAAGGGCGCGGCCGAGCTGTTCCCGGACGAGGTCGTCACGCAGGCGCACGTACGCCACTTCGACCTGCCCCTGGGCGCCGGGCGCTTCGCCCTGATCACCCTCGACAACGGTCACGACCACACCAAGCCGACCACCTTCGGGCCCCAGTCGCTGGCGAACCTCAACGCCGCCCTCGACCAGGTCGAGAAGGAGGCCGCGGACGGCGGGATCGTCGGCGTCGGCATCACCGGCAAGCCGTTCATCTTCGCCGTCGGCGCCGACCTCAAGGGCGTCGAGCTGCTGAAGGAGTGGGACCACGCCTACGCCATCGGCAAGGGCGGCCACGACGTCTTCAAGCGGCTCTCCGGCCTCGCCGTGCCGACGTTCGCCTACTACAACGGTGCCGCGATGGGCGGCGGCGTCGAGGTCGGCCTGCACTGCACCTACCGCACGGTGTCCGCGGCGGTCCCTGCGTTCTCCCTGCCCGAGGTCTTCCTCGGCCTGGTGCCCGGCTGGGGCGGCTGCACCCTGCTGCCGAACCTGATCGGCGCGGAGAAGGCCGTCTCGGTGATCATCGAGAACAGCCTCAACCAGAACAGGCAGCTCAAGGGCAAGCAGGTCTACGAGCTGGGCATCGCCGACGCGATCTTCGAGGGCGCCGACTTCCTGGAGCAGTCCCTCATCTGGACCGCGTCCGTCCTCAAGGGCGAGATCGTCGTCGAGCGCCCGGTGATCGACCGCGGCGAGGCCTGGGACCAGGCCGTCGCCAAGGGCCGCTTCGTCGCGGACTCCAAGGTGCACGGCGCCGCCCCGGCCGCCTACCGCGCGCTGGACATCATCGCCGCCGCCAAGGACGGCGACCTCCAGCAGGGCTACGACGCCGAGGACAAGGCGCTCGCCGACCTGATCATGGGTGGCGAGCTGCGCGCCGGCATCTACGCCTTCAACCTGGTGCAGAAGCGCGGCAAGCGCCCCGCCGGTGCCCCGGACAAGTCGCTGGCCCGCCCGGTCACCAAGGTGGGCGTCGTCGGCGCCGGCCTGATGGCCTCGCAGCTCGCCCTGCTGTTCCTGCGCCGCCTGGAGGTGCCGGTCGTGCTGACCGACATCGACCAGGAGCGCGTCGACAAGGGCGTGGGCTACGTCCACGCCGAGATCGACAAGCTGCTCGGCAAGGGCCGCATCAACCAGGACAAGGCCAACCGCCTCAAGGCGCTGGTGACCGGCGTCCTGGACAAGGCCGAGGGCTTCGCGGACGCGGACTTCGTCATTGAGGCCGTGTTCGAGGAGATGGGCGTCAAGCAGACGGTGTTCGCGGAGGTCGAGGCGGTCGCCCCGGCGCACGCGATCCTCGCCACCAACACCTCCTCGCTGTCGGTGTCCGAGATGGCGTCGAAGCTGAAGCACCCCGAGCGGGTCGTCGGCTTCCACTTCTTCAACCCGGTCGCCGTACTGCCGCTGCTGGAGATCGTCCGCGGCGAGCAGACCGACGACGCCTCGCTGGCCACGGCCTTCGCCGTCGCCAAGAAGCTGAAGAAGACCGCGGTCCTCACCAAGGACGCCCCGGCGTTCGTCGTGAACCGCATCCTGACCCGCTTCATGGGCGAGATCCAGAACGTCATCGACGAGGGCACCCCGGTCGCCGTCGCCGAGAAGGCGGTCGAGCCGCTGGGCCTGCCCATGTCCCCGCTGGTCCTGCTGGAGCTGGTCGGCCCGGCCATCGGCCTGCACGTCTCCGAGACGCTGAACAAGGCGTTCCCGGACCGCTTCAAGGTCAGCCCGAACCTGAAGGCGGTCGTCGAGGCCGGCAAGCGCGGCTTCTACGTCTACGACAGCGGCAAGCCCGAGCTGGACCCGGAGGTCGCCGCCCTCCTGAAGCAGGGCGATGTCGTCCTGACCGAGGAGCAGGTGCGCGCCCGCGTCCTGGACGCCGTGGCCCAGGAGATCGGGCTCATGCTCGACGAGGGTGTCGTCGCCGAGGCCCAGGACATCGACCTGTGCCTGATCACCGGTGCCGGCTGGCCCTTCCACCTGGGCGGCATCACGCCGTACCTGGACCGCGAGGGTGTCTCCGAGCGGGTGAACGGCAAGCGGTTCCTCGCGCAGGGCGTGGCGAGCGTCCCGGCGTAACGGCGCCCTTGGCCCGACGACGGTGCCCCGCACACCAGCAGGTGTGCGGGGCACCTTCTCGTCCGCCGTGTGCGAAGGCCGGCCGCCGGACACGGCCGTGTGCCGGCCGGTTCAGACCGTCCGCCAGGCCTCCAGGGCCAGCCCCGGTTCGTCCTTGCGCCGCGCCACCCGCAGGGTGCCGTCCGGGGTGAGGGTCGCCGCGACGACCCGGTCCGTGGCGTCCTGGGCGAGGGCCACCCGCGTGCCCTCGGGCAGTTCGGGGCCGGACTCCGTCCACCACAGGCCGGCCGTCTCCTGTTCGGTCGGGTACGCGGCGAACGCGACCCGGCCGGAGGCGGAGCGCTGGGCGAGGAGCGTGCAGTCGTGACCGTCGATGTCGCAGCGCAGCACGGTCACCGGGCCGGGGCCGGCCACGGGCAGCAGTGCCCTGGGCCCGGCGTCGGGCCGCCACGCGTACAGCATGCCCTCGGGGTCGGCGTAGAAGAGGGTGGTGTGCTCCTTGGAGGTGGGCAGCGCCGCCAGGGTGCCCGGCTCGATCGTGACGGGCAGCGGATCGGCCGCCACCGGGCGCCGGCCCGGCTCCTGCTGGTACCAGCGCAGGATGGCGGTGGGGCTGGCCGCGTACACCTCGATACGGCCCGACTCCCCGGTGACCGCGATGAGTTCCTGCACCTTGGAGCCGCGCAGGTCGTGCCAGGCGTTGAGGCCGCCGCGCTCCTTCTGGTTGCGCATCGACACGCCCTTGCCGCGGTTGCGGACGAAGAGGTGCGCCCGCCCCTCGACGTCGACGGCGACGACGGGGTCGCCCGTGCGGTCGGCGTCCTTGTTGGGGTGCCCGAAGGGCGTCCAGTCGAGCGGGGCGAGCAGCGGGCGGAAGTGGGTGGAGTGCACCAGTTCGGCCCCACCGGCTGGGGTGGGGCGCCAGGCGACCAGGTGGGCGTAGCCGTCGGGGCCCTGCCCGACCCCGAAACCGGCGTGCAGCGTCTGGTCGCCGCCCGCCTTGCGGGGGCTCTCCCAGGGGCCGCCGGGGACGCGCTCGGCCCGGTACAGGACCGCGTCGTCCGTCGGCAGGTAGACGCCGAGCCGGCCGTCCCGGCCGCGTATGAGCCAGTTGCCCTTCACAGTACGGACCATCGACACGAGGCCACTCTAGCCGTGGGGCCCGGGCCCGCCGCGCCCGGGGGCCGTGGGAGCCTGGCCCCATGAGTGACGCGCTGCTGGTGATCGTCGACGCCGCGAACGTCGTCGGGTCGGTGCCGGACGGGTGGTGGCGGGACCGCCGGGGGGCGGCGGAACGGCTGCGGGACCGGCTCGCCGCGGACGGGGTGCCCGGGTGTCCGGGGCCCGTGGAGATTGTGCTGGTGGTGGAGGGGGCGGCCCGGGGCGTCGGGTCGGTGCCCGGGGTGCGGGTGGAGTCCGCGCCGGGCAGCGGTGACGACCGGATGGTGGAGCTGGTCGCGGCGGCCGGGGAGCGGCCGTGCCTGGTCGTCACGGCCGACCGGGAACTGCGCCGCCGGGTGACGGAGCTGGGCGCCCGGGTCGTGGGACCGCGCGCACTGCGGGCCGAGGGCGGGGCGGGCTGACCCGAGGCCCCGCATGAGGGTCACCGGGCGTCGCGGCACGGCGGGCCACGCGGGAGCGGGGCCCGGGAGCTGCGCGTGGAGCGGGGGCCCCGCTGCCCGGGAGCGGGCCGGATCAGCGGATCCGCGTGTAGAGCACCGCCCCGTCGACCGTGCCGGCCGGCCGGTACCGGTCGGCGAGCAGCCCGCGCAGGGTCGGCAGCCGGCCGGGGCGGTACGGCTTGCCGCGGGAGTCGTCGACGATGAGGACCGGGGGGTCGGCCAGCTCCCGCCGGAACACCGGCCAGGCGCCGTCCACGGCGTACCGCTCGCCGACGCCGGAGCCGTCGCGTCCGCCGCTGTAGTTGGTGAGCAGTCCGGCGGTGAGGTAGCGGGTGGCGGGGGCGCGGCCGGCGAGCCAGTACGTCTCCGGGTGCATGCCCCAGATGAGGACGCGGTCGCCGGGGGCCGTGCGGTGGGCGGTGGCCGCGGCCAGGCGCTGGGCGTGGGCGAGCTCGGTGCGCGGCGCGGCCAGGCCCCAGCCCAGGAACACGGCGCACGCGCAGCCGGAGACGAGGACCGCCCGCCCCGGCCGTGCCCGGGGCCGGGTGTGCAGGGCTGCGGTGGCCAGCAGGGCGAGCGGGGGCAGCAGCTGCAGGTAGTAGTGGCCGAAGAAGTGGAAACCGGTCAGCACCGCGCCCGCCGACGCCGCCAGCCACAGCCACAGGTCGACGGGCCCGGTGCGCGGCGCCCGCGCCACGGGGACCAGCAGGCCCGCGCACGCCCCCGCCAGGATCGCCGCGTTGGCCAGCGCCCGGGTCAGGGCGTGCAGCGGGGAACCGCTGAAGGCGGCGTAGGCCGTGGATCCGGTGACCGTCCAGAACAGGAACCCGGCCGGGTCCGTGAGCAGCGCGGCCGCCAGCACGGGCAGGGCCGCGCCGGCGGCCAGGCGCGGCAGCCCGGTGCGGGCGGCGCCCGAGCTGAGGCACAGCCAGGCCACCGGCAGCAGCACCGCCCCGCCGGTCTGCTTGGCGAGAGCGGCGCAGGCGACGGCCACCCCCGCCGCGCCCCAGCGGCGCCGGTCGGCGCACCACATCGCGGCGGCGGTGCCGGGCAGCATGAACACCTCGAAGCCGGCGGCCTGCGCGTCCTGCGGGTTGAGCCCCACGGAGACCAGCAGATGGAGCACCCCGGCGGTGCGGCCCGCGCGGTCGCCCCAGCGGCGCCGGGCGAGCGAGGCCAGCAGGACGGCCGTGAGCAGCTGGGCGAGGATCGCGAGCACCCGGACGGAGGTGAGCGAGCCGGAGCCGGTCACCGCGAAGGCCGCCTCGTACAGCCAGGGCACCAGCGGCGGTTTGCGGTCCACGACCGTCTCGTAGAGCCGCCCGCCGTGCGCCAGTATCCGTGCCTGGACGGCGAGGTAGCCCTCGTCGGGGTTCCACAGCGGACGGGCGAAGGAGGGCAGCCGGGTGAGGCAGGCGAGCAGGGCCAGCACGGGCAGCAGCCGCCGCCAGTAGCCGCGGCCGGCGCGCGGCGCCGTGACGGTGTGTGCCGAGGTGATCAGCTCTGCGTGCATGCGGCGTACGCTATCCGGCCCCGCACATCCCGCCGGAGCAGGACATACGGGGCCGGACAGCGGGCGGGCCGACGGCGTGCCGTAGCCGGCGCCGGCGGCTACCGGTCCGGGTGCGGGTGGCCTTCGACGACGTCGTCCACCGTGGTCTCCTGGTGCCGGCCGAGGCGGCTGTGGGAGCGGCCGTAGAGGAAGTACACGACGAAGCCGGCCGCCATCCAGATGCCGAACCGGATCCAGGTCTCGGCGGGCAGGTTGAGCATCAGCCACAGCGAGGCGCCCACGGACAGGATCGGGATGACCGGCACCCAGGGGGTGCGGAAGGACCGGGGCAGGTCGGGGCGGGTGCGGCGGAGGATGATCACACCGATGGCCACCACCACGAAGGCGAACAGGGTGCCGATGTTGACCAGCGCGGCCAGTTCCGTGAGCGGGGTGAAGCCCGCGAGGACGGCGATGATCACGCCGAGCAGGATGGTCGGGCGGTGCGGGGTGCGGAACCTGGGGTGGACGCGGGAGAAGAACCGCGGCAGCAGTCCGTCGCGGCTCATCGCGAAGAACACCCGGGTCTGGCCCAGCAGCAGGATCATGCAGACGGTGGTGAGGCCGACGGCGGCGCCGAAGCTGATGAAGCCCGCGTACCAGGGGTGCCCGGTGGCCTTGAAGGCGTCGGCGAGGGGGGCGTCGACGGACAGTTCGCTGTAGTGCTGCATACCGGTGACGACGATCGAGACGAGGACGTACAGCGTGGTGCAGATCAGCAGCGACCCGAGGATGCCGCGCGGCATGTCGCGCTGCGGGTTGCGGGTCTCCTCCGCGGCGGTGGCGACGACGTCGAAGCCGATGAAGGCGAAGAAGACGACGGACGCGGCGGTGAAGATGCCCATCACGCCGAAGTTCGAGGGGGCCCAGCCGAACATGAGCTGGATGAGCGGCGACTGGAGGCTGTCGCCGGCCGGGACCTCCTGGGCCTTCGGGACGAACGGGTCGTAGTTGGATCCCTTGATGAGGAAGGCGCCCGCGATGATCACGACGAGGACGACCGTCACCTTGACCGCGACGACGACCTGGGTGACGCGCGCGGACAGCTTCATGCCGATGACGAGGATCACCGTCAGCGCGAGCACCAGCACCGCGGCGAGGATGTCGAAGCCGAAGCCGTCGGCGCCCTCCCGGCTGCCGAGCGCCGCGGGCATGTTCCAGCCGGCGTTGTCCAGCAGCGACTGGATGTAGCCCGACCAGCCGACGGCCACCACCGCCGTGCCCAGCGCGAACTCCAGGACGAGGTCCCAGCCGATGGTCCAGGCGGGCAGTTCGCCGAGCGAGGCGTAGGAGAACGTGTACGCGGACCCGGCGACCGGGACCGTGGAGGCGAACTCGGCGTAGCAGAGCGCGGCGAGCGCGCAGGCGACCCCGGCCGCGACGAACGCCAGGGCCACCGCGGGCCCCGCGTTGTTCTTGGCGACGGTGCCGGTCAGCACGAAGATGCCGGTGCCGATGATGACACCGACGCCGAAGACCGTCAGGTCGAGGGCCGAGAGGGACTTCTTGAGGGCGTGCTCGGGCTCCTCGGTATCGAGGATGGACTGCTCGACCTTCTTGGTCCGGAAGAGGGTGCTGCTCATCGGGCGTACCTCCCACGCTCGTCGTCCTGATGATCGAGAGGGGGCGTTGTGCGTAAGCCCCGACGCGGGCAGTTTCACGCCGATGGGCCGGTTTCACCACTTCTGGCAGTGGCGGAACCGGCCCATCGGCGGTGCGGCGGTACGGCGGGTCAGTCGCGGGCGGCCTCGATCTCGTCGGCCGCGGCACGCTCGTACTTCCCGTCCAGCTTGGACACCAGGCCGGTGACCTGGCGGGCGATGTCCGGCGCGGTCAGGCCGATCTCCGCCATCACCTCGGCGCGCGAGGCGTGGTCGAGGAAGCGCGGCGGGATGCCGAAGTCGCGCAGCGGCACGTCCACGCCCGCGTCCCGCAGGGCCTGGGAGATCGCGGAGCCGACACCGCCGACCCGGCTGTTGTCCTCGACGGTGACGACCACCCGGTGCCGCTCGGCGAGCGGGGCCAGGGCCTCGTCGACGGGCTTGACCCAGCGCGGGTCGACGACGGTGGTGGAGATGCCCTGCCGGTCCAGCAGGGCCGCGACCTCCAGGCACATCGGCGCGAGCGCTCCCACGGAGACCAGCAGCACGTCGGGGCGGTCGGTGCCGGGCTCGCGCAGCACGTCCATCCCGCCGACCCGGCCCACCGCCGGTACGGCCGGGCCGACGGCGCCCTTGGAGAAGCGCACCACCGTCGGCGCGTCGTCGACCTGGACGGCCTCGCGCAGCTGGGCGCGGACCTGGTCGGCGTCGCGCGGGGCGGCGAGCCGCAGGCCGGGGACGACCTGGAGGATCGACATGTCCCACATGCCGTTGTGGGAGGCGCCGTCGGTACCGGTGATACCGGCCCGGTCCAGCACGAACGTCACCCCGCACTTATGCAGGGCCACGTCCATGAGCACCTGGTCGAAGGCGCGGTTGAGGAAGGTGGCGTACACCGCGAAGACCGGGTGCAGCCCGCCGGTGGCCAGGCCCGCGGCGGAGACGGCGCCGTGCTGCTCGGCGATGCCGACGTCGTAGACCCGCTCCGGGAAGCGCTTGGCGAACCTGTCCAGGCCGACCGGCTGGAGCATGGCCGCCGTGATGGCGACGATGTCCTCGCGCTCCTCGCCGAGCTTGACCATCTCGTCGCCGAAGACGGAGGTCCAGTCGGCGCCGGAGGAGGCGATGGGCAGGCCCGTGTCGGGGTGGATCTTGCCGACGGCGTGGAAGCGGTCCGCCTCGTCCTGGAGGGCCGGCTGGTAGCCGCGGCCCTTCTCGGTGAGGCAGTGGACGATGACCGGTCCGCCGAAGCGCTTGGCGCGGGCCAGCGCGGACTCCAGCGCCTCGATGTCGTGGCCGTCGATCGGGCCGACGTACTTCAGGCCCAGGTCCTCGAACATGCCCTGCGGCGCGATGAAGTCCTTCAGGCCCTTCTTGGCCCCGTGCAGGGTCTCGTACAGCGGTCTGCCCACGACCGGGGTGCGGTCGAGGATCTCCTTGGTGCGGGCCAGGAAGCGCTCGTAGCCGTCGGTGGTGCGCAGCGTGGCGAGGTGGTTGGCGAGGCCGCCGATGGTCGGGGCGTAGGAGCGCTCGTTGTCGTTGACGACGATGACCAGCGGGCGGTCCTTGGCCTCGGCGATGTTGTTCAGCGCCTCCCAGGCCATGCCGCCGGTGAGCGCGCCGTCGCCGATCACGGCGACGACGTGGTCGTCGCGCTGGAGCAGCTGGTTCGCCTTGGCCAGGCCGTCGGCCCAGCCGAGCACCGTGGAGGCGTGGCTGTTCTCGATGACGTCGTGCTCGGACTCGGCCTGCGAGGGGTAGCCGGACAGGCCGCCCTTCATCTTCAGCTTCGAGAAGTCCTGCCGGCCGGTGAGCAGCTTGTGCACATAGGACTGGTGACCGGTGTCCCACAGCACCTTGTCCTTCGGTGATTCGAAGACACGGTGCAGGGCGATGGTCAGCTCCACCACGCCGAGGTTCGGGCCGAGGTGGCCGCCGGTCTTGGAGACCGCGTCGACGAGGAAGGTCCGGATCTCCCCGGCCAGCTGGTCCAGCTCCTCCAGGCTGAGCCGGTCCAGATCGCGCGGTCCCCTGATGCGGGTCAGCAGCGGCACCCGTGCCTCCTTGCAGTAGAGCTGTTGAGCTGTTGCCGGGCTCGTCGAGTCTAATGTTCCCCCCGGCACGACTGTGCCCGGCACCGCCATTGGCGCCGGGCACAGGTTCCGGTGAGGGCGGGGGCTAGGCGCGGCCCGCCGTCTTCTGCGTCTTCCGGGTGATCGAGTCGATCACGACCGTGGTGAGCAGCACACCCGCGGTGATCATGTACTTCACCGGCTCGGCGATGGACTCCAGCTGGAGGCCGTACTGGATGGAGACGATCACCAGGACACCCAGCAGGGCGTTCCAGGTGCGGCCCCGGCCGCCGAACAGCGAGGTACCGCCGATCACCGCCGCCGCGATGGCGTTCATCAGCAGGTCACCGGTACCGGCGCTCTGGTTGGCCGAGGCGATCTTGGAGGCCAGGAAGAGGCCGCCGATCGCCGCGAAACCGCCGGAGATCGCGAAGACCGAGATCCGCACCGCGGTGACGTTGATGCCGGCGCGCCGGGAAGCCTCGACGCTGCCGCCGAGGGCGAAGACCTTGCGGCCGTAGGTGGTGCGCCGCAGCACGAAGTCCGTGGCGACCAGGAACACCAGGAAGATCACCGTGGCCAGCGGCAGGCCCTTGTACTGGTTGTACATGAACGCCGCGGCGAAGGAGATCACGGCGAGCAGGGCGGTGCGCAGGATCGTCTCGTTCAGCGGCCGGGACGGGATGCCCGCGGCGTCGCGCCGCCGGTTGCCCAGGAAGGAGCTGATGAAGAAGACCGCGGTCACCACGGCGGCCAGGCCGTACGCGGCGGCGACGTCCGTGAAGAAGTACGTGGTGAGCTTGCCGATGAAGCCGTCGCTGTCGAGGTTGATCGTGCCGTTCTCGCCCAGCGTCTGGAGCATGAAGCCCAGCCAGAAGAGCAGACCGGCCAGCGTGACCGCGAAGGCGGGGGCGCCCAGCACCGCGAAGAAGAAGCCGTGCGCGGCGCCGATGGCGGCACCGGCGGCGATCGCGAAGAGCACCGCGGCCCACTCCGGCCAGCCCTGGTTCACCGCGAGGACGGCCGCGATGGCGCTGGAGGCGCCGCTGACCGAGCCGACGGACAGGTCGATCTCGCCGAGCAGCAGCACGAAGACGATGCCGACGGAGATCATGCCGGTGCCGACCATCGTGACGGTGATGTCGCTGATGTTCTGCGCGGACAGGAACGCCGAGTTCAGGCTCTGGAAGACCACGCAGATGATCACCAGGCCGATGATGACCGGGAGGGATCCCAGCTCACCGGCGCGCATCTTGCGCTTGAACTCGGTCCAGTAGCCCAGCAGGCCTTCCTCGCGGACGAGGAGGCGGGGGTCCACCGCGGTGACGGCCGCGGCGGCGGCCTCCGGGTTCTCCACGACGTGCTCGTCCTTCGTGACCGCGGTGGAGGTCTTTTCGGTGCTCACTTGGAAACCTCCCCGTTGGTGCGTGCCGCACGGCGGGTCACGGCGTTGTCGGTGGCGCCGGTGATGGCGGAGATGATCTCCTCCTGCGAGGTCGTCTTGACCTCGAAGACGCCGTTGTTGCGGCCGAGTCGCAGCACCGCCACCTTGTCGGCGACGGCCTTGACGTCGGCCATGTTGTGGCTGATCAGGATGACGGCGTGGCCGCGCTCCCGCAGCCGCTCGACCAGGTCGAGCACCTGGGCGGTCTGCTCCACGCCGAGGGCGGCGGTGGGCTCGTCGAGGATGACCAGCTTGGGCTCGCCCAGCATCGAGCGGGCGATGGCCACGGTCTGGCGCTGACCGCCGGAGAGGGAGGCGATCGGGATCCGCACGCTGGGGATGCGGATGGACAGGGTCGTGAGCAGTTCGCGGGCGCGGCGCTCCATCTCGACCTCGTCGAGCACGCCCCACTTCCTCAGCTCACGGCCGAGGAAGAGGTTGCCGACCACGTCGATGTTGTCGCACAGCGCGAGGTCCTGGTAGACCGTCGCGATGCCCAGGGCCTGGGCGTCGTGCGGCTTGTTGATCGTTACCGGCTTGCCCTCCCATTCGATGACGCCCTCATCGATGGGGTGCACGCCGGCGATCGTCTTGACCAGCGTGGACTTTCCGGCACCGTTGTCGCCGACCAGGGCGACCACTTCACCGGCGTGGATCTCGAGCTCTACGTCGGTGAGCGCCTGGACGGCACCGAACCGCTTGGAGACCCCGCGCAACGCCAGCACGGGCGTAGCGGACACGTGAACCATCTCCTTCGCCGCCTGACCCGGCGGGAGGTTGTGCAGAAGTTTGGGGGGTGCGGGGACCGAGCCCCGGCGGTGTTCCGACCGGCGCCCCGCACGAGCTTGCGGGGCTTTGACAAGCGAGGCGCCGGCGGAGCCTCGGGAACGGCCGTCCCGGACGGGAGCGGCGGGTGCCTGCTCCCGTGCCTGCGAGGGGACGGGGCCGTCGACTACTTGATGCCGAGCTTGGCGCAAGCGGCCTTGTACTTGGCCGTGCAGATCTCGTCGGCGGTGTAGACGCCGTCCTTGATGACGGTGTCGCTGATGTTCTCCTGGGTCAGCGAGGTGACGTCGACCAGGACCGACGGGACGTCCTTGGCGCTCTCGCTGGACACCTTGTCCTTGGCGATGGAGCTCAGGTCCTCGCCCTTGGCGAGCGCGACGGCCATCTGCGCGGCGGCCTCGGCCTCGGGCGCGTACGGCTTGTAGACGCTCATGAACTGCTCACCGGCGACGATGCGCTGCACGGCGGCCAGTTCGGCGTCCTGGCCGGTGACCGGGGCCTTGATGCCGGCGGCCTTCAGGGCGGTGATGATGCCGCCGGCCATGCCGTCGTTGGCGGAGTAGACGCCGACGATGTTGTTCTTGCCGAGTGCCGAGATGGCCGCCTCCATGTTGGCGTTGGCGTTCTCGGGCTTCCACTCCTTGGTGTCGTACTCCTTGCCGATCTTCACCTTGCCGTCGAGGACGGAGTGCGCGCCCTCCTTGAACTGCTTGGCGTTCGGGTCGGTGACGGAGCCGTTCATCATGACGATCTGGCCGTCCTTGGCCTTGTCGCCCAGCTCCTTGAGCAGCGCCTCGCCCTGGGTCTTGCCGACCTGGACGTTGTCGAAGGACGTGTAGGCGCTGATCGGGCCCTCGGCGAGGCGGTCGTAGGCGACGACCTTGATGCCGTTGTCCACGGCCTTCTGCACGGAGTTCTTGATCGCCTTGGCGTCCACCGCGTCCAGGATCAGCACGTCCACCTTGTTGGTGATCATCGTGTCGACCTGCTGGGCCTGCAGGTTGGCGTCCTGCTTGGCGTTGTTGTACTCGATGGTCGCCTTGTTGTTCGTCAGCTCCTTGATCTTCTTCTCGATCAGGGGCCGGTCGAACTTCTCGTAGCGGGCGGTCTGGTTCTCCGGCAGGAGCAGACCGATCTTGATGTCATCGCCCTTGGCGGCGGCGGAACCAGTGGGTTCCTTCTCGCCGCCGGCCTCCTCCGCGCTGCCACAGGCGGCGAGAGAGACGGCCATCGCTCCCGCGGCGATGGCCACGGCGGCACGACGCATACGCGTGTTCACTTCAGAAACCTCCCTGACGAGGCCGCGTCGTTGCGGCCGAGGTGGCTGGAAGTCAACTCGGCCACACGTGCGGCGTCAAGAAGTAAATCCTTAACGGGTTGGCAACGGTGCCATCCGTTCTCTAAGTGAAGGCAGGGGTAGCCGCCGGAAGGGCGCCGGACACGCTTCCGTCCAAAAGGGTCGAGTCACCCATCTCGCTGAGCGCGAGGGCGAGCGCCCCGAGCACCTCCGCACGACCCCCAAGTGCCCCTGGGAGAACGGAGAGTTGACGCGCCGCGCTGGGGATGGCGTAGCGGCCGACGGACTCCCTGATCGGCCCGAGCACCAGCTCCCCCGCCTCGGCGAGATCACCGCCGAGGACGACCCGGCTCGGATTCAAGAGGTTGCAGAGGTTGGCGACTCCACTGCCGATGTGACGGCCGACGTCGGCGATCACCCGACGGCAGCCCGGGTCTCCGTCCCGCGCCAGCCGGACGACGCCCTCCATGGTCAGATCCGTGCCGTGGCTGGACTGGAGCAGCGGCAGCACATAGCGCGCGGCGGCGAAGGTCTCCAGGCAGCCCCGGTTACCGCAACGGCAGACGGGGCCGGATTCATCAAGTGTAATATGTCCGATTTCCCCCGCTGTGCCGCCCGGTCCCCGGTAGATCTTCCCGTCGATCACCAGGCCCGCGCCGACACCGCTGGACACCTTGATGTACGCCAGGTCCCGCACGCCCTTGCCGCTGCCCCAGACCAGCTCGCCGAGGGCGCCCAGGTTGGCGTCGTTGTCCACGTGCACGGGCACGCCGAGCCGCCCCCGCAGTTCCTCGGCCGGCCGTGCGCCGGTCCAGCCCGGCAGGATGGCGGTCGAGCCGAGCTGACCGGACTCCACGTCGATCGGCCCGGGCACGCCGAGGCCCACCCCGGCGATCTTCGTACGGTCCACCCCGGTCGCTGCGATCAGCCGGTTGACCAGCTCTTCCGCCCGGTCGAAGCCCTGCGCGGCGGAGGCGTCCACGTCCAGCGGCTCGGACTCCTCGGCCAGCACCTGATGGGCGAGGTTGCCGACCGCCACCCGCAGATGGGTGTGGCCGAAGTCCACGCCGATCACGATGCCGGCGTCCCCGCTCAGACTGACGCTGCGCGCCCGCCGGCCGCCCGCCGAGGTGGGCGTGACCTCGACGGTCCCGCCCTCCTTCAACTCCCGGACGATGTTCGAGACGGTCGCCGCGGACAGGCCCGTGGTCCTCGCGATCTCCGCCTGGGTGAGGGATCCCGCCAGCCGCACGGCACGTACGACCCGCTCCAGGTTGGCTCGGTGCAGCGACGACTGCGACCCCGGAGTCTCCACGACGACCTCCTGCGCGCGGGACCGCATCGATGAGGCCCCGTCCATGTCCAACTAGTGAACTCTAAGCTGAGCTGTCCGGGGCACCTCCCGTCAAGAGGTTGAACAGTTTCCGGGAGCAGGCACACACAGGCGCGCGCCGTCCCGGTGACGGGGACGGCGCGCGTCCGGGCGCTCGCGGAGCGCTACTTCAGGGTCGCCGAGGTCAGTCCGGCCTGCACCTGGCGCTGGAAGGACAGGTAGACCACCAGCATCGGGATCATCGCGATCGTCACGCCCGCGAACAGCACGGGCAGGTCGGAGGCGTACCCCTGCTGCTGCTGGAGCTGGATCAGCCCCTGGGTGAGCACATAGCGTTCGGGGTCGTCACCGCTCTGCGGCTGCATCAGCACGGTGGGCAGGATGAACTGGTTCCACTGGCCGAGCGTGTTGAAGATCCCCACGCTGATCAGGCCCGGCTTCGCCATCGGCAGCATGACCTGGAAGAAGGTGCGGGTGTGCGAGGCCCCGTCCAGGATCGCCGCCTCGAACACCGCCGTCGGCAGCGTGCGGAAGAAGGCGTGCATGAAGAAGACCGTGAACGGCATCGAGTAGGCGACGTACACCAGGATCAGGCCCTGGTAGGTGTTCAGCATGTCCAGCCGTTTGACCATGAAGAACAGCGGGACGAGGGCCAGGAACACGGGGAACATCGCGCCCGCGACGAAGAAGTAGTAGAGGAAGCGGTTGCCCGGGAACGGGTAGCGGGCCAGGACGTAGGCGGCCATCGAGCCGAACAGCATCGTCAGCGGCACCGAGAAGACGAGCACGACGACGGTGTTGAGGAAGTAGTCGCCGATGCCCTTCTCCCAGGCCCGGCTGAAGACGTCGAACGTCCAGTTCTCCGGCCAGCCGAAGGCCGAGCCGGCGATCTGGGCGTCGGTCTTGAAGGAGCTGAGCACCAGCCACAGCAGCGGCAGGACGATCATCAGGGCCCACAGGGCGAGGAAGCCGTGCGAGAAGGCGTTCAGGGTGACGCCCTCACCGCGCCGCTCGCCCGCCTTCGCCGGGGCCTTCGCCGAGGTCCGCCCGGCGGGGGGCGGCGCGGTTTCCTTCAGGGGTGCGCTCATGTCATCTCTCCCGCTCAGAACTCGATGCGCTCGCGGCGGGTGGCGCGCAGCATGACCACGGACAGGATCAGGGTGAGGAGCAGCATGATCACGCCCATGGCGCAGGCGTAGCCGCTCTTGCCGTAGTAGAGGAAGTTCCGCATCATCACGGTCGCCATGACCTCGCTGTGGTGGTCGGGACCGCCGCCGAACTCGCCGGAGGTCATCGTCGAGACGAGGATGAACATGTCCATCGCGGCGATGCCGAGGTAGACCCAGGCCGTCTGCACGGAGTCCCACAGCAGCGGCAGGGTGATGCGGAAGAAGGACTGGCCGCGGCTCGCTCCGTCGATGAGCGCGGCCTCGTAGATGTCCTTCGGGATGGACTGCATGGCGGCGGAGAAGAGCACCAGGTAGAAGCCGACGCCGTGCCAGACGACCACCACGATCAGGGCCCACAGCACGAAGTCGGGTTCGTTCAGCCACTCCACCGGCCGGTCGGCGTCGACCAGGCCGAGCTTGACCAGCGCGCCGTTGAGCATGCCGCCGCCGTCGCTGCGGTACACCGCGCGGAACAGCACGGCGAGGATCGCCAGCGACAGGACCTGCGGGAAGAAGTAGACGACCCGGTAGAACTTGGAGCCGGCCACCCCGGACACCCCGCCGGCCCGGCCCCGGCCGCCCGCGTTCAGCATGAACGCGAAGAACAGGGCCAGCAGAATGGTGATCACCGGGATGAACACCAGGAACAGGATGTTGTGCCAGATGGCCCCCATGAAGATGTCGTCCCGGAACAGCGCCTCATAGTTGTCCAGGCCGACGAAACTGAAGGTCTGCGACTGGCCCTTCCAGTCGGTCAGCGAATAGCCGAACGTCTGGATGTACGGCCAGATGACGAAGATCAGGTAAAGCGCCACGGGGACGAGAAGAAACCCCGCGACGAACCGGTATTGCCCCTTACGCATACGACCTGCCCCTGCTGTCCCCGCCCCGGGGGCGCGGGGGCTGCGCGGCGGACCCGGACGGGCCCGCGCCCCGCAGCACACCGCACCCCGACGGCGCGTCCCGGAAAACGGCCAGGGGGGCGTCTCGTCGATCGAGCCGGGCGGCCGGCGTCAGGACCGACCGGCGAGACACCCCCTAGTCCCGACGGTTCTTCTTCGACGCCGGATCCTTCGCCGCCTTGTCCACGGCCGCCTGCGCGCGCTTCAGCCACTCCTTGGGCTGGATGCGGCGGGCCATCAGCTCGTTGGAGGCGTTCTGGATGGCGGTGTCCATCTCGCTGTACCACTCGGTGTACAGGAACCGGAAGGTGTTGTCGCCGGCCGCCTTCGACGCCTCCACCGTGGACTGGGTCCCCGGTCGCAACTGCACACTCGGGTCCACGCCGTCCTTCAGGATGGTCAGCGAGTTCGCCTCCTTGGCGAACAGCGTCGACCACTCCCGGGAGAGCATCATCCGCATGAACTCCTTGGCCGCGGGCAGGTTCCTCGCCTTGGCCGGGATGATGAAGGGTTCGCCGGAGCCGGCCCGGATCGCCTCGAACGGCATCTCGCTGCCCTCGAGCAGCGGCATCGGCAGGAACTTCATGTCGAAGTCCGGCGGTGTCTGCTTGAGCTGCTCGTTCTCCAGCCACGAGCCGGAGGTGATGAAGGCGGCCTTGTACTGGTTCCAGCGGGTCTGCGACTCGGTGTGGTCCAGGCCGTTGGTGCCGGGCATCAGATAGCCCTTCTCGACGACCTCGTAGACGGCCTCGACGGCCGCCTGCGCCGCGTCGGAGCCGGCGAACGCCTTGGGGTCGAGGTTGTCGATCGCCTTCATGGCGTCCAGGCCGCCCTTCTTGGCGATCAGGTCCATGATGGCGACGTTGATGTAGTACGGGTACTTGCCCTGGTGGGCGAGGCCGCCGATGCCCTGGGACTTGGCGTCCTTGCAGATGGCGAGGAAATCGGCCCACGTCTTGGGCACCTCCCAGCCCTTCTCCTCGAAGAGCTTGCCGGAGTACCACAGGCCCCACACCGTGTAGATGTAGTTGAGGGCGACGACCTTGCCCTCCTGCAGGCCCGGGTCGAGGGTGCCGGGGATGACGGTGTCGCGGACCTTCTTCGAGGGGTCGTCGACGCTCGGCGCGTCCAGCACCTCTGCCAGGTCGAGGAGCTGGCCGTTGCGGTAGAGAACGTCGATCTTGATCTTCTGGGCGCCGGAGTTGTCCACGATGTCCGGCGGGTTGCCGGCGTTGAAGCGGGGCTGGAGCTTGCCGGTGATCTCCTGGGTGCCGGTGTGGGTGGAGGTCACGCCCCACTTCTTCCGGAAGGCGGCCTCCCATGCCTTGGCGTAGTCGTCGCCGTAGCCGCCCTTGAAGATGACGACGTCGAGC
Source organism: Streptomyces glaucescens (assembly GCF_000761215.1). Lineage (GTDB taxonomy): Bacteria > Actinomycetota > Actinomycetes > Streptomycetales > Streptomycetaceae > Streptomyces > Streptomyces glaucescens_B. The sequence continues at coordinate 5,863,836 of NZ_CP009438.1, read as the reverse complement.
TTGGTGCCCTTCTTGACGCCGAAGGGGTTGTCCTTGGACGTCTCGCCCCGGGTGTCGTCGTTCGACTCGTCGCCACCGCCGCCGCTGGCACAGGCGGACAGCAAGCCCATGGCGGGTACGGAGGCCAGCCCGAGCGCGGCGGACCGCTTGATCAGCGCGCGCCGGCCGACACCGCCGGCCCCGTGCCGCGCGGCCGCGTCGTCGGTGCTTTTCCCGGCGCCGTTCTCGGCGGAAGTGGATCCCATGCTCAAGTCCTCGCCTTCTTCCAGGACTCAGGCGGTGAACCGGATCCTCCCCGGCACCGCGGTGGGGTCAAGCAGGGTCGTGCAAGGAGTCGTACCAGGATGTGCGGTTCAGGTGAATCGCCGACAGGTATAGTCCACTTCCCGCCAAGGGGGCAAGATCGAATGCAAGGTTGGCGGTCCGTCTTTTCCGAGTTGAGACCTCGCGGAAATATCGGTGCGCCGGCGCCGTACCCGCCGTAGGAAATCAGGCCACCTTGCCGGAATGGTGGAGTCAACACCCTTGACAGCACTCACCACTTGAGTCACAACTGAGCCTTGCGACGCGAAGGTGACAACGTTGTCCGGCGGCGCGGGGAGGGTCTCGGTTATGCGACACGGATATCGCCCACGATGGAATACGGCGGTCGTCTCGGCGGCCGCCTTCGCTCTGGCCGTGAGCTCGCCGGGTGCGGCGACGGCCCTGCCCGGCGCACCGGAGCCGGCCGGCCGGGAGTTCGCCTCCTCCTTCGAGGCGGACGATCCCGCACCGGACTGGCTGAGCACCGCGGAGACCGCGCCCGACGGCGGGCGGCGCGTCTCGGGCGTGGACGGCGGCTACCGCAGCGGCATCCCGGGGGAGGTCACCGACCGGGTCACCGAGGTGCGGGCCAGCGGGGAGAACAGCGGCGCCGGCGAGGTGAAGGAGAACCTGGCCGACGGCGAGCCGACCACCAAGTGGCTGGTCTTCGCACCCACCGGCTGGGCCGAGTTCGAGCTGGACGAGCCGGTGCGGCTGGTGACGTACGCGCTCACCTCCGCGAACGACGCCGCCGGACGCGACCCCGCGGACTGGACCCTCCAGGGCTCCGCGGACGGCAAGGACTGGAAGACCCTCGACACCCGTACCGGCGAGTCCTTCACCGAGCGCTTCCAGACCAGGACGTACGACCTCGCCGCACCCGCCGAGTTCCGGCACTTCCGGCTCGACGTCACCAGGAACCACGGCGCCGGTCTGCTCCAGCTCGCCGATGTCCGGTTCTCCACGGGCGGCGGCACCGGCCCCGTCCCCGAGGACATGCTCTCCCTCGTCGACCGCGGCCCCGGCGGCTCCCCCACCGCGAAGGCGGGCGCCGGCTTCACCGGCCGGCGCGCGCTGCGGTACGCCGGCCGGCACACCGCGGAGGGACGGGGCTACGCGTACAACAAGGTCTTCGACGTCGACGTGGCCGTCACCCGCGACACCCGGCTGTCGTACCGGATCTTCCCGTCGATGGCCGACGGCGACCTCGACTACGCCGCCACCCATGCCGCCGTCGACCTGGCCTTCACCGACGGCACCTACCTCAGCGACCTGGGCGCCACCGACCAGCACGGCTTCCCGCTCTCACCGCGCGGCCAGGGCGCGGCCAAGGTGCTCTACGTCAACCAGTGGAACCACGTGGCCGCGCGGATCGGTCCGGTGGCGGCGGGGAAGACCGTCGACCGGATCCTGGTGGCGTACGACGCGCCGAAGGGACCGGCGCGGTTCCGCGGCTGGGTGGACGACGTGACGCTGGAGCCGGCCGCCCCCGAGCCGCCCAGGGCCCATCTGTCCGACTACGCGGTCACCACCCGCGGCACCCACTCCAGCGGTGGCTTCTCCCGCGGCAACAACTTTCCCGCGACCGCCGTGCCGCACGGCTTCAACTTCTGGACACCGGTCACCAACGCGGGCTCGCTGAGCTGGCTGTACGACTACGCACGCGCCAACAACGCCGACAACCTGCCCACCCTCCAGGCGTTCAGCGCCAGTCACGAGCCGAGCCCGTGGATGGGCGACCGGCAGACCTTCCAGCTGATGCCGTCCGCGGCCTCCGGCACCCCCGACACCGGGCGCGCGGCCCGCGCGCTGCCCTTCCGGCACGAGAACGAGACGGCCCTCCCGCACTACTACGGGGTCCGCTTCGAGAACGGCCTGAAGGCCGAGATGACCCCGGCCGACCACGCGGCGGTGCTGCGCTTCACCTACCCCGGCGACGACGCGAGCGTGCTCTTCGACAACGTGACGGACCAGGCGGGGCTCACCCTCGACCCGGCCGCCGGAACCGTCACCGGCTACTCGGACGTCAAGTCCGGCCTGTCGACCGGCGCGACCCGCCTCTTCTTCCACGGCGTCTTCGACAAGCCGGTGACGGACGGCGCGGCCGGCGGCGTCAAGGGCTGGCTGCGCTTCGACGCGGGCACCGACCGCACGGTCACCCTGCGCCTGGCCACCTCACTGATCAGCGTCGACCAGGCGAAGGACAACCTGCGCCAGGAGATCCCGGACGGCACGTCCTTCGAGGAGGTGAGGGCGCGCGCCCAGCGCCAGTGGGACCGGCTGCTCGGCAAGGTGGAGGTCGAGGGCGCCACCCCGGACCAGCTGACCACGCTGTACTCCAGCCTCTACCGGCTCTACCTGTACCCCAACTCCGGTCACGAGAAGGTGGGTTCGACGTACAAGTACGCCTCCCCCTTCTCCCCCATGCCGGGCCCCGACACCCCCACCCGCACCGGCGCGAAGATCGTCGAGGGCAAGGTGTACGTCAACAACGGCTTCTGGGACACCTACCGGACCACCTGGCCCGCGTACTCCCTGCTCACCCCGTCCCGGGCGGGCGAACTGGCCGACGGGTTCGTACAGCACTACAAGGACGGCGGCTGGACCTCCCGCTGGTCCTCCCCCGGCTACGCCGACCTGATGACCGGCACCTCCTCGGACGTGGCCTTCGCCGACGCCTACGTCAAGGGCGTGGACTTCGACGCGGAGGCGGCGTACGACGCGGCCGTGAAGAACGCGACGGTGGTGCCGCCCGCCCCGGGCGTCGGCCGCAAGGGCATGGCCACCTCTCCCTTCCTCGGCTACACCAGCACCGACACCCACGAGGGGCTGTCCTGGGCGCTGGAGGGCTACCTCAACGACTACGGCATCGCGCGGATGGGCCGGGCGCTGTACCGGAAGACCGGCGAGCGCCGCTACCGGGAGGAGTCGGAGTACTTCCTCGACCGCGCCCGCGGCTACGTCCACCTCTTCGACGCGCGGGCCGGTTTCTTCCAGGGCAAGGACGCGAAGGGCGCCTGGCGGGTGCCCTCCGAGTCGTACGACCCGCGGGTCTGGGGCCACGACTACACCGAGACCAACGGCTGGGGGTACGCCTTCACCGCCCCGCAGGACAGCCGGGGCCTCGCCAACCTGTACGGCGGCAGACGGGGCCTCGCGGAGAAGCTCGACGAGTACTTCGCCACCCCGGAGACCGCCGCACCGCAGTTCGCCGGCTCGTACGGCGGGATCATCCACGAGATGACCGAGGCGCGGGACGTCCGGATGGGCATGTACGGCCACTCCAACCAGGTCGCCCACCACGCCCTCTACATGTACGACGCGGCCGGGCAGCCGTGGAAGGCACAGGAGAAGGTCCGCGAGGTGCTGTCCCGGCTGTACGTGGGCAGCGAGATCGGCCAGGGCTACCACGGCGACGAGGACAACGGCGAGCAGTCCGCCTGGTACCTGTTCTCCGCCCTCGGCTTCTACCCGCTGGTCATGGGAAGCGGCGAGTACGCCATCGGCTCACCGCTGTTCACCGAGGCGACCGTCCACCTGGAGAACGGCCGGGACCTGGTGGTCAGGGCCCCGGAGAACAGCGCGCGGAACGTCTACGTCCAGGGCGTGCGGCTCGACGGCCGGCGCTGGCACTCGACCTCGCTCCCGCACCGGCTCCTCGCGCGGGGCGGCGTCCTGGAGTTCGACATGGGCCCGAGGCCGTCGGCGTGGGGCACCGGCAGGCACGCGGCGCCCGTGTCGATCACCCGCGACGACGAGGTCCCGGTCCCGCGCGCGGACGCCCTGCGGCCCGGCGGCCCGCTCTTCGACGACACCTCGGCGACGGAGGCGACCGTGACCGCCGTGGACCTGCCGGTGGACGGGCGCACGAACGCGGTGCGGTACACCCTCACCTCCCCCGCGGACCACACCCGGGCGCCCACCGGCTGGACCCTCCAGGGCTCGGCGGACGGCACGCGCTGGCGGACCCTGGACGAACGCCACGGCGAGTCGTTCCGCTGGGACCGCCAGACCCGGGCCTTCTCCCTGCCGGCACGGCACGCGTACGCCCACTACCGCCTGGTGCTGGACGGTGAGTCGGCCCTGGCCGAGGTGGAGTTGCTGGCGTGAGGTGACGTCACCGCCGCCGTGCGCGGGTGCGCGCGGCGGCGGCCCCCCGGGTGCGGGCGAGCGGACGGCCGGCCGCCGCCTCGTGAGCAGGACGCTCGGCACGGACCCGGCGGGTGGGTGGGGGCGCTCCGCGGGCGGGTTCCGGTCCGCCGTGCTGGGAGCGCTCCCACACCACCTCGGACGGGAAGGTATCGCCCCGGTGACCCCAGTGTAAACGGGTCTCGCACACAACGCGGGGCCGCACCCCGTCGCGGGGGTGCGGCCCTCGGGCCCTCATCGCAGGGGTTACTTGCGGATCAGGCTGCGCAGCACGTACTGCATGATGCCGCCGTTGCGGTAGTAGTCCGCCTCACCGGGGGTGTCGATGCGGACGACCGCGTCGAACTCGACACCGGTGTCGGTGGTGACCTTCACCGTGCGCGGCGTGGTGCCCTCGTTCAGCTCGGTGACGCCGGAGATGGAGAAGGTCTCCTCGCCGGTCAGTCCGAGGGACTCGGCGGACTGGCCCTCCGGGAACTGCAGGGGCAGCACGCCCATGCCGATGAGGTTCGAGCGGTGGATGCGCTCGTAAGACTCGGCGATGACGGCCTTGACGCCGAGCAGCGCGGTGCCCTTGGCCGCCCAGTCGCGGGACGAGCCGGAGCCGTACTCCTTGCCCGCGAGGACGACGAGCGGGATGCCCTGCTCGATGTAGTTGCGGGAGGCGTCGTAGATGAAGGAGACCGGGCCGCCCTCCTGCGTGAAGTCGCGGGTGTAGCCGCCCTCGGTGCCCGGCGCGATCTGGTTGCGCAGGCGGATGTTGGCGAACGTGCCGCGGATCATGACCTCGTGGTTGCCTCGGCGGGAGCCGTAGGAGTTGAAGTCACGACGCTCCACACCGTGCTCGGTGAGGTACTTGCCGGCCGGGGTGTCGGCCTTGATGGCGCCGGCCGGGGAGATGTGGTCGGTGGTGACCGAGTCGCCCAGCTTGGCGAGGACGCGGGCGCCGGTGATGTCCTGGACCGGGGCCGGCTCCATCTCCATGCCCTCGAAGTACGGGGGCTTGCGGACGTAGGTGGACTGCGGGTCCCACTCGAAGGTGTTGCCGGTCGGGACCGGGAGCGACTGCCACTGGGCGTCGCCCGCGAAGACGTCCTGGTAGGACTTGGAGAACATGTCCTCGCCGATGGCGTTGGCGACGACGTCGTTGACCTCGGCCTCGGTGGGCCAGATGTCCTTCAGGTAGACCGGGTTGCCGTCCTGGTCGGTGCCCAGGGCGTCCTTGGTGATGTCCACCTTCATGGAGCCCGCGATGGCGTAGGCGACGACCAGCGGCGGGGACGCCAGGTAGTTCATCTTGACGTCGGGGTTGATCCGGCCCTCGAAGTTCCGGTTGCCGGAGAGGACCGAGGTGACGGCGAGGTCGTGGTCGTTGACGGCCTTGGAGACCTCCTCCGGCAGCGGGCCGGAGTTGCCGATGCAGGTGGTGCAGCCGTAGCCGACGAGGTTGAAGCCGACCTTGTCGAGGTACGGGGTCAGACCGGCCTTGTCGAAGTAGTCCGTCACGACCTTGGAACCCGGGGCGAGGGTGGTCTTGACCCACGGCTTGCGGGTCAGGCCCTTCTCGACCGCCTTCTTGGCCACCAGGGCGGCGGCGACCATGACGTACGGGTTGGAGGTGTTGGTGCAGGAGGTGATCGCGGCGACGGTGACGGCGCCGTGGTCGAGCTCGTAGGTGCTGCCGTCGGGGGCGGTCACGGTGACCGGGTTCGACGGGACGGCCGCGCCGGTGCCCTCGGCGTGCTGCGGGGCGCCCGCGCCGTTCTCCTGGCTGCCGTAGGCCGGGGCGTCGGAGGCCGGGAAGGACTCGGCGGACGCCTCGTCCACCGGGGACTGCACGCCGTGCGGCTGCCCCTGCTGCGGGACGCCCGGCTTGCGGTCGTCACCGCCGGTGACACCGGCCTCGACGTAGTTGAGGACGTCCTTGGCGAACTGCTGGGCGGCCTCGGCGAGGACGATGCGGTCCTGCGGGCGCTTCGGGCCGGCGATGGACGGGACGACCGTGGAGAGGTCGAGCTCCAGCTTCTCGGAGAAGTCCGGCTCGGCGGCCGGGTCCAGCCACAGGCCCTGCTCCTTGGCGTACGCCTCGACGAGCGCGACCTGCTGCTCGGAGCGGCCGGTGAGCTTGAGGTAGTTCAGGGTCTCGTCGTCGATCGGGAAGATCGCGGCGGTGGAGCCGAACTCGGGCGACATGTTGCCGATGGTGGCGCGGTTCGCGAGGGAGGTGGCGGCGACGCCCTCGCCGTAGAACTCGACGAACTTGCCGACCACACCGTGCTTGCGCAGCATCTCGGTGATGGTGAGGACGAGGTCGGTGGCGGTGGTGCCGGTGGGCAGTTCGCCGGTCAGCTTGAAGCCGACGACGCGCGGGATGAGCATGGAGACCGGCTGGCCGAGCATCGCGGCCTCGGCCTCGATGCCGCCGACGCCCCAGCCGAGGACGCCGAGACCGTTGACCATGGTGGTGTGCGAGTCGGTGCCGACCAGGGTGTCGGGGTACGCCTGGCCGCCGCGGACCATGACGGTGCGGGCCAGGTGCTCGATGTTCACCTGGTGGACGATGCCGGTGCCGGGCGGGACGACCTTGAACTCGTCGAAGGCGGTCTGGCCCCAGCGCAGGAACTGGTAGCGCTCCTTGTTGCGGCCGTACTCCAGCTCGACGTTCTGCGCGAAGGCCTCGTGGGTGCCGAACTTGTCGGCGATGACCGAGTGGTCGATGACCAGCTCGGCCGGGGCCAGCGGGTTGATCTTCGCCGGGTCGCCGCCCAGCTCCTTGACGGCCTCGCGCATGGTGGCGAGGTCGACGACACAGGGCACGCCGGTGAAGTCCTGCATGATCACGCGGGCCGGCGTGAACTGGATCTCCTGCGACGGCTGGGCCTGGGAGTCCCAGTTGCCGAGGGCGCGGATGTGGTCGGCGGTGATGTTCGCGCCGTCCTCGGTGCGGAGCAGGTTCTCCAGCAGGACCTTCAGGCTGTAAGGCAGCCGGGCGGAGCCCTCGACCTTGTCAAGCCGGAAGATCTCGTACGACTCGTCGCCCACCTGCAGCGTGCTGCGGGCGTCGAAGCTGTTCGCCGACACGACAGTCTCCTTCATTGATGTGCGCGTACCACCGCATCCTGCCGCCACGCCGGCTTGGCCGATCCGCTGAGGTAAGGCTAAGTTAGGTAACCCTTACTGCTGTGGTGGCTGCGGTGCGCCTCGGCAGTTATCTCGATGTCGAGATAACTCTAGTACATGGGCGCCGGATGGTCATGCCCAGGTTCGGCGTGCGCGCGTCCCCGCCCGCGAGCAGCACGGTCCGGCTCGCCCGCTCCGGCGGACCCGCCCCCCTTCTCCCGCGCACCCGTGGACCGCACCGGGCCCCGCGCGCGGCACATCGGCGTCCCCCGCGGAACGTCCGGCCCGCTCCGCGGGGACGGGGCAGCGCGGGGTCCGCCGTCCGGTGCGCTTCGCCGGGCCGGTGATGTCGGTCACGTCCGACGAGCCGGTCGCGCGCAGCCATCAGCGCGCCGAGCCGGGGTAGCCGTAGGGCAGCTACCCACGACTCCGACCGGAGGTACGGATGCCCCTGACATTCCGTAAGAGTTTCCGCATATTCCCCGGGGTGCGGCTGAACATCAACCGCCGCTCCTGGTCCATCACCACGGGTGGCCGCAACGGCCCGCGCCACACCCACAGCAGCACCGGACGCCACACGACGTCGATGGACCTCCCCGGTCCCTTCGGGTGGCGCCGCACGCGTACCACCAGGCGTGATTGACGGTCCCTCACCCGAACGGACCCCCCGAGAGGCGCCATCTCATATCTGAGATAGCCTCAACCTCATGGCAGACGACTACCTCGTACGCATCGGCAAGCTCATCCGTGACGCCCGGCAGCACCGTGGCTGGACCCAGTCGCAGCTTGCCGAGGCGCTCGCCACCTCCCAGAGCGCCGTCAATCGCATCGAGCGCGGCAACCAGAACATCAGCCTTGAGATGATCGCCCGGATCGGTGAAGCCCTGGACAGCGAAATCGTCTCCCTGGGCTACGCGGGCCCGATGCACCTCAGGGTGGTGGGCGGCCGCCGGCTGTCCGGCGCCATCGATGTGAAGACCAGCAAGAACGCGTGCGTGGCCCTGCTGTGCGCCTCGCTGCTCAACCAGGGGCGCACGGTGCTGCGCCGGGTCGCCCGCATCGAGGAGGTGTACCGCCTGCTGGAGGTGCTGCACTCCATCGGCGTGCGCACCCGCTGGATCAACAACGGCGTCGACCTGGAGATCGTCCCGCCGGCCGACCTCGACCTGGACTCCATCGACGCGGAGGCCGCCCGCCGCACCCGCTCGATCATCATGTTCCTCGGCCCGCTGCTGCACCGCATGGACCGCTTCAAGCTGCCCTACGCCGGCGGCTGCGACCTCGGCACCCGGACCATCGAGCCGCACATGATCGCGCTGCGCCGGTTCGGCCTGGACATCGCCGCCACCGAGGGGCAGTACCACGCCGTGGTCGACCGGGGCGTGAGCCCCGACCGCCCGATCGTGCTGACCGAGCGCGGCGACACCGTGACCGAGAACGCGCTGCTCGCCGCCGCCCGGCACGACGGCGTCACGGTCATCCGCAACGCCTCCTCCAACTACATGGTCCAGGACCTGTGCTTCTTCCTGGAGGCGCTGGGCGTGAAGGTGGAGGGCATCGGCACCACCACGCTCACCGTGCACGGCATGCCGCGGATCGACGTGGACGTCGACTACTCCCCCTCCGAGGACCCGGTCGAGGCGATGAGCCTGGTCGCCGCCGCGGTGGTCACGGAGTCCGAACTGACGGTGCGCCGCGTGCCCATCGAGTTCCTGGAGATCGAGCTGGCGGTCCTGGAGGAGATGGGCCTCGATCACGACCGCACGCCGGAGTACTCCGCCGACAACGGCCGTACCCGCCTGGTGGACCTGACCGTGCGCCCCTCCAAGCTGGAGGCGCCCATCGACAAGATCCACCCCATGCCGTTCCCCGGCCTGAACATCGACAACGTCCCGTTCTTCGCGGCCATCGCGGCCACCGCGCAGGGCAAGACGCTGATCCACGACTGGGTCTACGACAACCGCGCCATCTACCTGACCGACCTCAACCGCCTCGGCGGGCGTCTCCAACTCCTCGACCCGCACCGGGTCCTGGTCGAGGGTCCGACCCGCTGGCGCGCCGCCGAGATGATGTGCCCGCCGGCCCTGCGGCCCGCGGTGGTCGTCCTGCTCGCGATGATGGCGGCCGAGGGCACGTCCGTGCTGCGCAACGTGTACGTCATCAACCGGGGTTACGAAGACCTCGCCGAGCGGCTGAACTCGATCGGCGCGCAGATCGAGATCTTCCGGGACATCTGACGGCCCGGGTCGCGGGGCCCCTTCCGGCCCGCCCTCGTGGGGGTCCGGGGAGGGGTCCTGCGGCGTCCTCGACGACGGCACCGCGCCGTCGTCCGGGGTCTCTTCGGCCGGGCTGGTTGCCTCCCGTCTCTTCGGGTACAGCGATTGAATGAGGGTGACAGCCGACGTGCCCGGAGTTTACTGAAAGTGATGTGTTCGTGACCCGTCTCGGCGGCCCCGGCGGCGACCGTGCGAAGGGAACCGGTGACGACCCGGAGGCCGTCGCGCTGGAGGTCGCCGATGCCGTGGAGAGCCTGGCCAACCTCTGGGCGATGGCGGCTCAGGAGGCGGCGTTGCGGCTGTCCCTGCACCAGTTGCGGGCACTGCGGGTCCTGGAGGGAACGCCCGACCTGAACCTCACCGGTCTGGCGGAGCAGCTCGACATAGGACTGCCCACCGCCAGCCGGCTGTGCGACCGGCTGGAGGCCGCCGGGCTGCTGGAGCGGACGCTGCACCCGCACAGGCGGCGCGAGGTGCGGCTCAGTCTGACCGTGCACGGGCGGCGGGTGCTCCAGGACGTCGCCGGACGGCGGGCACAGGCGCTCGCCGCCGCGCTGGCGGCCATGGAGCCCGTCGACCGGGACGCGTTCCGGCGCGGCATGCGGGCCTTCCTGGCCGCGCGGGACGCCTCGTCACCGGCGGCCGGGCAGGCCCCCGGGGGCGGTTGAACCGTCAGGCCCGGGCGGCCGTCCCGGAACCGGCCGCCCGGCCGGTCCAGTCCAGGCACACCACCGCGGCGTCCGCCGTGAGGTCCCTGCCGCCGAAGTGCTCGATCAGCCCGGCGACGACGGCGTGCGCCGTCTCGTGCGGGGGTGTGCCGCGGGTGGCGCCGAGGACCTGCCGCAGGGCCCGTTCGCCGAAGACGTCGCCGGCCGCCGAACGGGTGCCGTGGACGCCGGTGCTGACCGCGATCAGCCGGTCGCCCGGTTCGACGTGGAAGACCTGCTCCTCGTAGGGCGTCTCCTCGAACATGCCCAGCGGCAACTGCGCCTCCAGGCCGATCCGTTCGACCGTGGTGCCGCGCAGGCGGAACAGTTGCGGGGAACCCGCGTCCACGGCGTGCACCCGGCCGGTGTCCAGGTCGAAGCGGAGCAGGAGGGTGGAGGCGTACGCCCTGCCGCCGTAGTGGGCGAAGAGCGCCTGGTCGGCGAGGCAGGCCTGGTCGGCCAGGGAGACGCCGGCCCGGCGCGCGTTGCGCAGGGCGCCGACGGCGAGGCTGGTGAGCAGGGAGGCGTCGATGCCCTGGCCCATGCCGTCGGTGACGGTGAGGGTGAGGTCGTCGGCGGAAGTGGACCAGTCGAAGTTGTCGCCGCCGATGGCGTAGGCGGGTTCCAGGTGCGCTGCGATCACGAATTCGGCGCGGGCGCAGCCGCGGCCCGGCAGCAGCTGCCACTGCATCTCGGCGGCGAGGGTGAGGCGCCGGGTGCGGCGGGCCTGGAGGTAGAGGTCGGTGTCCCGGCCGGCGGTGGCGACCTCGTGCCCGAGGGCGGTGGCGAACTCGCCGAGCTGGAGGACGAGCGACGGCTCGATCCGGTCCGACGGGAGGCGGACGGAGAGGACCCCGAGGCGGTCGCCGCGGACGGTGAGGGGCAGGTGGACCACGTCGGTCGCCGGGTCGGTGGTGACCTCGACGACCGGGGACTGCGCGGTGAAGGCGGTGCCGGCCGGGCTGTCGCGGGCGGGGACCGGGTCGCCGGTGTGCGGGAGGTGGGTGACGGGCTGGAGGACGGTCAGGCCGTAGTCGGCGAGGAGGAGGGTGACGTCCCGGGCTCCGGCCCGCTCGGCGAGCAGCCGGGCCGCGGTGGCGACCAGTGCGTGAGGCGGGGCCGCCCGCAGCCGGCTCTCCGCCGACGGGACCGGTTCTGTGGCGTTCACGGCGTCCACCCTCTCCTCTTGTGACCCCCACGGTATCGCGGTCACGGGGCTGCCCCGGAGGCAGCCGGGAGGCTGTGGCACAGCAGCAGGCAGACGTCGTCGTCGCGTTCGGAGTCGTGCAGCAGGGGCTTGAGCAGGGCGTCGGCGGAGGCGTCCAGGTCCTCCAGGTCCGCGCTGTTCAGCGCGGACATGACCTGGCCCAGTCGCTCGATGCCGGGGTCGATGCCGTGGGCACGCCGCTCGACCAGGCCGTCGGTGTACAGGGCGACGGTCGAACCGGGCGGGAGGGGGACGGTGTGGTCCTCGTAGCTGAAGGGCATCGGGACGCCCAGCATGATGCCGGGTTTGGCGTCGAGGACCCGCACCGTCGCGTCGGGGGCGCGCACGACCGCGGGGGGATGTCCCGCCGCGGCCCACACCAGGGTGGGGTCGCCGGGGCGGAAGCGGGCGACGAGGGCGGTCGCGTACAGGGAGGGCTGCAGGTGGCAGAGCATGCGGTGCAGCCGGGTGAGGATGCGGGCGGGGCTGTCGTCCTCGACGGCGTAGGCGCGCAGCGCGGTGCGCAGCTGGCCCATCATGACGGCCGCGTTGAGACCGTGCCCGGTCACGTCCCCTATCACCGCGAGGACGCTGCCGTCGGGCTGGACGAAGGCGTCGTACCAGTCGCCGCCGATGTTGAGGCCGTGGGTGGCGGGCAGGTAGCGGGCGGCCAGCCGCAGGCCGTCGGTGGCGGGCAGGTCGGTGAGCTGGGCCCGCTGGAGGGCCTCGGCGACGTCGCGGTGCTGCTCATAGCGGCGGGCGTGGTCCAGGGCCACGGCCCACCGCCCGGCCAGTTGCATCAGCATGACGGCGGTGTCGGGGTCGAAGCGGCGGCCGGGCGCGGTCAGCGTCAGCACGCCCAGCGGCCGGGGCGCGGTGAGCGGGATGCACAGCAGCGGGCGGTCCGGGGAGAGCACGGAGGGCGGCAGGTCGTCGACGCCGGGGAGCCCGCCGGGGTGGGGGGCGGCGTGCTGCGGCCGTCCGCTGCGGGCGGCGGCCACGGCGGCGGCCGGACGGTCGCCTCCGCCGAGCGCGTCCTCGTCGTCGAAGAGCCAGATGTCGGCCCGTTCGGCGTAGTCGGGGACGAGCAGTTCGGGCAGGCGGCGCCGGATGTCCTCGAGGTCGAGGGAGGCGGTCACGGCGGCGCTGGCGTCGGCGAGGAAGGTCAGCAGGCGGCGTGCCTTCTCGGCGTCGGCGCGTGCGGCGCGCTCGGCGTCGAGCAGCTCGTGCTGGGCCTCCGCGGCGTTCTCGAGTTCGGCGTGCAGGGCGAGCACGCCCTGGTTGGTGTGGTGCAGTTCCTCGCGGTGCAGCCGGACGAGTTCCTCCTGTTCGGCGAGGCGGGCCACGAGGGTGGCGGTGTGCTCGTCCTCGGCCAGCAGGGCGTCGGCGAGGTCCTGCGCGGTCAGGTCCGCCGGGCCGGTGGAGGGCGGCGGCACGGGGGTGCGGCAGGGCAGCGTGTACCGGTGGGCGGGCCGGCCGTGCGGACGTACGTCGACGCGCATCAGGCCGTCGGTGCCGACGCCGGCGTCCGGCAGGTCGAGGACGACGTCCGCGCCGTCGCTGTCCAGGGACTGCCGCAGCCGCGCGGTGAGGTCGGCGAGGAAGCGGGCGCGTTCGACGGCGGGCACGCCGGCGTCCGCGGTGAGCCGCGCCAGGAGGGCGCGGGCGCGGGCCGCGTCGGGGGTGGAGCGGATGGTCCAGGTGTCACGGGGGGTCATGGGCCTCGGTCCGGCACTCGGGGGCCAGTACGGCCACGCTGGTGTCGTCGCGTGCGGGGCTGGCGGCGCTGCTGGCGTCCCGCAGGACGGCCGCGGCGATCAGCGCGGGGTCACGGGTGAGCAGGTACGGGTCGTCGGGCGGCGTCCAGCGGCTGGGCAGGCCGTCGCTGTGCAGCACGAGCACGCTGTCCGCGGTCCACGGCGCCCGCCGCACGGGCACGGTGGCGGGGAAGGCGGCGCCGACGATGCCCGGGTGCGAGACGAGGGCCTGCCAGCCGTCGGCCGTGCGCAGTCGCGCCCCGGCGTTGCCCACTCCGGCGAAGCGCAGTTCGCGGGCGTCGGTGTCCAGTTGGGCTACGGCGACGGCGGCGCCCCGGGTCGGCCGCAGCGCCGTGTCCAGCCGGCGGAGGATGTCGGCGGGCGGGAGCGCGGCCGTGCGGTGCAGCTCCTCGACGGCGGCGGCGGACGCCTCGGCGGCCTTGGTGCCGTGGCCGAGGCCGTCGGCCAGCATCAGGGTCAGCAACGGGCCGGAGCGCGCCCAGGTCCAGGCGTCACCGGAGTGTTCGGCGGGGGCCAGGGGGATGTTGATGCCGCCGATGCGGGGGGCCGCCGGCCACGGGGCGGGTTCCGGGTCGACGCGGGCCAGGGCGACGGTGCCCCGGCCGCGCACGCTGTGCAGGTCGAAGGCGTTGGATATGCGCAGGCAGGTGCCGAGGCCCGCGCCGAGCGAGGAGGGGGTGGTGGAGAACCCGTCCCGCCGGGCCGCGGCCACGTCGGCGATGCCGGGCCCGTGGTCGAGGGCGACGAGCTGTACCGCCGCGGTGCGGGCCGTGCCGTTCGCGGCGGCACGCTCCACGATGTTGATGACGACGCGGCCGCCGCCGGCGTGCTTGAGCAGGTTGGTGGCCAGCTCGGTGGCGACGAGGGCGGCGATCGCGGTGCGGTGCGGGCCGAGGCGGGCTTCCCGGCACGCGGCCTCGGCCGCCACCCGGACGTCCCGCACCCGGGTGGAGTCGTGCACCGGCACGTCCCACGCCCTGTTCATCGCGCCCCCGGACGACGGGTGCCCGCCCCCGAGCGGGGGGCGGGCACGCCGGTCACCCACGCGACCGCGGTGACGGTGGTGCCCCGGCCCGGCCCGGTGTCGATGGCGAACTCGTGCACCAGCCGCTCGGCTCCGCTCAGGCCCAGGCCGAGGCCGCCGCCGGTGGTGTAGCCGTCGGTCATGGCCAGCGCCACGTCGCGGATGCCGGGGCCCTGGTCGACGAACGACAGCCGCAGCCCGGTGCGGTGCCCCTCCTCCAGCGGTGTGATCTCGGCCTGTCCGCCGCCCCCGTGGACGAGGGTGTTGCGGGCCAGCTCACTGGCGGCGGTGACCAGTTTGGTCTGCTGCACCAGTCCGAATCCCAGCTCGGTCGCCACCTGCCGTACGTGCTGGCGGACCCGGGCGAGATCGGCGTCCGAGCCGATCGGCAGGGTGATCGGGGCCGGGCGGCGGGGCAGGGCCTCCATCATGGGCTCCCCTCCGGACGGTGCGCGGCCGCACGGTCCGCGGCCATCGGGCGTGCCACGGTCTCCGGGTCGTCCGCGACCGGGTCGGCAAGCAGGCGCACCGCCCGGTCGACGTCGAGCGCGGTGGTCAGCCCGGCGAGGGTGAGCCCCAGCTCGACCAGGGTGATCGCCACGGCCGGCCGCATCCCGGCCAGCACCGTGCGGGCGGCCAGGAGCGAGGCGGTCCTGGCGATCTCGGCGAGCACCCGGCCCAGGTAGGAGTCGACGATGTCGACCCCGGAGATGTCGATGACGACACCGGTGGCGCCGCTGCGGGCGATGCGCTCGGTGATGTCCTGCTGGAGTCGCTCGGCCGTCCCGTCGTGCAGTTCACCCGTCAGGGTGACCAGCAGGATGTCTCCCAGTGCCAGTACCGGAACGGGGCTCGGCGGGCCCGGCGAGGGGGCGGTCATGACCGGCTCGCTCCGGCGGCCGGACGGCCCGGGATCACGATGCCCTGCCGGCCGAGCGCGTACGCCAGCGCGTCGGCCAGGCCGGCGCGGGTGACGACCGAGCCCAGGTCGATGCCGAGGTGCACGATGGTCTGCGCGATCGCGGGGCGGATGCCGGAGACGATGCACTCGGCGCCCATCAGACGGGCGGCGGCCACCGTCTTCATCAGGTGCTGGGCGACGAGCGAGTCGACCGTGGGCACACCGGTGATGTCGAGGATGGCGTACTCGGCGCGCTGGTCGACGATGGCCTCCAGCAGGCTCTCCATGACCACCTGGCTGCGCGCGCTGTCGAGGGTGCCGATCAGCGGTACGGCGACGATGCCGTCCCACAGCTGGATGACCGGTGTGGCGACCTCCATGAGCTGCAGCCGCTGACGCTCGATCAGTTCCTCGCCGGCGTCGAGTGCCGTCTCCATCACGACCAGGCGGAGGGTGCCCATGAGGACGGCCAGCGTCAGCACCGCCTCGTGCGCCTGCGGCGCGGACGGGTCGGCGAACTCGGCGCGCAGCAGCTCGGTCACGGGCACCCGCAGGGCGGCGACCTCGTCGGAGATCTGGGCGGGGCTGGAGCCGTTGCGGGCCCGGGAGGCGGCCGTCCGCCCGAGCTGGTCGCGGACGGTGCCGAAGCCGGGTGCGGAGATGTCCTCCAGCCGGCCCTCGGCCGCCACCTCCGCCAGGGCGTCCACCACGGCCTTGCAGGCTTCCACCGCCTCGTCGCGTGAGACGGTGAACACCGTGCGGAACAGCGGGGCGTCGGCCCAGCGCTGGGCGATCTGCTCACGGCGCCGTCGGAGGAAATCGGTTACTCGTTGTGCCGCCGCCTCGTGGGCCGCGTCGTGCTCCGACACCCGGATCGTCTCCCTCAGTACAGGCTCTGCGGCCGTCCGGCGGCTGACCCCACCCGATCATTGCCGTATGACAAACATTAGCGGCGGGGGTGAGGCGCGAACAACCGGCGGCCGATGTCATGGACGGACCTTTGCGCTCGTCGCGGAGGAGCCGCTTCCGCGGTCGCCTCGTACGAGCGCGGTCCTGGTCAGCGGCCGTGCCAGTCCAGGCAGACCACCAGCGCGTCGTCGTCCGGGACCGCCCGGCCGCGGTGGCCGGTGAGCTCCCGCAGGACGGCGCGCGGCACCTCGGCCGCGGGCAGCAGCCGGGTGGACTGGATCGCCCGGGTCAGGGCGGCGGCACCGTAGGTCTCCCCCCGTGGGGAGGCCGCGGCGTACACCCCGTCGCTGACGAAGAGCAGCCGGTCGCCGGGCTCGACCCGGAACTCCTGGACCACGTAGTCGGTCTCCTCGAACATGCCGAGCGGCAGCTGCGCGTCGAAGGTGATCCGCTCGACGGTGCCGTCGCGCAGCCGGAGCAGCTGCGGGGAGCCCGCGTCCACCACCGAGGCCCGGCCGGTGGCGATCTCGAAGTCGAACATCAGCATGGACAGGTAGCGGCGCCCGCGGTAGTGGGCGTACACCGCCTGGTCGGCGAGGGCCGCCTGGTCCGCGAGGGGGATGCCGGCCCGGCGGGCGTTGCGCAGCGCGTTGATGGCCAGGTTGGTCAGCAGGGACGCCTCTATGCCCTCGCCCATGCCGTTGGTGACGTACAGCATGAGGTGGTCGGCGGTCGCGGACCAGTCGAAGTTGTCGCCGAAGATGGCGTAGGCGGGTTCGAGCTGGGCGCCGAGCTCGTACTCGGGGCGGACGCAGGACCGGCCGGGCAGCAGCTGCCACTGCATCTCCGCGGCCAGGGTGAGCCGGTCCTTGCGGCGGGCCTGGAGGTAGATGTCGGTGTCCCGCTCGGCGACGACCACCTCGTGGCCGAGCACCTCGGCGACATCGGCCAGCTCGGCCAGGTACGTGTGCGCCGCCGCGTCGTCGGCCAGTGTCACCGAGAGCACGCCGAGCCGGTCGCCGCGCACGGTGACGGGCAGGTGCACGCGCGCCCTGCCGTCCGGCGGGCACTCCACGAACGGCTCCTGGGCGCCGAAGGCGCGGCCCTCGGGGCTGTTGTGCACCGGGACCGGTTCCGTGGTGTGCGGCAGGACGGACACCGGCTGGAGCACCGTCAGGCCGTAGTCGGCCATGAACAGCTCGACGGACTCCGCCGCGTACTGTTCGGCCAGTACGCGGCGGACAGCGTCGAGCAACTCGTGGGGTGCCGCCGTACGCAGGGCGCGCTCGGCGGTCACGTATCTGTTCACGATGGGAAAAACACCAATCCTCACGCCGGACGTGTGTGGGCCTCACTCGGGGGAGCGGGCCGTTCGACGTAGCCGTGCCGGTCGTCCGGGGCACCCGGGGCGGGCCTCGCCGCCCCTCGGATGTCCCGTCGATCACGCCGGGCTCCCGGACTGACCGACGAGCCGGCCCCTAGTACGCTGGCGGCCGTCCCGGTGTCTGCGAGAGTGTGACAGTGACTGCCTTCCGCCCCCGCCCACAGCCCGACGAGGTCGCTCGCGTGACCTCCACGGCCGCGGAGCTGCTGGAAGTGCTCTGGGGCCGGGCCTCGACCGCGCCCGCCTCGGCGTCCCAGCTGCGCGTGCTGCTCATCCTCGAACACCACGACGGCATCAATCTGCGCACCCTCGCCGACTCGCTCGCCTCCACGCCGCCGTCGACCAGCCGCCTCTGCGACCGGCTCCAGGCCGCCGGATTCGTCGAGCGGGTGGCGAGCCCCGCCGACCGGCGGGAACTGCGGCTGCACCTCAGCGGCCGGGGCCGCGCCTTCCTCGCCGACCTGCGCGCACGCAGGGAGGAGGAACTGCAGGCGGTACTGGCCCTGATGCCGGCCGCCAAGCGGACCGCGCTGCTGGAGGGGCTGGAGGCGTTCTGCGACGCGGCGGCGCTCCGGATACACGACACCGGCGCGCCGGAGTCCGGCAGCCGGACCGCCTGAGCGGCGGCGGACCGCGGACTCCCGTCCGCCCGGGCCGACCGGGCGGGGCGCGGTGCGGCCTGGTCCCAGCGGAACATTCCAGATCCTTCCCCGCACACGTCCGACACGGCTCACTTTGTTGCCTCACGGCTACAGTTGTCAAACGGCAACTGTTCCCCCGAGGGAACTTCTTGGGACCCGTGTACCCCGAGCCGCGGCCACCTGTGCACGTGTGGTGAAGGTCTCCGGGCTCATGGGGCGAAATGCGGTTTTCGTCCGGTGGCGCATCCGGAGGTTCGGGGGGATTTCCTGCGATTCGGGGGGTTTGCGATGCGGCGCGGGCTGCCGGGGTGCGGCCGCGCCGTCCACCGTGAGGGCGGCCATCACCCCGGGGCGGGCATGCCACAACGGCCCGGGACGAGGTCCGCGGGCCGTCGGGGCGGCAGCCCTTTCTCCGGCCGCCGTGGCGGATGCGGAGCCGGTCGTCGAGGAACCGCTCCGGGAGGCGGGGCGGCGCACCCCGCCGTGCGCGAGTCGCGCCGGTTCACGCGGGGTGCGTACGGGCGGTCCGCCCGGTCCGCCCCCTCCCCACCGGGGGCCCGCGCCTCCGGCCCACCGGGACCGAGGTGGGCCGGCCGCGGGCAGCGTGCCGTGGTCCCCGGGGCAGGGTGCGCGGGCCGGCGAGGACGTGGCGGCGCCTTCGCCCCCGGCGCCGCCGGTCCGCCCGCCGCCCCGCGAGCCGGTGGTGGCCCGGCCGCCGGCCCGCCGCTCCGGCCCGCGCGCACCGGGACCACCGATGGGCGGGAACGCGGGAACGCGCGAAGGGGACGAGGCGGATTCCGGTGAGAACCCGCGGGACGGTGCCCAGCCGGAGGATGCCGAGGAGACCGGTCGCCGTGCCGGCCGTCACCCGGAGCGGAGCGCGCCCGCCATGAGCACCGCCGGCACCGGCTCCCGGCACCGTGGGTGTTCGGTGGGGCGGCCGGTGGCGGTGCGGGTCAGGGCGCGACCAGCGTGACGTCCCGCTCCGGGGCCTCGGCGTGGAACCGGGGCACCAGCGGCAGCAGGCCGCTGCCCGGGGCCAGCTCCACCAGGGCCGCCTCCACCCGGACCGTCTCCCCCACCGGGGTGTCGGTCACCGTCCGGCCCGTGTTCGCCCAGTGGCGCAACGTGCCGTCGCACACCGCGCGGGTGCTGCCGATGCCGTAGCGCACCGTCATCCCGGGGCTCGAGTGGATCAGGGAGGCGCTGACGAATACCGGGCCGCTGCCGCCGGTGCAGCGGTAGGTGCCGGAGAGGGTGACGGTGCCGTCGGCGGCGAGCCGGGCGACCTGGTCGACGGAGACGGTCGCGTTCGGTTCCGCGGCGTTCGCGGGCGCGGCGGCGACCAGGGCCAGGGTGACGGCGGCGGCGCCGAGGAGCGGGCGGACGGGCATGGGGGAAACCTCCTGTCGTGGGGCCTCCACTGGTACCCGGCGGTCGGGGCGTCCGGTGTGATCGTCACTCTTTCGGTGGCGCGTCCCGCGCGGCCGGCGCGGCCGTTCGGCACACCGGTGTCCGGTGCCGCGCCGGTCACGGCAGCACGGCGACTCCGTCCAGCTCCACGAGTGCCTGCTCGTCCCACAGCCGTACGACCTCGACGACCGCCATCGCCGGGTAGTCGCGGCCCGCCGCGCGCCGCCAGATCCTGCCGAGTTCGGCCGCGTGGGCGCGGTAGCCCGCGACGTCGGTGGCGTAGACGGTGACGCGGGCGAGGTCGGCCGGTGTGCCGCCGGCCGCGCGCAGCGCCGTCAGCAGGTTGTCCAGGGCCCGCGCGAACTGCTCGGGCAGGGTCGCACCGGTGATCGTGCCGTCGGCGCCGAGGGCGGTCTGGCCGGCCAGGAAGACCAGCCGGGAGCCGGTGGCGACGACGGCGTGCGAGAAGCCGGCCGGCGGGGACAGGGCCGGTGGGTTGACCCGCTCGGCGGTCACGGCGCCTCCCCGGCCGTGCGCGGTGCCCCGGCCCTGTACAGCTCCCTGGCGATGATGCCGCGCTGGATCTCGCTCGCCCCTTCGTAGATGCGGGGTGCGCGCACTTCGCGGTAGAGGTGTTCGAGCGGGTGGCCGCGGCGCAGCGCCCGGGCGCCGTGCAGCTGGACCGCCCGGTCGACGACGTACTGCGCGGTCTCGGTGGCGAGCAGTTTCGCCATCGCCGCGCGCAGGGGCACGTCCGGTGCGCCCTCGTCGTACGCCGTCGCCGCCGCGTACACCATCAGCCGGGCCGCCTCGGTCCGCAGCGCCATCTCCGCCACCTGGTGGGCGACCGTCTGCTGCGCGCTGAGCGGGCCGCCGAACGCCTCGCGGCGGGCCGTGTGGGCGATAGTCGCGTCGAGCGCGGCCTGTGCCATCCCGACCGCGAAGGCGCCGACGCTCGGCCGGAACAGGTCGAGGGTGCCCATGGCGACTCCGAATCCCCGGCCGGGCTCCCCCAGCAGGTCGTCGGCGGTGACCGGTACGGCGTCGAACTCCAGGGCGCCGATGGGGTGCGGGGAGAGCATGTCCAGCGCGGTCCCGGCCAGCCCGGGCCGGTCGGCGGGCACCAGGAACGCGGTGACGCCGCGGGCGCCTGCGCCGGGGGCCGTCCGGGCGAAGACGGTGTAGAAGTCGGCCTCGGGGGCGTTGGAGATCCAGCACTTGCTCCCGCTGAGCCGCCAGCGGGCGGTGCCGTCGGGGGTGGCGGACAGGGCCAGGGCCGCGGCGTCCGAGCCCGCACCCGGCTCCGTGAGGGCGAAGGCCGCGATCGCGCCGCCCGTGCGGACGGCCGGGAGCCAGCGGGCGCGCTGGGCTGGGGTGCCGTGGGCGTGCACGGGGTGCGCGCCCAGGCCCTGGAGGGCGAGCGCGGTCTCGGCCTCGGTGCAGGCGTGGGCCAGGGACTCGCGCATCAGGCAGAGGTCGAGGGCCCCGGAGGTGAAGAGCCGGTCGAGCAGGCCGAGGTGGCCCAGTTCGGCGACGAGCGGGCGGTTGACGTGGCCCGGTTCGCCCTTCTCGGCGAGCGGGCGCAGCCGCTCGGCGGCCAGGGCGCGCAGTTCGGCGCGCCAGGCGGCCCGTTCCGGGTCGAGTGAGAATGCGGGCACGGGCGGTCCCCTTCCCGAAGGCTGACGTTCCCGGAGGCGGACGCCTCACCCGAACGGTATCGCGCCCCGTTGACTGCCGTCACCAAGGCGATACGCTCCTTGTGCGACCGCGACCGCGACCGCGACCGCGACCGCTACCGCTACCGCGAGCTCGACCTCGACGCGGCACGACGCGCCGCGCCCGCACCACGACGCGTCCGCGCCACCGCACCCGCACCGCACCCGCCCGCACCTCGCAGTGGCCCCCCGCGACACCGACAGCGACAGGGGCCCACCGCGGCCGGAACCCGACCGCCACCCGGTCCCGGCCGCCACCCACCCGACGCCCACCAGGCAAGGGGGCGAACCGCCATGGACGGCCCGTACGGCCCGCACCGCTCGGCCCACGTCGACACCTTCGCGCGCGACCACCTCCCGCCGCCCGGCCAGTGGCCCGAGCTCCGCTTCGACCTGCCCGAGCTGCGCCACCCCGAACGGCTCAACTGCGCCGCCGCGCTGCTGCACGGACCCCCGGACGACCGCCCCGTCTTCCACACGCCCGGCGGCCCCGCCTGGACCTACGGCGACCTGCGCACCCGCGTCGACCGGCTGGCCCACCTGCTCACCGGCGAGCTGGGCATCGTCCCCGGCAACCGGGTGCTGCTGCGCGGCCCGACCACGCCCTGGCTCGCCGCCTGCTGGCTGGCGGTGCTGAAGGCGGGCGGGATCGCGGTCACCGTACTGGCGCAGCAGCGCCCGCACGAGCTGGCGACCATGTGCGAGATCGCCCGGGTGCGGCACGCCCTGTGCGACGTCCGCGCGGTCGACGACCTCGTCAAGGCGGGGATCCCGGGCCTGCGGATCACGGCCTACGGCGGTGACGCCCCGGACGACCTGCTGAACCGCCCGACGCCCGCGACGCCGTACCCGGCCGTGGACACCGCCGCCGACGACGTGGCGCTGATCGCCTTCACCTCGGGCACCACGGGCCGCCCGAAGGGATGCGTGCACTTCCACCGGGACGTGCTGGCCGTCGCCGACACCTTCGCCCGGCACGTCCTGAAGCCGCGGGCGGACGACGTGTTCGCGGGCAGCCCGCCGCTCGGTTTCACCTTCGGCCTCGGCGGCCTGGTCGTCTTCCCGCTGCGGGCGGGCGCGAGCGCCCTGCTGCTCGAACAGGCGGGTCCGCGGCACCTGCTGCCCGCGATCGCCGGGCACCGGGTGTCGGTGCTGTTCACCGCTCCGACCGCCTACCGCGCGATGCTGTCCGACCTCGACGGGCACGACCTGTCCTCGCTGCGCCGCTGTGTCTCCGCGGGCGAGAACCTTCCGGCCGCGACGTGGCACGCCTGGCACGAGCGCACCGGGCTGCGCATCATCAACGGCATCGGCGCCACCGAGCTGCTGCACATCTTCATCTCGGCCGCCGACGAGCGGATCCGGCCGGGGACGACCGGGCTGCCGGTGCCGGGGTGGCAGGCGCGCGTGCAGGACGAGGAGGGGCGGCCGGTGCCCGACGGGGAGCCGGGCCTGCTGGCGGTGCGCGGTCCGGTCGGCTGCCGCTATCTCGCCGACCCCCGGCAGAGCGAGTACGTCCGCGACGGCTGGAACATCACCGGCGACACGTATGTGCGCGAGCCCGACGGGTACTTCCGGTACGTGGCACGCGCCGACGACATGATCATCTCCGCCGGGTACAACATCGCCGGCCCGGAGGTCGAGGAGGCGCTGCTGCGCCACCCCGACGTGGTGGAGGCGGCGGTGGTCGGCCGGCCCGACGAGGCGCGCGGGGCGGACGTGGTGGCGTACGTCGTCGTCGCGGACGGCGCCGCCCGGGACGCCGGGGCGCTGCGCGCCTTCGTCATGGGGGAGTTGGCGCCGTACAAGTGCCCGCGCGACATCGTCTTCCTGGACGCGCTGCCGCGCACCGCGACCGGAAAGCTTCAGAGGTTCCGCCTACGCGGCAAAGCTGACCAGCAGTGACCGCACGAGCCGACACGACTTAAAATGATCAATGTGTCCGACCAGCACGCTCCCCGCTCCCTCATCGTCACGCTCTACGGGGCGTACGGCCGCCACCTGCCCGGCCCGGTGCCCGTCGCCGAGCTGATCCGGCTGCTGGCCGCGGTCGGCGTGGACGCGCCCTCGGTGCGGTCGTCGGTGTCCCGGCTGAAACGGCGGGGCCTGCTCGTGCCGGCCCGCACCGAGCAGGGCGCGGCGGGCTACGCGCTGTCCCCGGACGCCCGCCAGCTCCTCGACGACGGCGACCGCCGGGTCTACGCCACCGCGCCGCCCGGGGACGAGGGCTGGGTGCTGGCCGTGTTCTCCGTCCCGGAGACCGAACGGCAGAAGCGGCACCTGCTGCGCTCCCGGCTGTCCGGGCTCGGCTTCGGCACGGCGGCGCCCGGGGTGTGGATCGCGCCGGCCCGGCTGTACGAGGAGACCCGGCACACCCTCCAGCGGCTGGGCCTCGAAGGGTACGTCGACTTCTTCCGCGGCGAGCACCTGGGTTTCGCGCCCACGGTGGAGGCGGTGGCCCGCTGGTGGGATCTGGCCGCGATCGCCAAGCAGCACGAGGCGTTCCTCGACCGGCACGCGCGCGTGCTGCACGACTGGGAGCGGCGGCAGGACACCCCGCCCGAGGAGGCCTACCGCGACTACCTCCTCGCCCTCGACTCCTGGCGCCACCTCCCCTACGCCGACCCGGGGCTTCCCGCGCGGCTGCTGCCGCCGGACTGGCCGGGGGTGCGCTCGGCGGCCGTGTTCCGGGGGCTGCACGCGCGGCTGCGGGACGCGGGGGCACAGTTCGCGGGCGTGCCCGTCAACGCCCCAGAGTGAGGCGGGGCTTGGGCGCGTCGGCCCGCCCCGTGCGCGGCCGTCTGCTGCCCGCCCGGTAGGGCGCGGGCCAGACGGCGCCCGGGCCGTCGTAGCCCTGCTCGGCGGCGGCGTGCAGCGTCCAGTGCGGGTCGTACAGATGCGGGCGTCCGAGCGCGCACAGGTCGGCGCGCCCGGCGAGGATCAGGGAGTTGACGTCGTCCCAGGAGGAGATCGCGCCGACGGCGATCACCGGGACGCGGGCCTCGTGCCGGATGCGGTCGGCGAACGGCGTCTGGTAGGAACGGCCGAACTCCGGCCGCTCCCCGGCCACCACCTGCCCGGTCGAGACGTCGATCGCGTCGGCCCCGTGCGCGGCGAAGGCGCGGGCGATCTCCACGGCCCCGTCCGCGGTGGTGCCGCCCTCGGCCCAGTCGGTGGCGGAGATCCGGACGGTCATCGGCCGCTCCTCGGGCCATGCGGCGCGTACGGCGTCGAAGACCTCCAGCGGGAAGCGGAGCCGCTTCTGCGGTGAGCCGCCGTAGGCGTCGGTGCGCCGGTTGGTGAGCGGGGAGAGGAAGCCGGAGAGCAGATAGCCGTGCGCGCAGTGCAGTTCGAGCAGGTCGAACCCGGCGCGCGCGGCCCGCGCGGCGGCGGCGGCGAACTGTTCCCGCAGGTCGGTGAGCTGGGCGCGCGAGAGCTCCCGCGGGGTCTGGCTGCCCGGCCGGTACGGCAGCGGGGAGGCCGCGACCAGCGGCCAGTTGCCCTCGGGCAGCGGCTCGTCCATGCCCTCCCACATCACCCTGGTGGAGCCCTTGCGCCCGGAGTGACCGAGCTGGACGCCGATCGCGGTGCCGGGGGCGCGCCGGTGCACGAACTCGGTGATGCGCCGCCACGCCTCGGTCTGCCGGCCGGTGTAGAGGCCGGTGCAGCCGGGTGTGATGCGGCCCTGTTCGCTGACGCACACCATCTCGGTCATCACCAGCCCGGCGCCGCCGAGCGCCCGGGCGCCCAGGTGGACCAGGTGGAAGTCACCGGGGACGCCGTCGGACGCCGAGTACATGTCCATCGGCGAGACGACGACCCGGTTGCGCAGGGTCAGCCCGCGCAGCCGGAACGGGGTGAACATGGGGGGCGTACCGGGTGGGCAGCCGAACTCGCGCTCCACCGCCCCGGTGAAGCGGGCGTCGCGCAGCCGCAGGTTGTCGTGGGTGACGCGGCGGCTGCGGGTGAGCAGGTTGAAGGCGAACTGGCGGGGCGGCTGGTTCAGGTGGAGCGGCACGCTCTCGAACCACTCCAGGCTGGCCCGGGCGGCGCGCTGGGTGGAGGCGACGACGGGTTTGCGCTCCTCCTCGTAGGCCGCCAGGGCGCGTTCCAGCGTGGGCTGTTCGTCCAGGCAGGCGGCGAGCGCGACGGCGTCCTCGACGGCGAGCTTGGTGCCGGAGCCGATGGAGAAGTGCGCGGTGTGCGCGGCGTCGCCGAGGAGGACCAGGTTCCCGGTGGACCAGCGTTCGTTGACGACGGTGCGGAACGTCGTCCACGCCGGCTTGTGGGACCTGAGCGGCCGGCCGCGCAGCGCCTCGGCGAAGATCTTGGCGCACCGCTCGATGGACTCCTGCTCGCCGAGCAGGTCGAGGCCGGCGGCCCGCCAGACCTCCTCGCGCATCTCCACGATCACGGTGGAGGCGTCGGCCGCGTAGGGGTAGCCGTGGAGCTGCATGACGCCGTGCTCGGTCTCGGCGATCTCGAAGCGGAATCCCTCGAAGGCGAAGTCGGCGGCGAGCCAGATGTAACGGCAGCGGTGGGCGGTCACCCGGGGGCGGAAGGCATGGGCGTACGCCTCGCGGGTGGTGCTGTGCACTCCGTCGGCCGCGACGACCAGGTCGTGGGTCGCCATGAGCCGGGACGGGTGCGGCGCCTCCGACTCGAAGCGCAGTTCCACGCCGAGGTCGCGGCAGCGCTCGTGCAGGATCGCCAGGAGACGGTGCCGGCCGAGGGCGGCGAAGCCGTGGCCGCCGGAGGTGTGGCGGGTGCCTCGGTGGGTGATGTGGATGTCGTCCCAGCGGACGAAGTCCCGCTGGAGGGCCCGGAAGACGGCCGGGTCGGCGTGCTCGATGCCGCCGAGGGTCTCGTCGGAGAGGACGACGCCGAAACCGAAGGTGTCGGTGGGGGCGTTGCGCTCCCACACGGTGACGGTGCGCCGGGGGTCGAGACGCTTGAGCAGGGCGGCGGCGTAGAGGCCGCCGGGGCCGCCGCCGACGATCGCGACGCGCAGGGGGTGGTGCGGGTTCCCGCGCGCCCCTGCGCCTGTCGTGGTCACCGTCCGCTCCACCGGGGCGGACGCTTGCCGGTGAACGCCGCGTGGAACTCCCGGTAGTCGTCGCCGGTCATGAGGAGGGCCTGGGTGGAGGCGTCCAGTTCGACCGCGGCCGCGAGCGGCATGTCCAGTTCCGCGGTCAGCAGGGCCTTGGTCTGGGCGTACGCCAGGGCCGGGCCCTCCGCGAGGCGGCGGGCCAGGTTCCGCGCGGCCTCGTCGGCCCGTCCCTCCTCCGTCAGCTCGCTGATCAGGCCGATGCGTGCGGCCTCGGGTGCGCGGACCGGGTCGCCGAGCATCAGCAGGCGGGTCGCGTGGCCGAGGCCGACGACCCGCGGCAGCAGGTAGGCCGCGCCCATGTCGCCGCCGGACAGGCCGACGCGGGTGAAGAGGAAGGCGAAGCGGGCGGTGGGGTCGGCCACCCGGAAGTCGGCGGCCAGGGCGAGCACCGCGCCCGCGCCCGCCGCGACGCCGTGCACCGCGGCGATCACCGGGAAGGGGCACTCCCGGACGGCCCGCACCACCTGGCCGGTCATCCGGTTGAAGTCGAGGAGCCGGGCGGTGTCCAGGGCGAGGGTGGCACCGATGATCTCGTCGACGTCACCGCCGGAGCAGAAGCCGCGTCCCTCGCCCGCGAGCACCAGGGCGCGCACGGCCCGTTCCCGGGACAGTTCGGCGAGCAGGTCGCGCAGGTCGGCGTAGGCGCCGAAGGTGAGCGCGTTGAGCTTGTCGGGGCGGGTGAGGGTGACGGTGGCGACGCCGTCGGCGAGGTCGACGCGCAGGTGCCGCCAGCGGGTGGTGCGGGTGGCGGAGCCGGTGAAGGGACTCATGGCGGGGCGGCCTCCTCGGGGAGACGGTGCCCTACGAAGTTATCACTTGTACGTGACTGTCGTCATGACTGCGCGATACGCGGGGTATCCGTAACGGTGTGACCGATCGTCGTCGGGTCCTCGACAGCCGGGCAGCGGCGGGAGCCGCCGTGCCCGGCGGGGCGCTGCCGTGGGCAGGCCGCCCGGTGCCGGGAGCGGGGATCCCGGCCGGTGCCCGTCGCGGGACTCCGCCGGGCGGCGCCGTACCATTCGTCATGTTGAATGCGGGATCACCTGTGCCGAGCGCGGGGACCCCGGGCCACGAACGGACTCGCCTTGCACGAACGCCCCTCACCCCCCGCCTCCTGGCGCGTCGCGCTGCCGCACTCCGCCGCGGCCGTGCCCGTGGCCCGCGCGCTGGTCCGCACCGCCCTGGCCGAGCTGGAGCACGGCAGCGACACCGACACGGCCGAGCTGCTCACCGCGGAGCTGGTGGCGAACGCCGTGGAGCACACCTCGGGCGACGCCCCGATAGAGCTGGTGGTGGAGCTGCTGCCGACCGGCTGCACGGTCGAGGTGCACGATCCGGACCCGGCTCCGCCGGGCGATCTCACCCATCCGTCGGACGTCGAGCCCGACCCGTGGCAGGAGGGCGGGCGCGGACTGCTGCTGATCCGCGCCCTCAGCTCGGCCTGCGGTCACCGCCCCACCGAGTCCGGCAAGGCGGTGTGGTTCAGACTGGCTGCGGTACCGCGTCAGTGGCGTCCGCGTCCGGCGTGACCCGCGCCAGCCGCGACCGGCGGCGCCCGTAGCCGAGGTACACCAGCAGTCCGGCGGCCAGGAACGCGGCGAACTGGAGCCAGGTCGTCCAGCCGGTCTCGTACATCAGGTACAGGCAGCAGCCGACACCGAGCAGCGGCAGCACCGGGTACAGCGGCACCCGGAAGGTGCGGGGCAGCTCCGGCTCCCGGCGGCGCAGCGCGATCACCGCGACGTTGACGGCGGCCATCACCGCCAGGGTGCCGATGGTGCACAGGTTGACCACGGCGTCCAGCGAGGAGAAGGCCGCCGGGACGGCGAAGACCACCGCGATGATCAGGGTGCCCGCGACCGGCGTGGCGGTGCGCGGCGAGACCTTCTCGAAGACGCCCGGGATCAGCCCGTCCCGGGACATGGACATCAGGATGCGGCTCTGGCCGTACATCACGGCGAGCACCACCGAGGCGATCGCGACGACCGCGCCGAAGGCGACGATCCCGCCGCCGACTCCGGAGCCGGTGACCTCGTCGACGACGTACGACAGGGCGGCGGGCTGCCCGCCGACCGCGTCGCCGCCGATGGCGCCGATGGCCGCGAGCGCCACCGCGCAGTAGAGCACCGTGACCACGCCGATGCAGACCAGGATGGCGACGGGGATGTCCCGGCGGGGGTTCCTCGCCTCCTCGCCGGCCGTGGTGATCGCGTCGAAGCCGATGTACGAGAAGAAGGCGGCCGTGGTGCCGGCACCGATCCCGGCGATCCCGGCGGGCGCGAACGGCATCAGGTTGCCGTCCCGGAAGGCGCTGAGGCCGATCGCGCAGAAGGCGACCAGGATGGCCAGCTTGAGGACCGCCATGGCGGCGGTGGCGCGGGCGCTCTCGCGGACGCCGCGCACCAGGAGGGCGGCGGCCATGGCGATGACGAGCACGGCCGGGAGGTTGACGGCACCACCGTCACCGGGGCTCGCGGAGAGCGCGGCGGGGAGCTGGACGCCGAGCAGGCTGTCGAGGAGTTCGTTGACGTACTGGCTCCAGCCGACCGCGACCGCGGAGACGGAGACGCCGTACTCCAGGAGCAGGCACCAGCCGACCAGGAAGGCGGTGGTCTCGCCGAGCCCGGCGTAGGCGAAGGAGTACGAGGAGCCGGAGACCGGGATCGCGCCGCCCAGCTCGGCGAAGGCGAAGGCGGTGAACACGCAGGTGATCGCCGCGAGCACGAAGGAGACGACGACGGCCGGGCCGGCCTGGGCGACCGAGTCGGAGAGGCCGACGAAGATGCCGGTGCCGACGATCGCGCCGACGCCGAAGCAGATCAGCTGGAAGAGGCCCATCGAGCGACGGAGGCCGTGGCCCTCGCGGTCGGCGCCGGATTCGGCCACCAGGAGGGCGGGGGACTTGATGCGGGGCATGCGGGTGGTGCTCGTTTCTGGGGACGGACATGCGCCCTGGTGGGGGCGCGCGGCGGCCTCGGAAGGGGTGGCTCCGGGCCGCCGGACAGCATAAGGCCTGGCCGGTCACGCCAGGGTCGCGACCAGCACGGCCTTGATGGTGTGCAGCCGGTTCTCGGCCTCGTCGAAGACGACCGAGTGGACCGACTCGAAGACCTCGTCGGTGACCTCGAGGGAGTCCAGGCCGTGGCGGGCGTGGATGTCCCGGCCGACCTCGGTGCCCAGGTCGTGGAAGGCGGGCAGGCAGTGCAGGAACTTCACGTCCGGGTTGCCGGTGGCGCGCAGCACGTCCATCGTCACCGCGTACGGGCCGAGGGCGGTGATCCGCTCGTCCCAGACCTCCTTGGGCTCGCCCATGGAGACCCAGACGTCGGTGGCGACGAAGTCGGCGCCGCGCACGCCCTCCTCGACCGACTCGGTGAGGGTGATCCGGGCGCCGCTGGTCGCGGCGAGGGCGTGGGCCCGGTCGACGATCTCCTGGGCGGGCCAGTAGGACCTCGGGGCGACGATGCGGACGTCCAGGCCGAGCAGGGCGCCGGTGACCAGGTAGGAGTTGCCCATGTTGAAGCGGGCGTCGCCGAGGTAGGCGAAGGCGATCTCCTTGACCGGCTTGGCGGTGTGCTCGGTCATGGTGAGCACGTCGGCGAGCATCTGGGTGGGGTGCCAGTCGTCGGTGAGTCCGTTGTAGACGGGCACGCCCGCGTGCGCCGCCAGTTCCTCGACACCGGCCTGGCTGTCGCCCCGGTACTCGATGGCGTCGAACATCCGGCCGAGCACGCGGGCGGTGTCCTTCACGGACTCCTTGTGGCCGATCTGCGAGCCGGACGGGTCCAGGTACGTCGTCGAGGCGCCCTGGTCGGCGGCGGCGACCTCGAAGGCGCAGCGGGTGCGGGTGGAGGTCTTCTCGAAGATCAGCGCGATGTTCCGGCCCCGCAGGTACCGCGTCTCGGTCCCGGCCTTCTTCGCGGCCTTCAGCTCGGCGGCCAGCTCGACCAGCCCGAGGAACTCCTGCTCGGTGAAGTCGAGCTCCTTGAGGAAGTGGCGGCCGGCGAGGGCGGTCGGGACTGTCGCCATGGGGCGCTCCAGGGGACGGGGACGGAAACGACCCTGGAAGTCTATACGACGTCCAGCATTAATATACGGAGCCCCGCTGTCGCCGAGGCCCGGCCCCGCACCCGTGGTCAGGGGTTATACCGCCTCCCGCTGCACCGGGCAGCTCATGCAGCGCGGCCCGCCCCTGCCCCGGCCCAGCTCGCTGCCCGGGATCTCGATCACCTCGATGCCCTGCTTGCGCAGGTGCGTGTTGGTGGTGGAGTTCCGCTCGTAGGCGACGACCACGCCCGGCTCCACCGCCAGCACGTTGCAGCCGTCGTCCCACTGCTCCCGCTCCGCCGCGTGCACGTCCTGGGTGGCGGTCAGCACCCGGATCTCGCTCAGGCCGAGCGCGGCGGCGATCGCGCGGTGCATGTGCTCCGGCGGATGGTCGGTGACCTTCAGCTCGCGCTCCGCGGTGCCCGGCTCGATGGTGTACGAGCGGAGCATGCCCAGACCCGCGTACTGGGTGAAGGTGTCGCCGTCGACCATCGTCATCACGGTGTCGAGATGCATCAGCGCCCGCCGCTTCGGCAGGTCGAGCGCCACGATCGTCTGCGCGGACCCGGCCGCGAACAGCTTGTGCGCGAGCATCTCGACGGCCTGCGGGGTGGTGCGCTCGCTCATGCCGATCAGGACGGCGCCGTTGCCGATGACGAGGACGTCACCGCCCTCGATGGTGGAGGGGTAGTCGGCCTGGCCCTCCGACCAGAGGTGGAAGTCCTCGCCGCGGAAGAGCGGATGGTGCCGGTAGATCGCCTCGAAGTGCACCGTCTCCCGCTGGCGGGCGGGCCAGCGCATGGCGTTGATGGACACGCCGTCGTAGATCCAGGCCGAGGTGTCCCGGGTGAAGAGGTGGTTCGGCAGCGGGCGCAGCAGGAAGTCGTCCAGATCCATCACGTGGAACCGCACCGAGACGGGCTCCGCGTGGGCGTCCAGGAACTCCCGCTTCGTCATGCCGCCGACCAGCGCCTCCGCGAGTTCCCTGGCGGGCAGCGTGTCGAAGACCGCGCGCAGATGATCCGTGGCGAGCGGGCCGTACTCCTTCTCGTCGAAGACCCGGTCCAGGACCAGCGTCCGGGCCGCCGGGATCTCCAGGGCCTCGGCGAGCAGATCGCCGAACAGGTGGACGGTGACGCCCCGGTCGCGCAGCACGTCGGCGAACCCGTCGTGCTCGGCCCGTGCCCGGCGCACCCAGAGCACGTCGTCGAAGAGAAGGGCGTCCTTGTTGCTGGGGGTGAGCCTTTTGAGCTCGAGATCCGGCCGGTGCAGGATGACGTGGCGCAGCCGCCCGGCCTCGGAGTCGACGTGGAATCCCATGCCTTCATCCTGACCCTTCGCGCGCCTGTTACCCCCCGCATCGGCCGTTTCCCCGCCGATCCGTCCGGCTCCGCCCGCGGACCCGGGCCCGGCCGGGAGAGCGCCGCCCGCGGCGGCGGGTCAGAGCCGCGGGTCCACCGGCTCGGACTCCAGGGCGAGCACCGCGAAGACCGCCTCGTGGACCCGCCACAGCGGCTCGCCCTCGGCCAGCCGGTCCAGGGCCTCGAGACCGAGGGCGTACTCGCGCACGGCCAGTGACCGCTTGTGGTTCAGGAACCGCTGCCGCAGCCGGGCCAGGTTGTCCGGGCGGGTGTACTCGGGACCGTAGATGATCCGCAGGTACTCCCGGCCCCGGCACTTGATGCCGGGCTGCACCAGCCGCCCCTCGCTGTCGCGGACCAGCGCGCCGACCGGTTTGACGACCATGCCCTCACCGCCGCGCCCGGTCATCTCCAGCCACCAGTCGACGCCGGCCCGCACGGACTCGGGGTCCGCGGTGTCGACGTACAGCCGTCGCGTGGTCTGCAGCAGTCCGCTGCCGTCGTGCTCGACGAGCCGGTCCAGCAGGGCGAGCTGTTCGTCGTGCGGCAGCCCGGCGAGGCTGCGGCCGCGCACCGCGAGGATCTGGAACGGCGCCAGCCGGACGCCGTCCAGGCCCTCGGTGGTCCAGCAGTAGCGGCGGTAGGCCGCGGTGAAGGCCGCCGCGTCGGCGGCCCGCTCGCGCTGCCGGTCCAGCAGCCCGCCGAGCTCCACGCCCCGCGCCGCGGCGCCCTCCAGGGCGGCCAGCACGCCCGGGAACACGGCGCCGGAGGCGGCGCCGACCGCGGCGTACTGACTGCGCAGCAGCCCGGACGCCTTCAGCGACCACGGCATCAGCTCGGCGTCCAGCAGCAGCCAGTCGGTGTCCAGCTCCGTCCACAGCCCGGCGGCGCCGATCGCCTCGCGCAGCCGGCCGAGGACCGCCTCGGTGACCGTGCCGTCGTCGAAGAAGGGCCGCCCGGTGCGGGTGTAGAGGGACCCGGTGGGCCCGTCCACGCCGAACCGCCGGCGTGCCGCGTCCGCGTCCCGGCACACCAGGGCCACGGCCCGCGACCCCATGTGCTTCTCCTCGCACACGACCCGCGCGACCCCGTCCCCGGCGTACTGGGCGAACGCCTCCGCCGGGTGTTCCAGGTAGCCGTCGACGGTGCTCGTGGCGGTCGGGGCCATGGTCGGCGGGAGGTACGGCAGCAGCCGGGGGTCGACCGCGAAGCGGCTCATGACCTCCAGGGCGGCGGCCCCGTTCTCCTCCCGCACCGATATCCGGCCCGCGTGCCGGGTCTCCACGATCCGCCGGCCCCGCACGTCGGCCAGGTCCAGCGGCCGGCCGTCGTGCCCGCCGGGTGCCTCGCTGCGCAGCGGCTTCGCCGGCTCGTACCAGACCCGCTCCGCCGGTACGTCGACGAGCTGCCGCTCCGGCCAGCGCAGCGCGGTGAGCTTGCCGCCGAACACGGCGCCGGTGTCCAGGCAGATCGTGTTGTTCAGCCAGGTGGCCTCGGGCACCGGGGTGTGGCCGTAGACGACGGCCGCCCGGCCCCGGTAGTCCTCCGCCCACGGGTAGCGCACCGGCAGGCCGAACTCGTCGGTCTCGCCGGTCGTGTCACCGTAGAGGGCGTGGCTGCGGACCCGGCCGGAGGTGCGGCCGTGGTACTTCTCCGGCAGGCCGGCGTGGCAGACGACCAGCTTGCCGCCGTCCAGGACGTAGTGGCTGACGAGTCCGTCGATGAACTCGCGCACCTCCTGCCGGAACTCCTCGCTCTCGCCGTCCATCTGCTCGACGGTCTCGGCGAGCCCGTGGGTGTGCCGGACCTTGCGGCCCTTCAGGAGGCGGCCGTACTTGTTCTCGTGGTTGCCCGGCACGCACAGCGCGTTGCCCGACTTCACCATGGACATCACGCGGCGCAGCACCCCGGGGCTGTCCGGGCCGCGGTCGACCAGGTCGCCGACGAACACGGCGGTACGGCCCTGCGGGTGCACGCCGTCGACGTAGCCGAGCCTGCCGAGCAGCGCCTCCAGTTCCGCCGAGCAGCCGTGGACGTCGCCGATGATGTCGAAGGGGCCGGTGAGGTGCGTGAGGTCGTTGAGCCGCTTCTCGGTGACGACGGTGGCGCGCTCGGCCTCCTCCACGCCACGCAGGACGTGCACCTTGCGGAACCCCTCGCGCTCCAGGTGCCGCAGCGAGCGTCTGAGTTCGCGGATGTGGCGCTGGATGACGCGGCGCGGCATTCCGGCGCGGTCGCTGCGGGTCGCGTTGCGTGCGGCGCACACCTCCTCGGGCATGTCGAGCACGATGGCGATCGGCAGGACGTCGTGCTGTCTGGCCAGGTCGAGGAGCTGCCGCCGGGCCTCTTTCTGCACGCTGGTGGCGTCCACCACCGTGCGGCGGCCGGCGGCCAGCCGCTTGCCCGCGACGTAGTGCAGGACGTCGAACGCGTCCTGCGTCGCGCTCTGGTCGTTCTCGTCGTCGGAGACCAGGCCGCGGCAGAAGTCGGAGGAGATCACCTCGGTGGGCCTGAAGTGCCGGCGGGCGAAGGTCGACTTGCCGGAGCCGGAGGCCCCGATGAGCACGACGAGGGAGAGGTCGGTGACGGGAAGGGTTCGTCCCTCCGGGGTCTCGGTCATGCTGCCTTCGCCTCCTTCTCGTTCGCGTCGTTCCTGGTGAAGACGGCCATCTGGGTGGGCGGCCCCACCTCGGGGTCGTCCGATCCGACGGGCACGAACCGCACGCCGTACCCGTGTCGTTCGGCCACCGCGCCGGCCCAGGCCCGGAACTCCTCCCGGGTCCACTCGAAGCGGTGGTCGCGGTGCCGGACGTGGCCGGCCGGGAGGCTCTCCCAGCGCACGTTGTACTCGGCGTTGGGGGTGGTCACCAGGACCGTGCGGGGGCGGGCCGCGCCGAACACCGCGTACTCCAGGGCGGGCAGCCGGGGCAGGTCCACGTGCTCGACGACCTCGCTGAGCACGGCCGCGTCATAGCCCTTGAGCCGGCTGTCGGTGTAGGCGAGCGAGCCCTGCAGGAGCCGCACCCGGGAGGCCTGCCGCTCCCCCATGCGGTCCAGCTTCAGCCGCCGGGAGGCGATGGTGAGGGCGCGTACCGACACGTCGACGCCGACGATCTCGGTGAACCGCGGGTCCTGGAGCAGGGTCTGCACCAGGTGCCCCTCGCCGCAGCCCAGGTCCAGGACACGGGCGGCGCCGGCCTCGGTGAGCGCCGCGACGATGGCGTCGCGGCGCTGCACGGCGAGCGGGGCCGGCCTCTCCTCGGCCTCGGCCTCCGCGGCGACGGCGTTGTCGATCGCCTCGACCTCGCTGTCGTCCGTCTCGGCCAGCCGCACCAGCTCGAGCCGGGCCATCGCCTCCCGGGTCAGCGACCAGCGGCGGGAGAGGTAGCGGCTGGTGATCAGCTTCTGCTCCGGGTGGTCGGGCAGCCAGCCCTCGCCGACCCGCAGCAGCTTGTCGACCTCGTCGGCGGACACCCAGTAGTGCTTGGCGTCGTCCAGGACCGGGAGCAGCACGTACAGGTGCCGCAGCGCCTCGGCGAGCGTGCGGGACTCCGACTCCAGGACCAGCCGCACATACCGGGAGTCGCCCCACTCCGGGAACGCCGTGTCCAGGGCGACGGGTTCGGCGGTGACCGTCCAGCCCAGCGGCTCGAAGAGGCGGCGGACGAGCCCGGCGCCGCCGCGGGCGGGCAGCGCGGGCACCTCCACGCGCAGCGGCCGGGCCCGCGCGGGCAGCTCCGGCCGGGCGCCGCACACTCCGCGCATCGCGCTGGAGAAGACGGCGCCGATCGCCACCGCGAGCAGTGAGGAGGCGGCGTAGGGGCGGTCGTTGACGTACTGCGCGAGCGCCGCGTCGGGGGCGCCGCCGCGGCCCTTGCCCTTGCCGCGCCGGACCAGTGCCACCGCGTCCACCTCCAGCAGCAGCGCCGCCGTGCACCGCTGCTCGTCCGCCTCGGGGTAGAGGACGTGCGCGGTGCCGTAGGAGGTGGAGAACGCCTGCGCCTTCCCGGGATGCTTGTGCAGCAGGTAGCCGAGGTCGGTGGCCGGGCGTTCGGGGGTGCCGGTGGTACTGATCGTCAGGAACATGCGGAGGGCCTCTCCGGCGGAAGGATCGGACGGGAACGGCCTACGCGAAAGCCCCCAGGAGTGGTGATCCTGGGGGCTTCGGCAGGATGACCGTCGTACCATCGCACACCGGTCCGGACCTGCGCCCACGGTTATTCGCGGGGGGGTGCTACGAGAGCTGGGACTGCACCTGGGCGGCGATCAGTTCCAGGTGGTCGAGGTCGCCGAGGTCGAGGAGCTGGAGGTAGATCCGGCTCGACCCGGCCTCCGCGTAGCGGCCGATCTTGTCGACGACCTCGGCCGGGGAGCCGGCCAGCCCGTTGAGCTTCAGCTCGTCGACCTCGCGGCCGATGGCGGCGGCGCGGCGGGCCACCTCGGCGTCGTCCCTGCCGACGCAGACCACCAGGGCGTTGGAGTAGACGAGGTCGTCGCCCTTGCGGCCGATCTCCTCCGCGGCGGCACGCACCCGGCCGAACTGGCGCACGCTGTCCTCGACGGAGGCGAAGGGCATGTTGAACTCGTCGGCGTACCGGGCCGCGAGCCGCGGGGTACGGGTGGCGCCGTGGCCGCCGATCAGCACGGGCACCTTCGGCTGCGCGGGCTTGGGCAGCGCGGGCGAGTCCGTGAGGTCGTAGTGCCGGCCGTGGAAGTCGAAGGTCTTGCCGGGCTCCGTGGCCCACAGGCCGGTGACGATCGCCAGCTGCTCCTCCAGGCGCCCGAACTTCTCCTTCGGGAACGGGATGCCGTAGGCCCTGTGCTCCTCCTCGAACCAGCCGGCGCCCAGCCCCAGCTCCACCCGGCCCCCGGACATCTGGTCCACCTGCGCGACCTGGATCGCGAGCACACCGGGCAGGCGGAAGGTGGCGGCGGTCATCAGCGTGCCCAGCCGGATCCGCTTCGTCTCGCGGGCGAGACCGGCGAGGGTGATCCACGCGTCCGTGGGCCCGGGGAGCCCG
Source organism: Streptomyces glaucescens (assembly GCF_000761215.1). Lineage (GTDB taxonomy): Bacteria > Actinomycetota > Actinomycetes > Streptomycetales > Streptomycetaceae > Streptomyces > Streptomyces glaucescens_B. The sequence goes on along the minus strand of NZ_CP009438.1, from coordinate 5,826,770 downwards.
TCGACGGAACCCATCTTCAGATAGTGGTCGGAGCGGAAGAACGCGTCGAACCCCAGATCCTCGGTGGCCTTGGCCACGGTGAGCAGGGTCTCGTAGGTGGCGCCCTGCTGGGGTTCGGTGAAGATTCGAAGGTCCATGGGTCCATCCTGCCTGGTGGCAGCCCGGTCCGGAGGCCGCGGGTCCGGCGGGGCGTGGCGCGATGGCCCGGCGGAGCCGCGCGGCCACACCGGGCGAGCACGCCCCGGGCGCCGTCCGGAACGGCGGGTGGGCGGTCGTGCGGGGTGGCCGTCTGCGCGGCGACCCGGGTGGGGTGACCGACGGGCGGTGGGCGACCGTGCGGGGTGACCGGCGGGGTGGTCGCCGGGCCGCGGTGCGGGGCGACCGGCGAGGTGGTCGCCGGGCCGCGGTGCGGGGCGCCAGGTGGCCGCGGTGCGGGGTGTCCAGCCAGCGTCGTGCTCGGTGTTCCGCGGGCGGTCGTGCGGGGTGGCCGGTGGCTGCCGCGCCGGGTGACCGGTGGCCGCCGCGCGGGGTGCTCCGCAGGCTTCGCACGGAGTGGCCGGTCGCTGCCGCGCCGGGTGACCAGGTGGCCGCCCTGCGGGGTGCCCCGCCAGCGTCGTGCTTGGTGTTCCGCGGGCGCGTCGCGCGCAGTGGCCGATGGCCGCCGCGCGGGGTGCTCCGCAGGCGTCGCACGGAGTGGCCGGTCGCTGCCGCGCCGGGTGACCAGGTGGCCGCCGTGCGGGGTGCTCCGCCAGCGTCGTGCGGGGTGGCCGGTGGGCGTGCGGGTGCGCTTGCCCTCTCCCGGCGGGTGAGGATGGTGCGCCCCGGGGCGGGGCGTGCCGGGGCCGGGTGACCCGGCACGATGGCGATCGCCGGCTCGGGTGGAGCCGGACCGCCGGGCGACCGGTGGCGCCCTGTTCTCGGGTCGCGGGAGGCGGGGGTGGTCAGCCTGCCTCCCGCTCGGGTATCGCCTGCTCCCGGTCCGCCAGTCTGCGCAGCAGTTCGCGGACCCGGTCCCGGGACTCGTCCGCCGCGTCGATGGCCTCCATGCACTGCCAGTACGTCGCCTCGTCGGGCGCGGCGCAGGCGATGCCGACCATCGCGATGCCGACCTCGCCGAGCAGTCCGCCCAGGTAGGTCAATGCCTGGCGGGCGTCGCCCAGTTCGGTGAGCTGGGCCGCGCGCAGCTCGTCCGGGCCGAGATCCGGGGGGTCCAGCACCCCGCAGCCGCGGCCCGCCAGCTCCGTCAGCCCCAGCGCCTCGCCGCGCAGTTCGGGCGGGCCGAAGACGGCGAGGCGGCTGCCGATCGCCTGTGCCAGCGCCTGCGCCTGCCACACCTCCGTCATGATCTGCGGCACTTCGCCGCTCGCCGCAAGGGCCCGCCTGCTCGTCACGATGAGCCGCACCGCGTCCATGCGTCGCCCCCGTCCCGTCCTGACGCGCTCTCGGCGCGTCCGCCCGACCTCCACTGTGTCACTACCCAGAGTGAGGGCCGTTGAGACGAAAAGCTAGAGGAAGGCGGAAATTGCGGACAACAATTCGGCTTCGACAGGGATTTCGACTGCGGAGAGTAATAACGGAGGAAGTCACTCCGGTGCGGGGAACCTCCGTTCGTTGCGGTCGATCTTCGCGTCCAGCGCGGCCAGCGGGTCCACGCCGAGCACGTCGCACAGCTGGAGCAGATAGGCGAGCACGTCGGCGACCTCGTCCCTGACCCGGTGCGCGGTGTCCGGATCGGCCATCACCCGCATCGACTCCTCCGGGGTCAGCCACTGGAAGATCTCGACGAGTTCGGACGCCTCGACGCTCAGCGCCGCCACCAGGTTCTTGGGCGTGTGGTACGGCTGCCAGTCACGGGCCGCGGCGAACTCGGCGAGCCGGCGTTGCAGCCGGGCCACGTCGAGGGGCTCGCGGTCTTCCCGGGGCTCTTGGTGCTGGTGCTCTCTCGTCACGGCTTCAGGTGTACCACCGTCACCGCGGGCTCCCCGGCCGCCCAGGAAGCGTCGCTCACCGCCCCCAGGAAGCGGATGTGCCCGTCCCGCGCGGACCGCTCCGCCAGCCGCAGCAGTGCCCGTCGCTGCCCCACGTCCACCTGCCGGTCGAAGCCGTCGGTGAGCACGGTCAGCGCCTGGAGCGCGGCGGGCACCTCCCCCGGCGGGTCGACCTCCAGGACACCGGGCCCGGTGAGCAGCACCAGCGCCAGGGCGGCGTACCGCAGTTCGCCGTCGCCGAGCCGCGCGAAGTCGGTGCGGAAGCCGTCGCCCCGGTCGAGCAGGGCACGCAGGGTGCCGGGGCCGGCCGGTTCGGCCAGCACGTCCGCCACCGGCCCGGCGCACCCGGCGGCGACCGCCTCGACGAACTGCGCGTGCCGCCGGCCGCACTCCGCGCGGGTGCGCCACAGCACATCGGCCAGGTTGTGGCAGGTGCCGAACAGCCGCCCCGGGCCGTGCTGCACCGGGGCCCGCATCCGCTCGGGCAGCGGATCGCAGGTGAAGACCGACCGCAGGGCGACCACCATCTGCTCGGCGGCGGCGAGCACCCGGCGCTGCCCGTCGGTCTTCCCGGCCACCCGCAGCGGCAGCAGCGCGGTGCCGAGCCGGTCGTCGGGCAGCGGGGCACGCGTGACCGGGGCCGAGCCGGCCGTGTGCCAGGCGGCCTGCACCGCGCGCCGGGCCGGGTCGCGCAGCGCCGTCTCCAGCAGCACCACTCCCCGCGCGGTGAGCCGCTCCCCCACGATCCGCAGCTCCGGCTCGGCCTGGACGGCGACGTCCAGCAGGACCGGCCCCTCCGGCCCGTCGGCCGTACAGCCGATCCGGAATCCGCGCCGCTGCTGCGCGTCGGGCCGCGCCCGCTCGGGCACACACGCCCCGGGATCCTGGAACACCTCGTCCAGCGGCGCGCCCCCGCCGAGCCGGGCGAGCGCCTCGTACGCCCGCAGGGCACTGGTCTTCCCCGCTCCGCTGGGCCCGGCGAGCAGGGTCACGGGCCCCAGCGGGAAACCGGCCCGCCGGTGCCCGGCGAAGGCGGACAGCCGCAGCTCGGTGAGGTGCGGGCGCAGCGAACGCCGTGCGCTCCCGCCGGGCGTGTCCCCGGCCGCCGCCCCCGCTGCCGGCTGCCCGGCGGACACCGACCCGGGCGGCCGCGCGGACACCGGCACCCGCACCGGCGCGCCCGGCGCGTCGGCTTCCCCGGCCGGGACGGAGGACGGGGAGGGGACGGCCCGGCCGGACGCGACGGAGGGGACGAACGGGCCAGGGGGGCCGGAGGAGTCGGGGAGTGCCGGCGAGCCGGAAGCCCCGTACGTACCGGCGCCGCCGGGCGCACCCGTCGTGGACGGACCCGGTGCCGGGGGCGGGCCGGCCGGGCCGGGCGCCCCGGAGGGCGCGGAGAGGGAAGCGGACCGCTCGGAATCCGGGGACGATGCAAAGGACGCAGCCATATGCGGACCGTAGGACCCGGCCGCGGGGCGAACCGTTCCGCTTGGCGGCCCTTCCTACGATCGGGCGACCGGACGTGCCTCCCCGCTCAGACGCCGGGCAGCCCCGCGCCCTCCATCAGCCCCTGCACCTCGGTGCCGGGCGGGGTGAGGAGGAAGACGTTCCGGTCGACCCGGTGCATCCCGCTGGCGAGACCGAAGACCACCCCCGTGCTGAAGTCGAGGACGCGCTTGGCGACCTCCCCCTCCGCCCCGGTGAGGTCGAGGAGGACGGGGATCCCCGCCATCAGGGTCTCGGCGACCTCACGGGCGTCCGCGAACACGTTGACCCGCAGCACCACGAAGCGCCGGCGGGTCTCCGTCTCCGCTTCGGGCAGCGTGCGGTGGCCGACCGCGGACGGCCACGCGTCGCGGCCCCGAAGCGGCACGACCTGGGCGAGCCCTTCCCATTGTTCATCGGTGACGTCGTGACCGTGACTGTTCACCGGCTCCCCCCGATCTGACTCGCACTCATCGCCTGCACCAGCCAATTCTTACGCCAAGTCACCCGTTCGGCCCAACAGCGACACGGTGTGCGACGCCGCAGGTCGCGATGCGGGTCACCCGCGCCGGTGCGGTGTCCTCCACTGCCCGGCCCCGCCGGAAACAGCGGAAGTGGTACGGTTCACGAACCGATCCGCGGGGGCGCCACCGGCACACCGCGCGGCACCGGATCGCACCCGGCACGCCCCAGGCCGGCGAACAGGTCGCGCGCCGCCGGGCTGACGACGCACGGCAGCACGAGCGCCCAGAAGCGCGCCAGGGCCGACCGGTCCAGCCAGCGGGGGTCCCCGCCGCCGAGGGCCTCCAGGCCGGCCGCCACGGCCACCACGGTCGTGGCGAGGTCGCAGGGCACCACACCCGGCATCAACGCCCCTTCGCGGGCCGCCCGTTCGACCGTGGCCTCGACCCACGTCTGCCAGTCCCGGCGCAGGTCGCGGGCCGCCGCGGTGCGTTCGGGGCGGGCGCTGAGCGCGAAACCCGCGCGCAGCACGACGTCCTGGGCCAGCCCCCGCACCAGGTCGTGGCTGGCGTCGATGAGGACCTGGAGGGACAGCGCGTCGCGGTGCCGGGTGATCGACCGCAGGCGTTCGCCCGCCGCGTTGACCACTCCGTCGACCAGCGCGGCCTTGTTGGCGAAGTGGAAGTGCAGTGCTCCGCTGCTGACTCCCGCCCTGGCGCTTATCACCGCGAGGGAGGACGCCTCGTACCCGTCCTGGTCGAACAGTTCGGCCGCGGCGGTGATGAGCGCGTTGCGCGTCCGGATCGCGCGTTCCTGCTTGGCCATGGAGGACTCCGTTGCTCCACTGGACGTCAGTGCCGCGGGAGACGAGGTTCCGCTCCACCCGGCAGTCGGTTCAGCCGGGTGGAGCCGGATGTACGTATGTACAGTGCATGCAGTCCTCGCCCAGTAATGGGCAGTCAGTTTAACAAACCGGCCTCGCGGTTTCCGGCCTCCCGTCTCAGCGCCGCAGCACGACGGGCAGGGCGCCGAAACCGTTGAGCAGGAACGTCGGCAGCGGGCGCAGTTCCTCCACCGGGCAGCCGAGAGCCAGGTCCGGGAAGCGCGCGAACAGGGCGCGGAAGGCGATGGTGGCCTCCAGGACCGCCAACGGCGCCCCCAGGCAGCGGTGCACGCCGTGCCCGAAGCCCAGGACGTCGCGGTCGGTGCGCAGCAGGTCGAAACGGTCGGCGTCGTCACCGTACCGCTCCGGATCGCGGCCGCCCGCCGCGAAGTTCACCAGGATCGGGTCGCCCCGGCGGATCAGCACGCCGTCCAGGTCGATGTCCTCCACGGCGAACCGCATCGGTGAGTAGGCGGCCGGGCTGTGCACCCGCAGCGTCTCGTCGACCACGTCCTCCCAGCCGGCCCGGCCGGCCCGTACGTGCGCCAGTTGCTCCGGGTCGGCCAGCAGCGACCCCACGCCGTTCACGATGAGCGTCGAGGTGGTGTCCTGGCCGGCGGCGATCATCAGGAAGAGCGTGCCGAGCAGTTCGTTCTCGCTGAGCCGGTCACCGTCGTCCCGGGCGGCGATGAGCGAGGAGGTCAGGTCGTCCCCGGGCGCCGCGCGCTTGGCCGCCACCAGCTCGGCCAGCAGCCGGAAGGCGGTGGCCCGGGCGGTCTCCATGGTCTCCGCGGTGACGCTGGACGAGAACACGACGCGCAGAGCGGCACACAGCTCGGCCCTGGCCTCCCCCTCGGGGACGCCGAACAGCTCGCAGACGACCTGGAGCGGCAGCGACTCGGCGAAGGCCGACCGGAGTTCGGCCCGGCCGTCCTCGGAAGCGGCCTCCATCGCGTCGAGCAGCGCGACGGTGATCTCCTCTATCCTCGGCTGCAGCGCGGCCGTGCGGCGGGCGGTGAAGGCCCCCGCGACCAGCCGGCGCAGGCGCGCGTGCTCCTCGCCGTACGCGAAGAGCATGTTCTCGTTGGCGACCCACGGGAAGAGCGGCCAGTCCGGTGTGATCCGCCCTTCGACGAAGGCGGGCCAGTGGCGCCGCGCGTCCTTGGAGACGCGCGGGTCCAGCAGCAATCGTTCCACCTGGCTCTGCCGGACGACGGCCCAGGCGCGGACTCCGCCGGGCAGTTCGACCTGTACGGCGGGGCCCCGCGCCCGCAGCATCGCGGCCTCGGCGGCGAGGTCCCGCCCGGTCACGTCCAGTGTGTGGACACCAGAGGTGAGGTTCATTCTCCTGCGCTCCGTTCGGTCGTCTCGCGTTCGCCCCCAGCCCTGCGCACCCACCACCGAGGAGATCGACGAGCGGCGGCTGCTGCTTCTCCCATGACGACGGGCCCGTCACCGGCCCCGCCGTGCTCGGAGGGCCGGCGCGCGCCGGCGTCACACCGGCGCGAAGTCGTGCGTCCGGTGTGTGTAGTGATACACGACCGGCGGCAGGCAGTCATGCCCGTCGGGCGAGCCTCGCGTTCCCCGGCGGCCGGGACGAACGGTAACCGCAGACGGCGAACGGCAGATGACGGACGGCGGACGGCGCAACCGGGCGCCCGCAGACGGCGAACGGCAAGCGACGGGCGGCGACTGGGCGCTCGCGGACGGCGAACGGCAGCCAGCAGGCGGCAGCTTGCCAACCGCCGACCTCCGCGACGGCCCACAGCACACGGCCCACGGCCCACGGCCGACCCCTCGACCGCGTGCCGCCGGGCGCCGCCGCCAACACCGCAGCCCCGCACCGCCGTCGGCCCCGGCCCCTTCGCCGTGCCCTCGGGGCGCCGCCGTGCTGGATGACGCGGCACCGTCGGGGGCGCGACGGCCGGTGCGCGGTGCCCTCCGGTCGGGGTCGGGCCACCTCAGGCGCCAGGTCAGGCCACCTCAGCCCAGGCCAGCTCGGCCCAAGCCAGGCCAGCTCAGCTCGCAGCCGTTCTCGCCGGGGAGCGGAGGCCGTTCCGCGCCCGGACTTCGGGTCCCCGGGACGGCGAGAGGTCCTCGTTCACCCGGACCACGCCTACCCCTGCGGTCCGCGTGGCCTCACGCCGTGACCGGCGCTTCCTCCGCCGTCCGTTCGTCGCGGAGCCGGACGGCTTCCTTGTAGACCCGCTCCGCCCGGTCGGGGGCGAAGTCCAGCCGGACCAGGACGCCCGGGACCGCGATCGCGGTGATGAGGTTGCGCATCAGGTCGGTGACCCGCTCGACCATGTCCGCGTGCCCGGTCATGATCTTGGAGAGCACCTGCACTCCGGTGAAGCTGCTGGTGAAGAGTATGGCCGTGGACGGCACATCGACGTGCGGCAGCAGCTCGCCGGCCCGCTTGGCCCGGGCCAGGACGTCCGTGTTGTGGTCGATCCAGCCCTGCATGGGCACCCGGCGGTCCAGCCCGTCCTGCGGGGAGCCCTGGTCCACGGTGAGCCGGATGCTGCCGCGCACCATCGGGTCGCCGAGACACAGCAGGTGGGCGAGGAGCAGCGCCTCGTCCAGGGTCTGCTGGAGGTACAGCTCCGTCGGCGGGACGGGGGGAAGGGCGGAGACCTGTGCGGCCAGCACCTCCTGGGCGAGCTCCTCCTTGGAGGAGAAGTGGAAGTACAACGCGCCCTTGGTCACGCCGCACTTTTTCAGGACCTCGGAGATGGTCGCAGCCTCGTAGCCGACCTCGTCGAACAGTTCCGCCGCCGCCTTGACGATCTTCTGGCGCGTGCGGATGGCCCGCTCCTGCTGTGCCACTGCACCCCTCCGTCACCTCTCGACCGGAAGAGACTGAGAGGTTTGTGTTCCTGTTGCCGCGTGGAGTGATGAGTTGGCGCCGAGTCGCACCACCCGTCGTACAAGACCGGGCGCGTGAAACCGGTTCAATTCACACGTCCGCCCGAACAATAAAACCACCCAGCCGGTTTCGCAAGGGCTTGATAACAAACCGATTGGTCCGTAGCTTTTGTCCGGAACCGTTGCCCAACTCCCGCCTTCCGGCTCGGCACTCACTGGGGGACAGTCGATGTTTCAGCGGGCCGAAGCACCGCCCGGCGGCGCCGCCGGAGAGGCCGACCGGGTGGGCGGACCGGTTGGCCGACTCCGTACCATTGCGCCCGTGGACAGCAGCGCCGTGGACGAACTCACCCATCTGCTCTTCGACGGCGACGAACGGGCCCGCGTGCACGGCCGGTGGCGCGCGCTGGTCGCGGGCGAGGACTTCGCCCACCGTCCGGGGCTCGCTCCCCGGGACCGCGCCGAACTCTCCTACCAGCGGCTCCGGCTGATCAACCGCGCCATCCCCTCCGCCGAGGCGCTGGCCTACGACGCGCGCCGGCTCGCCGCGCTGCACGAGTGGACCGGTTTCGTCGACGGCGGCCTGTGCACCCTGGCGAGCATCCACTACAACCTCTTCCTCGGCAGCCTGCTCGACCACGACGGCTACTGCCGCGATCTGTCGCCGTACACGGCCATGCGCCGCACCGGTGTCTTCCTGTGCACCGAGCTGGAGCACGGCAACGACGTGGCCAACCTGCGCACGGTCGCCCGCTACGACCGCGGGACCGGCGGGTTCGTGCTGCACACGCCGACCGCCGGGGCGCAGAAGTTCATGCCGAACACCAGCCTCACCGGGGGCCCCAAGACCGCGGTGGTCGCCGCCCGGCTGCTGGTCGACGACGAGGACCACGGCATCTTCCTCTTCCTCACCCCGCTGAGCGACGAGAACGGTCACCTGCCGGGCGTCCGGGTCCAGCGGCTGCCCGACCGCACCGGGCCGCCGGTCGACCACTGCCTGACCTCCTTCGACCACGTCCGGCTCCCGCGCGAGGCCATGCTGGAGGCGGCCCACGGCCGGCTGGACGGAAGCGGCAGGCTCACCAGTTCACTGGGCAACCGACGCAAGCGGTTCCTGCGGTCCGTCGGCCGTGTCACGGTGGGCAAGCTGTGCATGAGCGCCGGCACGCTCGGCATGGCGCGCGCCGCCCTCGCCATCGCCGTGCGCTACTCGCACCACCGGCACATCGGCGGTGCCAAGGCCGGCCAGCGCGTGCCGCTGACCGCGCACCGCAGCCACCACGCCCGGCTGCTGCGCTCCCTGTCCACCGCGTATGCCATGACGTTTCTGCACCGCGCGGTGGTCGACCGCTGGACGGCCCACGACGAGACCGACCGTGAGCAGCGCGAAGAGGTCGAGCGGCTGATCGCCGTCGCCAAGGGCTGGATCACCTGGCAGGCCAGGGACATCACCGTCGAGTGCCGGGAGCGCTGCGGGGCGCAGGGCCTCTTCCCGCAGAACGGCCTGACCGACCTCCAGCTCAGCATCGAGGGCGGCATCACGGCCGAGGGCGACAACCTGGTGATCTGGGTGAAGGCGGCCTCCGAGATGGTCTTCGGGCACGAGTCGGGCCCCGGCCGGCCGGTGCGGCCCGAGGGCCGGGATCTCGGCGACCTGGGTTTCCTGCGCGATCTGCTCGCCTCGGTGGAGCGGATCTGGCAGACCCGCGCCCGGGAGGATCTGCGCGGCGGCCCCGCCGGGGATCCGGTCGGCCGGTGGAACGCGACGGCGGAGGCCGCCCTGGAGATGGTCTCCGCGCACGCCCGGGTCCAGGCGGCCGACGCCCTGCTGGCCGCCGTCCGCGAGGCCCGCACCGCGCGTGCCAGGTTCCTGCTGGAGAACGTCGCCCGTCTCTTCCTGCTGGACCAGCTGCGCCCGCACACCGGCGACCTGCTGGCAGCGGGTCTGATGACGCCGGAGCAGGTGACGTCGCTGCCTGCCACCGAGGGCGGGGTGGTCGCGGATCTGGCCCCTCATCTGATGACCCTGGTCGACGCCTTCGACCTGCCCGAGGAGTTCCTGTCCCGGGTGCCCATCGCGGGTCCCGACTACGTGGACCACTACCGGCCCGCCCCCGATCCGGCACCGCGGTCCGCACTGGGCTCCCGCTCCCTGGCCCTGCCCACGATGGCCTGACCGCCGCTCCGAGAACGGCACCCGGGCGGGGCCGCCGGACCGCTGCCCCCCGTCCCGCCTCTTGACGTGCTCTTGACGCAATGGCTTCTATGGGAGCGCTCCCACACCTGCGCCACCCCGGCACTCCCTCCCCGTCCGGTTTCTCACTCACCCCATTGGAGCCGTAGTGAGGTCGACAGGAAGCACGTCGAGAAGTACGACGCGAACCACGCGAACCACTCCCCTGCTCGCGGTCGCGGCCGCCCTGGCCACCCTGCTGGGCCTGCTCGCGCTGGCCTCCCCGGCCGCCCGGGCGCAGTCGCCCGGCACCGCCGCCACCGGTCTGCACGTCAGCGGCGGCCGCCTCCTCGAAGGCAATGGCAACGACTTCGTGATGCGCGGCGTCAACCACGCCCACACCTGGTATCCGGGCGAGACCCGGTCGCTCGCCGACATCAAGGCACTGGGCGCCAACACCGTGCGGGTCGTCCTCTCGGACGGCCACCGCTGGACCCGCAACGGCCCCGAGGACGTCGCGGCCGTCGTCGGCGACTGCAAGGCCAACCGCCTGATCTGCGTCCTGGAGGTGCACGACACCACCGGCTACGGCGAGGAGGCCGCGGCCGGCACGCTCGACCACGCCGCCGACTACTGGCTCAGCCTCGAGGACGTCCTGGCCGGCGAGGAGGACTACGTCATCGTCAACATCGGCAACGAGCCCTGGGGGAACACGAACCCGCAGGGCTGGACCGAGCCGACGATCGCCGCCGTCAAGAAGCTGCGCGCCGCCGGTTTCCAGCACACGATCATGGTGGACGCGCCGAACTGGGGCCAGGACTGGCAGGGCGTCATGCGGGCCGACGCCCGGTCCGTGTACGCCGCCGACCCCACCGGCAACCTGGTCTTCTCGATCCACATGTACAGCGTCTACGACACGGCCCAGGAGATCACCGACTATCTGAACGCCTTCGTCACCGCAAAACTCCCCCTCGTCATCGGTGAGTTCGGCGGGCCGGCGGACCAGTGGGGCGACCCGGACGAGGACACCATGATGGCCACCGCCGAGCGGCTCGGCCTGGGCTACCTGGCGTGGTCCTGGAGCGGCAACACGGACCCGGTCCTCGACCTGGCGATCGGTTTCGACCCGGCGCGGCTCAGCTCCTGGGGGCAGCGCGTCTTCCACGGCGCGAACGGCATCGCGCACACCTCCCGCGAGGCCACGGTGTTCGGCGGCACCGGCCCGGACACCCAGGCCCCGACCGCCCCCGGCACCCCGGCCGCCTCCGCCGTCTCCGCCACCTCCGTCACCCTCACCTGGCCCGCGGCGGACGATGACGTCGCCGTCACCGGCTACGACGTGGTCCGGGTCAGCGGCACCACGGAGACCCCGGCCGCCTCCGCCACCACCACCCGGGCCACGGTCTCCGGTCTGAGCGCGCAGACGGCGTACACCTTCGCCGTCTACGCCAGGGACGCGGCCGGGAACCGCTCGCCGCGCTCGGCCACGGTCACCGTCACCACCGGCAAGGACACCGGCACGCCCGGCACCGGCTGCGCGGTCGGCTACCGCGTCGTCAACCAGTGGCCCGGTGGCTTCCAGGGCGAGATCACCCTCCGCAACACCGGGACGACCGGCATCAACGGCTGGACCCTGGCCTTCGCCTTCCCGGACGGCCAGACCATCAGCAACCTGTGGGGCGGCACCCCCGCCCAGGCCGGCTCCGCCGTGACGGTCGCCGCGGCCCCCTACACCGCCGCGATCCCCGCCTCCGGCTCGGTCACGCTCGGCTTCACCGGCACCCGGGCCACCGCCAACACCGCCCCGGCGGCGTTCACCCTGAACGGGACGGCCTGCGCGGTCTCCTGACGCGCGCGCCACCACGGCCGGCCGGCGGGGACCGGGTCCCCGCCGGCCGCTGTGGGCGAACCGCCGCGGCGCCCGGCTCAGAAGGGCGTCCGCATCTCCCCGGACCACCCGGTGCCGCCCGCGGCCGCGTGCTGACGGGCGGCGCTGTGCGTGAGCCGTACGAGATCGGTCCGGGAGCGGATGGACAGCGCCTGGAAGATCTTGCGCAGGTGGTAGTTGACCGTGTGCGGCGACAGGTACAGGCGCCCCGCGATCTCCTTGTTGGTGAGCCCCTGCACCGTGAGCCGTGCGATGAGCACCTGCTTCTCCGTCAGGTGGTCCCAGCCCGGGATCGGGGGCACCGCACCGGTGCCGTCCGCCGGTTCGCGCTCCGCGGCCCCGGCCGGGAACCCGTCCGGGGCGGGCGGGGCGGTGCTCGCGAACGGCTGCGGACGTATGGCGGGGCCCGCGGGCGGGGCGGATCTGTCCGGGCCGGTGCCCCGGCCGACGCCTTCGAGCGCCGCACCGAACTGCCGGGCCCGGTACTCGTCCGCCTGCCGGCGGATGGCCGCCTGCGCCGAGGCCGGCATGGAGTCCAGGATGACCTGCCGGAACAGCATGTTGCTGAACCGCACGTCGTCCCGGTCCCGGCTCAGCAGGCCGGAGAACACCGCCTCCTGGAGATCCGGCAGCAGTTGTGACGGCTTGACCCCGAGTACGTCGGTCAGCTCGCCGAAGATCAGGTGGGTGCCCAGGACGGAGGCCACGAGGAGCAGGTGGGTGCAGGAGGGAGAGCAGTCCTGGAGATAACGGCGCACCAGCGCGGTGAACTTCTCCGGCAGCCCGGCGCCGGTCAGCCGGGCGCGCGCGCCGATCTCCACCCGGCCCTCGTCGAGGAACCCTTCGAGCAGCACCCGCAGCGCCTGGGGATGTCCCGAGACCGAGGACACCGCCCGGGCCAGTTCGCCCTCGGGTTCGGCGCCCAGGATGTCCTGGGCCATCCGCTGGACGGCACGCTCGTCGAGCGGACGCAGCCGGAACGCCCGGTGGGGCTCGGCCAGGGAGCCCAGGGCGATGTCGAGCGGGCTGTTGGGCCTCCCCCACCGGCGGCTCGTGCACCAGACGACCGGCAGTCCCGCGGCCTTCAGGCGCACCCTCGACAGCGCCTTGACGTCGGTCTCGTCGGAGCAGTGGGTGTCGTCCAGGAGGACGACGACGGTGCCGTCGTACGTGACGGGGTCCTCGTGGAGCCCCCGCAGCACCGTCGCGCCGGCCGACTCCGCCAGGGCGGCGGCCTCGGCGAGCAGGCGGGACTTGCCCGTTCCCGGCCCTCCCTCGAGGGAGACGCGGAGGCTTCCGGCCTGGTGCGCGGAGCGGATGGCGTGACAAAGCGTCGACACTTCCTCGGACCGACCGTGCAGCGGGTGAGTTCCGGCCTCCAGCACTGGGTTCACGTTCTGTCACCTTCTGTCGGCGTGGATGGGGAAAGCAGAGGGGACCACTGGCCGCAGGGCCCCGACGGGGATCGGTCGAGGGGTGCCGGGGCGATCGCTGCGCGTGGGTGACGGCCGCGCTGCCGGGCGCCGTGCACCGGCCTCGTCGCCGATGGGAAACCGCCAACCCGGCATAGAAGGTCACCCGGCGCCGGGGGCCGGTGCAAGGACGGTCGTTCAACCGTCGCCTACTTGGTCAGGTTGCCCCCGGCCTGCCCGGCCGAGTCAAGGGCCCCGTACAGCAGCAGATCCCAGGCACGCGCGACGCGGCGGACGGCGGGGGAGTCGCCGTCCGTCCCCAGTGCGGCGCAGCGCGTGTACTCCTCGATGCCCATGATGAGGAACAGCACCGATTCGGCGAACGTCTCGGGCGCGACCCGCGGGCGCAGCCGTCCTTCGTCGTGTGCCCGGCGCAGCAGTTCGGTCAGACAGGTGAGCCAGACGCCGGTCCAGCCGTCACCGCCCGAGCGTTCACGGGTGAGCCGGGCGGTCGCGCGGACCGTGGTGCACTCCTCCAGGAGCCGGGTGACCGACAGCGCCAGGGCGCGCGCGCCGTGCAGCGGGGCGACGGGCAGGCCGGCCGTCTGCTCGACGACGTCCCTGGTGATCTCGATGCCGGACAGCTGGACGGCGTCCGCGAGGTCCTGCTTGGTCGGGAAGTGGAAGGTGAGCGCGCCCATGGAGATCCCGGCGGCCCTCGTGACGCAGTTGAGCGGGGTGCCGGCGTATCCGCGCAGGTCGAACTGTTCCGCGGCGGCCTGCAGGATGAGGCGCCGCGTCCGCACGGCTCGTACCTGCTTCACACCGACGTTCTCCCGCAATCCCTGCACCTCGCGCGCGGTCCGCCCGACTCTTCCGGCGCTGGTCGAACGGTCGACCAGTGGTGACACCGGCCCGAAATCCGAGACAAACCTTGCATTGTTCGCCTCACCGAAGGCAAGCCCCGGCTGAGCCGTCGGCCGCGTGATCGGCTGGATCCCGACCCAAAACAAAGAGAACGTCTGCTATGTTTTGGCTGCGGTCAAGGTCGTCGCCAACGCATCGAGGGGGAACGCGTCACCATGGTCACCACCTGCCCCGCAAGGTCATCCGTCGCGCGCACGGGGTGGTCCCTGACCGACTTCGTCCACACGGTGTTCGGGAGCCTGCCGCGCGTGGACCAGCAGCGCTGGGCCGACGTGTACCTGCGCGGACTGCTGAGCACCCCCGGCCGCAAGACGATGCAGCGCCTGGCCGGACAGATATGCGGTGAGCCGAGCGCCGGGCAGGCGCTCCAGCAGTTCATCACCGCCAGCCCCTGGGACTGGCACCAGCCGCGGTCCGTCCTCGCCCGCCTGGCGGCCCGCCGGCTCCCGGACCACGCCTGGGTCGCCGCCACGTTCGTGGCCGAGAAGAAGGGCAGCAGTTCCGTCGGGGTCCAGCGCCGTTTCGTGCCCGGGCTGGGCGCCACGGTCAACTGCCAGGTCGGCGTCGGCCTGTTCATGGTCTCGCGGACCGAGGCGATCCCCGTCGACTGGGACCTCGTCCTGGACGGCGGATGGTGCGAGGACGCCGCGCTGCGCCGGCGGGCGAGGATCCCCGACTCGGTCACCGGCGGTTCGGCCTGGAAGCGCGCCCTGGAGATGGCCGCCGGCGCCGGCTCGGCACCGTGGGCCCAGCGCACACCGCTCGTCGCCGACCTGACCGTCACCGGGGACCTGGCCGAGCCCGCCGCCGGGCCGGCGTCCGGTCCGGGAGAGTGGCTGGTCCGGGTGCGCCCCGACCACCCCGTGGTGCAGCACGGTCCCGGAACGCCCGCGTCCCCGCCGGCCGGCCCCGCGACCGCGGAGCAGATGATCGGAGCGGGCGGGACCCGCTTCCGCGTGGCCCTGTCCCACCTGGACGCCGGCTGCGGGCCGGTGCGGGTCCGCTCGGCGCTGGTGCGCCTGCCGGGACGGCACGCGACCGGCCCCGGCGGGCACCCGCCCGTGCACCGGCTGTTCGCGCTCGACTCCCCCGGCGGGAGCGGCGGCGCGCAGTACTGGCTCAGCTCCCTGCGCCGGCGCAACGCGGGCTACGTCTTCTCCCTGATACGGCGTCAGCAGCTCGTGGCGGACAGCCTGCGGGAACTGGAGGAGAGCTACGGCCTCCTGGACTTCGAGGGGCGCTCCTACCCCGGCTGGCACCACCACATGACGATGGTGTCCGCCGCGTACGCCTACCGGCGCCTGACCTCCGGCCCCGCCGACTGCCTGAGCGCCTGACGCCCCCGTCCGGGGAGTGTCCCGAACGGGGGCGTCCGGCGGGCGCGGCGGGTCAGGCGGCGGTCCAGCCGCCGTCCACCGCCATGGCGGCACCGGTGACGAACGAGGCGCGGCCCGCCAGCAGCCAGGCCGCGGCCTCGGCGACCTCGTGGGGCGCCGCCATGCGCCGCTGGGGGGCGCGGCGCACGAAGGGCTCCTCCAACCGCGGGTCCTCGCTGAGCACTTCCTCCATCAGCTCGGTCCTGACACTGCCCACCACCAGGGCGTTGACCCGGATGCCGCGCTCGCCGTAGTCGGCCGCGGCGGCGCGGGTCAGGCCCAGCACCGCGTGCTTGGCGGCCACGTACGGTGCTCCCGAGCCCGGTGCCAGCACCCCCGCCACACTGGAGGTGTTCACGATCGAACCGCCCTGCCCGTCGGCGAGCATGGCCGGTATCTGCCGCCGCAGGCAGTTCCACACGCCGCGCACGTTCACGTCCATGACGCGCTCGTAGTCGGCCTGGTCGATCTCGTGGAGCGGTTTGCCCACACAGGCCCAGCCGGCGTTGTTGAACGCCCCGTCCAGCCGGCCGAACCGGCGCACCGCCTCCTCCACGGTCCGGGCGACGTCCTGCTCGCGGGTGACGTCGCCCGGCGCGGGCAGCGCCGATCCCCCGTTCTCCTCGATCTCTGCCGCCAGTTCGCGCAGCCGCTGCTCGCGCCGGGCCATCAGCACGACGTGGGCGCCCTCCGCGGCGAACAGCCGGGCGGCGGCGGCTCCGATGCCGCTGGAGCAACCGGTGATCATGATGGTCTTGCCGTCCAGGAGCATGTGGGTGTCGTCCTCTTCTCCTATCGAGGGGTCCGAACGTTTCCGGGGCGGGCGGGCGGTTCTCAGCGGAACCGGGCCAGATGCGCGCGGGCCCACGCCTCGAACGGCGTGGCGGGGCGGCCCGTCACCCGCTCCACGTCCCGGGTGACGGAGGCCTTGGCCCCGGCGGCCTGTCGCCGGGCGCTCTCCAGCAGTGCCCGGGCGACGGGTTCCGGGTACCGGGCGCGCCAGTGCGCCAGGGCCTCCTCCTCCGTCAGTGCCTCGTGCCGCAGCGGGCGCCCCAGCAGTTCGGCGAGGTGGGCCACCTGCTCGCGCGCCGAGAGGGCACGGGGGCCGGTCAGGGCGTAGGCCCGGCCGTGGTGGCCGCGGCCGGTGAGGGCGCGGGCCGCCGCCTCGGCCAGGTCGGCGGGGTCCACGCAGGCGTTCGGGGCGTCCCCGTGCAGGGTGCGCACCGGGCCGCCGGCGCGGACGGCGTCCGCCCAGGCCAGGCAGTTGGACATGAAGGCGCGTGCCCGCAGGAACGTCCAGGCCGGTCCCGCGGCCCGCCAGATGTCCTCGCAGTCGCGCTGCCAGCGGGTGATCAGGTCCTGGGCTCCGGTGTCGGTGACGGCGAGCGCGGAGAGCTTGACGACGTGGCGCACCCCCGCCTGCCGGGCCGCGTCGGCGAGGTGCTCGTCGTGGCACGGCCGTACGGGGTCGAAGGTGGCGACGAACAGGGCGTCGGCCCCTTCGAGGAGGCGTTCCAGACCGGCTCGGCGGCCGAAGTCGGCCTGTACGGGGCGGCCCGGGACGCCCAGCCGGGCGGCCTGCTCCGGTGACCTGGTCAGCGAGAGCACCTCGTGGTCGGCGCCCAGCAGTGCGGCCAGCCGGCGTCCGACGGTTCCGGTGGCTCCCGCGACGGCGATCCGCAGTCTCACCGGGACCTGCCCCTCGCGACGTCGAGGTCGATGCGCGCGATGGTCTCGGGGCGGGCGATGCCGGGCAGCAACATCCGCCACATGACGACCGTGCGGCGCGGCAGATCGGCGCGGTCGCTGATCAGCTGTGAGTACAGCTGGACGCCGGTACACGCGCCGACCAGGAACTCCGCGATGTCGTCGGGCCGGGTCGTGGGCAGCAGTTCGTCCTCGTCGACGGCCGTGTGCAGGCACTCCGCCATTATCTCCTTCCAGCCCAGGTAGGAGGAGGCGTCCCGCAGCCCGAAGCTCCCCTGTTCGACCGAGAGCCGGACACCCGCGCGGAGCAGGGCGTTCACCTGGAGTTCGTGCGCCCACACCAGGGTGATGTCGACCAGGCGCTGGAGTCCGCGGGAGTTCAGCCTCGGCTCGATCACGGCGGGCTGGGCGCTCATGACGGCGCGGGCCAGGCCCTCCTTGGACTTGAAGTGGAAGTAGAGAGCCCCGGCGGTGACCTTGGCTCGTTCGAGGATGCGGTTGATGCCCGCCCCCGCGTATCCGCACTCGTCGAACACCTCGGCTCCCGCCCGCAGCAGTACTTCGCGGGTGCGCAGAGCCCTCTCCTGGGTCGGTCGGGTCATCGTCTGATCAGCCATCCTCGACAACAAAAAGAACGTCCTTTAGGTTTACATGCGGCTGCCGCGGCAGTCCAGCTACCGCCCTAGACGGGCCTTGTTCGGTCACCTTCTGTCCCTTGGGAGTGACGTTGACCAAGCCGTTAACCATCGATGCCGCCGCCGGGACGCGCCCAGTCGCGCAGCGGTCCGTCCACAAACACAATGCCGACCAGGTGCTCCTGACGGGGTGGCGGCGCGTCGCGGACAACTGTTTCGTCGTCACCGCCCGCTGGCCGGGAGATCACCCCTTCTATGCCGTGCGCGGCGGGCGCCACGACCCCCTCCTCCTCAGCGAGACCGTTCGCCAGTCGTTCCCGCTGCTGTCGCACCACGCCTACGACGTCCCCTTCGGGCACCACCTGGTCTGGGACACCTACGCCTGGCGGCTGGACCCGGCGGCCCTGTGGGCCGACGGATCACCGGCCGACGTCGAACTGCACGTGTCCGCCCGGGAGGTGGTGCACCGCCGCGGGAGCGTGGCGGCCCTCGCGCTCGACTACGAGGTCCTGCGGGACGGGGTGCCGCTGGCCACCGCCGCAAGCCGCTTCACCATCCAGGCCCCCGCCGTCTACCGGCGGCTGCGCGGCGCGCACGCCGACCTGGCGGCCGTCCGGCCGATCCCCGTGCCGGCCGCGATACCCGCCGGACCCGCGGGCCGCGACCGGGCCGCCGATGTCGTCCTCGCGCCCGCCGGCTCGGCCCGCCGCTGGCAGTTGAGGGTGGACACCGGGCACCGGGCGCTCTTCGACCACCCGGTCGACCACGCCCCCGGCATGCTGCTGCTGGAGGCCGCCCGGCAGGCGGCCCACGTCCTCGACGGCTGGCCGTACGCCGCGGTGACGGCGATGCAGACCCGGTTCCTCCGGTACGCGGAACTGGACGCGCCCGCCTGGGTCGAGGCCAGGGAGACCGGCAGGGACGCCGCCGGGCGGCCGACGCTGTCCGTGACCGGGACGCAGCACGGTCACGAGCTGTTCGACTGCGCGGTCACGCTGGACGCGGGCGGCCCGCGGTGCCGTTAGGGCCTCCCGTCCGGTTCTTCCCGCCTCACCCGCCGGCCCCGCCCGCGCGGCGGGGCGGGCGGGACCGCGGCGGCCGCCTGCCGGCCCGCCGGTGACGGCGGGCCGCGCGCGTGGGCGTCGCGGCACACACGAAGGGGCGGCCGGCTGGATGCCGGCCGCCCCTTCGCCGAACGCGGGTCAGACCTGCTCGGTCTGCTTGGCGGGCGCGCCGGTGGGCGCGGCCGCGACGGCCGTCTCGGGCCCGGCGGCCGCCGCCGGGGCGGACCTGCGGCCGAGATCGGGCAGGACGGTGGCCAGGCCGGCGACGGCCATGACGGCACCGAGCCAGAGCGGTGCGCGCAGACCCCACGCCTCGATGACGACGGCACCGATGGAGGAACCGAGGATGATGCCGAGGGTGATGAAGGAGGAGTGGACCGTGTTGACGAGCGGGCCGGCGTTTCCGGTGCGCTGCACGCGGGTCGCCATCGCCGGGTTCATCGTGACGCCGACCAGGCCGATGCCCATCATGCAGACGACCGCCGGGACGGGCAGGTCGGCCAGGAGCGCGAAGCCGGCCAGGAAGACGGTGTTCAGGACCAGGCCGACGGCGAGCACCGGGACGGTGTGGGCGTCGGCGAAGCGGCCGACGACGTTGTTGCCGATGACGGTGGCGGCGCCGTAGGCGATCAGCAGCAGCGGGACGGTGCCGGTGGAGAAGCCGGTGACCTCGGTGAGGATCGGGTTGAAGTAGCTGAACGCGGAGAAGGTGGCGCCGATGATGAGCGTGCTGGTGGACAGCACCAGCCACAGCTTGGGCTTGCGGAAGACGCCGACCTCCTCGCGGAAGCTGCCGCCGCCCTCGGCCCGCTCGATGCGCGGCACCCCGAAGAGGGTGGCCACCGCGGCGATCACGGTGATCGCGGTGATGGTCCAGAACGCCGCGCGCCAGCCGAAGCGCTCACCGACGAGGGTGGAGATGGGCAGGCCCAGCAGGGTGCCGAGCATCAGGCCGTTCATGGCCACCGCGATCGCCCGGCCGCGCACCTCGGGGCGGGTGAGCTGGGCGCACATGGAGATGCCCACGCCGAAGAACGCCTGCGAGGCGATGCCGGTGATGATGCGCGCGGCCATCATCGTCCCGTAGCCGGTCGCGGTGGCGGCCAGCACGTTGCCCGCCAGGAAGATGGCGAACAGCACCATCAGGGCGGTGCGGGGCGGGAACTTCATGACGGCGATGGTGAGGAAGGGCCCGCCGGCCGCCATGGCCACGGCGAAGGCGGTGATGAGGTATCCGATCTGCGGGATCGTCGCGTTCAGGCCGTCGGCCATCTGCGGCATCAGTCCGGCGACCACGAACTCGCTGGTCACCATGGCGAAGATGCCGAGTGCCAGGACGTATACGGCGCGAGGCACGGTTCGGTCTCCTTCGGTGTGCTGTCCGGCGGTCGGCGCGCCGGACCACGTCGGTCCTAGTTATGGATAGATCAGTTCAAAACTTGGGCGCACGGAGGCGCCGCCCGGTGCGGGCAGCGTCGCCGTCAGCCGGTCAGGGCGTCCAGGGTGACGTCGGCGATCGACTCCAGCGCGGCGCGGTCGGCGCCGCCCTGACTGGAGATCCGCATCCCGCCGATCGCCGCGTTGACGAAGCGGGCCAGCGCGCCGGGATCCCGGGCGGAGGTGATGCTCCCGTCCCGCCGGCCCTCCTCCAGCACCGCACGCAGGGCGGCCAGCCGGCGGGCGGTGTCCCGCTCCAGCATCGCCGCCGCCCGGGCGTCCCGGGCCGACAGCTCCACCGTGGTGTTCACGGTCAGGCAGCCGAGGCTGCGACCGCCCGCGCGGTGCTCCGTCTCCCCCTCGACGACCATGGCGAGCAGGGCGCGGACACGCTCCGCCGCACTGAGCCGGTCGTCCTCCAGGACGGCCAGGTGCGCGCTGGTCATGGTGTCGATGTAGCGGGCCAGCGCCCGCTCGAAGAGGTCGTGCTTGCTCTTGAAGGTGTTGTAGATGCTGCTGCGCCCCAGGCCCGTGGCCTCGCACAGGTCCTGCGTGGAGGTGGCCTCGTAGCCCTTCTCCCAGAACGTGCGCATCGCCGCGTCCAGGGCCCGCTCCTCGTCGAAGCTCCTCGGTCGGGCCATGTCCCGAGCCTAGCACGTTTTGGATCGGCTGGTCCAATAGTCTGCGGAGCGCGGTCACGGGGCGCCCGCCTGGTAGCGCCGCCCCAGGACGGCGCGCGGCGACCACGGGCGCCGCCCCGTGCGGAACATCGCGTCCACCCGGGCCAGCGCGCCCGGCCGCAGCTCCTCGGTGCCGCCGAGCGCCGCCAGCCGGGTGGCCGAGTCGTCACCGAGGTACAGCGCGCCCAGGTCCCGCACGTCGATCCGCACGTCCGGGGCGCGCCCGGTGGGCGCGCAGGACGCGCCGTCCGGCCCGCCCTCCAGCGCCCATCTGCCCGCGGCGTAGCCGGCCGCGTCCGTCACCTCCAGCACCAGGGCGCCCTCGACGCCGTAGGTACGGGCCGACAGCGCCCGCGGGGTGTCCAGCACCCGCAGCCACATGTAGTCGCTCAGGGCGCTGATCCGCGCCGCCCGCGGATCGCCGAGCCACAGCGGGAGCAGCGTGTCCGGGGCGCGGTAGGGCAGGTGCACGGTGGACACCCAGTCGACCGTCACCGCGTACCGCAGCAGGGCCGCCTCCGCGCGCGGCGACACCGCGACGAGGTCCCGGATCCACAGCGGCGAGCGGGGCAGCATGCTCCCCCAGGTCTCCTCCGCGCTGAAGCACAGCAGGCCGTCGGCCTCACCGGTGTCCGGGTCGACGTGGAGGGCGAAGAACGGCTCGGGCCCCTCGGCGGCGCCCTCCGGACGCTGCCCGGTGGCGTCCAGCCACCACTGCTCGTCCCGGCGCAGCGCCCCGTGCTGGACGGCGCGCAGCCGCTCGTAGACCGCCGGGGCCGCCTTCAGGTACTCCCGGGCGTCCACCTGGAGCACCCCGGAGACGTCCGCGGTGCGCCCCGGGTCCAGCCGCGCGCGGTGCACGTCGATCTCGAACCAGGCCATGGCCGTCGCGGGCCCGAACCCGTAGCGCCCGTACAGCGGGTACTGGGCGGCGTCCAGGACGGCGAGCGGCTCACCGCGCTCGTGGGCGCCCCGGAGGTCCGTGGCCACCATCCTGCTCAGCAGGCCGCGCCTGCGGTGCGTGCCCGCGACGCTGACCTTGGACACGGCCGACACGGGCAGCACGGCCCCGCCCGGCACGGTGAGTTCCTGGGGGGTGCTGCGGTAGGTGCCCACGCACCGGTCCATGTCGAAGGCGCCGATGAGCCGGTCCTGACGGGCGGTCGCCCGGATGGCGTCGACGCTGTGCTCGGTGTAGGGGCGCAGGTACCCGTTGCCCCAGGTACGGGTCCAGGCGGGCAGGTCGTCCTCGGTGACGGCCCGTATGTCGATCACCGCTGAATCGGTCATTGCTGCTCAACCTCCGGTCTCCGCCGGGGAGCCGGTACGGCCGGTGCGGCCGTACCGGCTCCCCCGCGGTGCATCAGGGCGCTGTCGTGACGGAGAGCGAATGGCGGAAGTAGTTCGACGGGTCCCAGCGGCCCTTGATCCGCTGGAGCCTGCGGTAGTTGCCCTTGTAGAAGAGCGCGTGCCAGGGCAGGTGCGACCGGTTGTGACGCGGGTCGGCCATGTCCGGGTCGGGGTAGTTGATGTAGCAGCCGTCGGTCACGCCGTCGAGTTCGGGCACCCCCTGGGTCTCGGCGAAGACGTCCTCGTACCAGTCGCGGATCCACCGCAGATAGCGGGCGTCGTCCTTCGGGTCGGACCAGATGTTCTGGAAGATCACCTTGAAGACCGAGTCGCGCTGTGCGCTGGCGGTCGCGTCCGGCGCCACGGAGTTGATCCGGCCGCCGAAGGAGAGCAGCACCAGGGTGGTGTCCGGGTTGTCCAGTTCGGGATCGGCCAGGAACCGGTACAGCGACGCGATCTGCCGGTCGGTGAAGTTCTTGCGGAAGTACGCCGACTTCAGGCCCACCCGGGCGATCGGGTTGGCTCCGACCGGGTCCGGCGCCCCCAGCATCCGCGCGGCGGCCAGCCACGGCAGCTCCGTCGGGCGGAACTGGTTGGGCATCGCGGCCAGTTCGCCGCTGGGCCGCTCCATCGGCACCGGCTCGATGCCGGTCCCCTCCAGCAGCTCCGCGAGATACGCGTCGAGCAGCGCGCGGGAGTCGGGGATCGTCGCGTCGATCTGCGTGAAGAGGCTGAGCCGGCCGAACGCCTTGGCGTTGACGTTGAACAGGCTGCTCAGGTGGCGGTACACGTCGTCCGGGCCGCCGTGCCGCTCGTGCCAGGCGCCGAAGTTCTTCATCAGCCGGGCGAAGGACGTCTCGTCGAGCTGCTCCCAGGGGAAGTCGAGGGCGCTCGTCCACACCCGTGCGGGCGGGTTGACCAGCTGGTCGCCGGGCCGGGTGCCGGTGGCGTCCGGCGAGCGGAACCAGTACCGGGTCGCCAGGCCGAAGTTGCCCCCGCCGCCGCCCGTGTGCGCCCACCACAGGTCGCGGTGCGGGTCGTCCTCCTCGCGGGTCGCGATCACCGTGCGCACCCTGCCGCGTTCGTCCACGACCACGACCTCCACCGCGTAGAGGTGGTCGACGACCAGGCCGTAGGCGCGCGAGAGCATGCCGTAGCCGCCGCCCGACACGTGCCCGCCGGCGCCGACGCTGTGGCAGACACCGCCGGGGATGGTGACGCCCCAGCCCTTGTACAGCGCTTCGTACACGTTGTAGAGGCGGGCGCCGGCGTCGACGTAGAAGGCGCGGAACCTCGGGTCGTAGCCGACGTCGGTCATCTCCGAGAAGTCCAGGATGACCTCGACCTCCGGGTTGCAGGTGAAGTCCGCGACGCAGTGCCCGCCGCTGCGCACCGACACGCGCTTGCCCGCGCGGAAGGCGTCGCGCAGGGCTCTGGCCGCGTCGGCCGAGGAACGGATCATCTTGATGTACTCGGGGCGGGCCACGAAGCGCTTGTTGATGCCGGTGGTCAGCAGCTCGTAGCGGGGGTCCACGGGGGAGACCCGGGCGCCGACGGCCTGGCCGGGGCGCGGGCCGGCCGCCGCGACGGCCGACGGCGCGGCGGCGGTCAGCGCCGCGGTACCGGCGAGGGCGGCACCGCCCGCCAGGACGGACCGGCGGCCTGGACGTGCAGATGACATGGTTCCACCTCTCGGCTGGATGAGGCTGGGGGAAGGGCGATCGGTGCGCCGTGACCGGTCGTCGGGGGCCGGGGCCGGATCCGCGGCCGTCGGGGGATCCGGCGGCGGAGGGCCCCGGCCGTCGAGAGGCCCCCGGCCCGAGGCGGCCGGGCGGGGCACGGCACACGACGCTAGAACCGTCCCCGGCCGAATTCCACTGATGACATGAGTAGTCGCCCGCTACTCACCCCTACCGGGTCGGGTAGAAAACGTCCCCGCGGACGGCGTTTCCTTGAGCCCTCTTCCGGGCCGCTCCTAAGGTCGGGGAACACGGCGGTCCTTCCGGACCGCCGTGGTGATTCCCCTTCACCCCCTTGCCCTTCCCTTTCCCCCTTCACCCCGACACTTCAGAGAAACGGGTCTGAGCGCATGGACATCGTCAGGAATCTCGTGGGCCGGACGGCTCTGGTCACCGGAGGAAACCGAGGCATCGGAGCGGCGATATCCCGTCGCCTCGCCGCCCAGGGAGCCGACGTGGCCCTGACCTTCGCGAGGAACAAGGAGCAGGCGGAGGCCGTCGCCGAGGAGATCGCCCGGGCCGGCGGCGTGCGCGCCCTGGCGGTGGCCGCCGACGCCACCGACCCGGAGGCCATCCGCACGGCGGTGGACGCGGTCGCCCGCGAGTTCGGGCGCATCGACATCCTCGTCAACAACGCCGGATACATGGACATGTCGATGCCGGCGCTGGAGGACACCCCGCTGGAGGTGCTGGACCGCACCCTCGACGTGAACACCCGGGGCGCCTTCCTCACCGCCCAGGCCGCCGCCCGGCACATGGGCGAAGGGGGCCGGATCGTCAACATCAGCAGCTGCCTGGCCCGCCACGTCCCCGGTCCCGGCATGACGGCGTACGCGATGAGCAAGGCCGCCGTCCACGGGCTCACCCTCGGGCTGGCCCGGGACCTGGGGCCGCGCGGCATCACCGTCAACGAGGTCGCCCCCGGCTCCATCGACACCGACATGAACCCGGCGGACGGCCCCTCCGCGGAGTACCAGCGCTCGCAGAACGTCTTCGGCCGGTACGGGCACGCCGACGAGATCGCCCACACCGTCGCGTACCTGGTGGCGCCCGAGGCCGCGTTCGTCACCGGCGCGTCCGTGGCGGTGGACGGGGGCTCCAACCTCTGAACCGCACCCGCCCGGCCGGAATCCCGACACAAGCTGCGCCCCGGCCGGGCCGCCGCCTCCACCGCCCCTCCGGACGAAACGGGTCACACCATGCGTGCTCTTGTCATCGACCACGACGCCCCCGGCGGGCTCCGGCTCGCCGAGGTGCCCGATCCCGTACCGGGACCCGACGAGGTCCTGGTCCGGGTCGCCGCGGCCTCCCTCAACCACGGTGAGCTGCCCCGCACCGGCAACGCCGCCGCCGCACCGGGCACGGTCCCCGGCTGGGACGCGGCGGGCACCGTGGAGCGGCCCGCCGCCTCGGGCGCCGGCCCGCGGGCCGGTGAACGCGTCGTCACCTGGGGGTGGTCCGGCGGCTGGGCGGAGCTGCGGGCGGTCAGCACGACCGACCTCGCGGTGCTCCCGGACCAGGTCGACTTCGTGCGGGCCGCCGCGCTGCCGGTGGCCGGACTCACCGCCCTGCGCGCGCTGCGCCGCGCCGGAACGCGACCCGGCCACCGGGTCGCCGTCACCGGTGCGTCGGGCGGCGTCGGGCACTTCGCCGTGCAGCTCGCCCGGCTCCAGGGCGCCGAGGTGGTCGCCCTGGTCGGCGACCGGGCGCGCGGAGCCGGTCTGGCCGGACTGGGCGCGCACCAGGTCGTGACGGACCCCGGCGAGATCGGTGCGCCGGTCGACATCCTGCTGGACCACGTCGGGGGCCCGCTGCTCGCCCGTCTCCTCGACCGCATGGCCGACGGCGGGACGGTGATCTCCATCGGGGCCACGTCCGGTCTCGACACCCCGATCGCGCCGTACCAGCTGGTGAGCAGGCGGCTGACCCTCGTCGGCATCCAGGCCGGCGGCCGCACCGGCGCCGACCTCGCCCATCTGGCCCGCCTCGTGGCCGAGGACCGGCTGCGGGTGGGCGCGGACCGGGTCGCCGACTGGCGCTCGGCCGGCGAACTGGCGGAGGACGTCGTCGCCCGCCGGGTCCGGGGCAAGGCGGTGCTGACGATCTCCTGAGCCCCTTCGCGAGGCGCCCCCGCGGGGCCCTCCCGTTCCCGTGCGCCGCCGGTCCCCCCACCGGCGGCGCACTTTTTCGTGCCCCGCCGTCTACTCGTCCGAGTAGTTCGGGTAGTCCGGGTAGTCGACGCAGCCCGGGAATTACCCGAGTTATCAGTGGCCACCGGGCCGGCGCCTTCATTAGCTTATTTCCCAGAGCTTCCCGAGCGAATCGTGAACCGGCCGATCGCAGAAGAAGCCAGAGGTTTCTCTGGTCCGGCTACCGAATGAATCGAGGGCCTGTGTCCACGACTGTTTTCCACCATTCCCGCCGCATCGGCATTCCGGATCCGGCGCCCGACGCCGTCGTCGATCTGCGCTCGGCCATGCGCCTGTTCCCGACCGGTGTCGCGCTGCTGTGCACGGGCAGCGGCGAGAGCGCCGTCGGCATGACCATCAACGCGTTGATGTCCGTGTCCCTGACGCCGCCCCGCATCCTGGTCAGCGTGCAGAGCACGGCCCGTGCCCACCCCGTGCTCTGCGCCAGCCGGACCTTCGCCGTGCACCTCCTCAGCGACCGGCAGGCCGCCACCGCGGGGCTGTTCGCCTCCCGCGACAAGCCGTTCGGCACGGAACTGGAGGCCCTGGTCGACCGGGAGGTGCTGCCGGTCGCCCTCGCCACCCTGCGGTGCTCCGTCGAGCAGGTCTTCCAGGGCGGCGACCACAGCCTCTTCCTGAGTCGCGTCGAGTCCATCGGACACGGCGAGAAGAACGGCGAACCGCTCGTCTTCCATCGCGGAACTCTCGGAACCAAGCATCAGTGAGGTGTCCTTTGTCTGTCCTTCCCGCGGGAATTCCCGCCGAAGCGATACGGGCGGCCGGCGAGAAGTCGAAGCCCCTGCCGCCCGGCACCAACGTCAGCATGTTCCGCCCCCGTGACATCTACGGTGTGGTGCGGCCCCGCACGGTCACCGAGGTGCGCGCGATCGTCCGGGCGTTCGCCGAGGACGAGGGCGGCCCCCGGCTCCAGGCCGTCAGCACCGGACGCAACTGGGGCCTCGGCTCACGCGAACCGGCCCGCGACGAGGTCGTCACCCTCGAACTCGGCGCCCTCGACGCCGTCCGCGACCTGGACGTCGAGGGCGGCTGGGCGGTGATCGAGCCCGGCGTCACCCAGCTGCGGCTGGCCGAACTGCTCACCGGCACCGGCCGGATGCTGAACGTCACCGCCTCGTCCGGCCACACCAGCGTCCTGGGCAACATGATCGACCGGGGTGTCGGACTGCGCCGGCAGCGCACCCTGGACCTCGCCGGACTCGAAGTGGTGCTGCCCGACGGCGAGTTGATCCGGGTCGGCTGGTGGCCGCACGGCGAGCGGCCCGGTGCGGTCAACCCGCAGGGCCTCGGCCCCTCGCCGCTGGCCCTGTTCACCCAGTCCGACCTCGGCATCATCACGGCGGGCGTGGTACGGCTCCTGCCCCGCCCCGAGGCACAGCGGGTGCTGCGCCTCGGCTTCGGCCGCGACCGGCTGCCCGAGGCCATCGACGAGCTGCGCCGCTGGACCGCCCAGGGTCTCGTCTCCGGCGTCCTGAAGGTCTACGACACCGTCTCCACCCGCTCCTACGGCGGCCACGGCGACGAGTACGTGACCCACCTGTGCGTCGACGGCACCGAACGGTCCGTCGAGGCCCTCACCCGGGTCATCGAGGAGGAGGCCGCGCGCAGCGGGCTGTTCACCCGTGTCCTGCGCTCCGACGAGCAGCCCCCCGCCCCGGACGACCTGGTCGCCCGGGCCGTGGAACGGCTCTACGCGGGCGACCCGTCGCGCAACGAGACCATGCTCCGCTCGGCCGTCGGCCAGGAGGCGGAGCAGGTCGACGCCAAGGGCGGCGGATGGCTGTTCTTCCTGCCGCTGATCCCCTTCACCGGCAGCGCGGTCGCCCACTCCCAGGACCTCCTCGCCCAGGTCCACGCCGAGACCGGCATCCAGCCCGGTTCCACCATCAACGCCCTGGACCCGGACGTGATCGACCTCGTCGTCTCCTTCCGCTTCCCGCGCACCGAGAGCGACGCCGCGCGAGCGCACCGCGCGCTGGACCGGACGTACGAACTGTTCGCCGAGGCCGGCTTCCACCCCTACCGCCTCGACTCCGAGCACCACCACTGGGTGGACCGGCTGGACGCCGACCCCGCCGCGCGCGCCTTCGTCCGCCGGCTCAAGCAGACCCTCGACCCGCGCCAGGTCATCGCACCGGGCCGGTACGCCTGACCCGCCCCACCGGAGGACAACGTGACCATCACCGAGCTGCCCCGCACCGACGAGTCCGCCCAGGTGCCCAACACCGCCGAGGACATCCTCCGTCACGCCCGCGAGGCCGTACCGGTCCTGCGCGAGCGGGCCGCCGGCATCGAGGCGGCCCGCCGGCTCCCCGCGGACGTCGTGGAGCTGCTCCGCCGCGGCGGGGTCTTCCGCGCCGCCGTCCCCAAGGACCGCGGCGGACCCGAACTGACGTCCATGCAGCAGACCGAACTGATCGAGACGCTCGCCACCGGGGACGTCTCGACCGCCTGGTGCGCCATGATCGGCATGGACTCGGGCATCTACGCCGGCTACCTGGAGGAAGCGGCCGTCCGCGAGTTCTACGACCGCCCGGACACCCCCAACTCCGGCTGGATCCACCCGCAGGGACGCGCCGAACGCGTGCCCGGCGGCTACCGGGTCACCGGGCACTGGCGGTTCGGCAGCGGCTCCACCCACTGCGAGGTCCTGGTCGCCGGCTGCCAGGTGTTCAAGGACGGCCGGCCCGAGCCCGACCCGGTCACCGGTGACCCCGTGCACTGGCGGGTGATGGTGGCCCGTCCCGACCAGTACGAGATCGTCGACACCTGGCACACCACGGGCCTGGCCGGCAGCGGCAGCTGCGACTACCGGGTGACCGACCTGTTCGTGCCGGAGGAGCACTCCTTCTCCTTCCGGGTGCCGCGCCGCACCGGCCCGCTGCACGCCACGCCCGACGCCATCCTCCGCAAGATGTCCGGCGTGCCCCTCGGCATGGCGCGCGCCGCCATCGACCACGTGCGGGAGCTGGCCCGCACCCGGGTCGACCGGGAGAGCGGCACCCCGTGGGCCGAGAGCGCCCGGGTGCGGTCGACGCTGGCCCGGGCGGAGATGGAGCTGGCCGCGGCCCGCGCCTCCGTCTACACCAGCCTGGAGGAGCAGTGGGCGGCCCTGGAGCGGGGCGACGAGACCACGGCCCGCCAGCGCACCGCCACCGCGCTCGCCCGCTACCACGCCTTCCGGACCGGCCGGAGCATCGTCTCCACGCTGTTCGACCTCGTCGGCGGCTCGTCCATCTACCGCGGCTCGTCCCCGCTGGACCGCTGGCTGCGCGACGCGCACACCATGTGCCAGCACGCGGTGGCCCAGGACTCCATCCTCGAACTGACGGGCCAGGTCCTGCTCGGCGGCGAGTCCCGCAGCCCGTTCTTCTAGAGGTCCCGCGCTGCCCCGGCCCCCAGAACTCACGTTCCGAAGGACAGGACATGTCGCAGAGCACGACCGCACACCGGCCCGAGCGGCCGGACCAGCCCGACGCGCACGACGCGCACGACGCGTCGACGCAGCGGCACGCGCAGGCGCAGCACGAGCCGCACGACCCGCACGACCCGCACCACGCGCACGACCCGCACGACCCGGGCCACTCGCACGACGAGCACCACGACCACGGGCCGCACCCGGTCCGGGACGTCGTGCACGTCCCCGCGGGCGAGGGCCGGTCCGTGTGGCTGAGCGGTGACGTCTACACCTTCAAGCTGACCCATGAGGACTCCGGCGGATCCCTGGCCTTCCTGGAGGCCGACGTCCCGCCCGGCGGCGGACCGCCGCTGCACATCCACGCCGACGCCGACGAGGCCTTCTACCTGCTCGCCGGCGAGCTGGACATCACGGCCCGGGGCCGCACCTACGCCGTACGCCCCGGCGACTTCGTCTTCATCCCGAAGGGCACCCCCCACCGGTTCCGCAACAACGGCATCCACACGGCACGCCAGTTGCTGCTGTTCACCCCCTCGGGGGTCGACCGGTTCTTCCTGGAGGCGGGCCGGCCGCCGGTCCCGGGCACCCCGCCCCCGCCCCCCGAGTCCGAGGACCTGCCCAGGGTCGTCGCCATCGGGGAGCGCCACCACCTCTTCCAGGCGACGGAGGAGTCCAGGTGACCACGCAGGTGCTCGACGGCCCGTCGGCCGTGCTTCCCGACCTGGCCGTCCCGACGACCGGGCAGGCCGCGCGGGCCCGCTACTCCTGGCGGGACCTGCCCGCGGCGCAGCAGCCCGAGTACCCCGACCCCGAGGCTCTGCGCGCAGTGATCGCGGACCTCGAGTCGTATCCGCCGCTCGTCTTCGCGGGCGAGTGCGACCAGCTGCGTGCCCGGATGGCGGCCGTCGCCAGGGGTGAGGCGTTCCTCCTCCAGGGCGGCGACTGTGCCGAGGCGTTCGATGCGGTGTCCGCCGATCAGATCCGCAACAAGCTCAAGACGCTGCTGCAGATGGGGGCGGTGCTCACGTACGCGGCGTCGGTGCCGGTGGTGAAGGTGGGGCGGATCGCCGGCCAGTACTCCAAGCCGCGTTCCAAGCCGACCGAGACGCGTGACGGGGTGACGCTGCCGGTCTACCGGGGGGATTCGGTCAACGGGTTCGATTTCACGCCCGAGTCGCGGATCCCGGACCCGCAGCGGCTGAAGCGGATGTACCACGCTTCGGCGTCGACGCTGAACCTGGTGCGGGCGTTCACCACCGGCGGGTACGCCGACCTGCGCCAGGTGCACGCCTGGAACCAGGACTTCGTGCGTTCCTCGCCTTCGGGGCAGCGGTATGAGCAGCTGGCCCGGGAGATCGACCAGGCGCTGAACTTCATGCATGCCTGCGGGGCGGACCCGGAGGAGTTCAAGACGGTCGAGTTCTACGCGTCGCACGAGGCGCTGCTGCTGGACTACGAGTCGGCGCTGACCCGGGTGGACTCGCGCACGGGGCGGCTGTACGACGTGTCGGCGCACATGGTGTGGATCGGTGAGCGGACCCGGCAGCTGGACGGGGCGCACATCGAGTTCGCGTCGAAGATCCGCAATCCGGTCGGGATCAAGCTCGGTCCGAGCACGACGGCCGAGGAGGCGCTGCGGTACATCGAGCGGCTCGATCCGGAGCGGGAGCCGGGGCGGCTGACGTTCATCGTGCGGATGGGCGCGGACAAGATCCGTGACCGGCTGCCGGAGCTGGTGGAGAAGGTCACCGCGTCGGGTGCGGTGGTGGCGTGGGTGACCGACCCGATGCACGGCAACACCTTCGAGGCGGCCTCCGGGCACAAGACCCGCCGTTTCGACGACGTGCTCGACGAGGTCAAGGGCTTCTTCGAGGTCCACAAGGCGCTGGGCACCCATCCCGGCGGCATCCACGTCGAGCTGACCGGCGACGACGTCACCGAGTGCGTCGGCGGCGGCGACGAGATCTTCGTCGACGACCTCCACCAGCGCTACGAGACCGCCTGCGACCCCCGCCTCAACCGCAGCCAGTCCCTCGACCTCGCCTTCCTCGTCGCGGAGTACTTCACCTCCGTCGCCGGCCCGGCGCCGGCCCGCCGTCCCGGGGGCCGGACATGAGGCTGCGTGCCGTCCGGGGCGCCGTCCAGGTCGAGCGGGACGAACCGGGCGTGCTGCGCGGCCAGGTCGGGCTGCTGCTGAAGGAGATCATGGCGGCCAACGACCTGGTCCCCGACGACCTGGTGAGCATCGTGTTCACCGCCACCTCCGACCTCGTCAGCGCCTTCCCCGCCGAGGCGGCCCGCGACCTGGGCCTGACCGACGTACCGCTGATGTGCGCGCGGGAACTGGACGTGCGGGGCGGACTGCCGCGCACCGTACGGATCCTGGCCCACGTCGAGACGGAACGGGCCCGCGCCGACATCCGGCACGTCTACCTCGGTGGTGCCGCCGTACTGCGCCCGGACCTCGCACCGCACGCCGCGGACGGCGTGCCCGGCGGGGAACCGGCGCGGCGGCCCGCGGGCGGCGACCGGCCCGAAGGGAGGACTCCGTGATCCGCACCCTGGCCGTCGTGGGGACCGGTCTGATCGGCACCTCCGTCGGCCTGGCGATGAGCCGCCAGGGCGTCACCGTCCACCTCGTCGACCGCGACGCGTCGGCGGCCCGGACCGCGGCGGCGCTCGGCGCGGGCGTCACCGACTCCCCCGCCGGGCCCGTCGACCTGGCCGTGATCGCCGTACCGCCCCGCGCGGTGGCGGGCGTGCTCGCGGAGCAGCGCGCCCGCGGGCTGGCCCGGAGCTACACCGACGTGGCGAGCGTCAAGGCACTGCCGGTCCGCGAGAGCGGCGACGGCACCCCCGACGCCACCTACGTGGGCGGGCACCCCATGGCCGGCCGCGAGCGTTCGGGCCCGCTGGCCGCCCGCGCCGACCTCTTCGAGGGCAGGCCGTGGGTGCTCACCCCCTCGCCGCACACCTCGCGGACGGCCCTCAACCACGCGCTGGAGCTGGTCGCCCGGTGCGGTGCGACACCGCTCGTCATGGACCACGAGGCGCACGACCGGGCCGTGGCGCTCACCTCGCACGCGCCCCACGTCGTGGCGAGCCTGCTCGCCGCCCGCCTCCAGCACGGCACGCCGGACGTGCTGCGGCTGGTCGGGCAGGGGCTGCGGGACACCACCCGCATCGCCGGCGGTGACCCGCACCTGTGGACCGACATCCTGTGCAGCAACGCCGCACCGGTCGTCCAGGTGCTGCGCGAGGTGGAGAGGGACCTCGCGGGACTGTGCAGCGCGCTGGAGGACGTCGGGCGGGACGGTGAGCCGAAGGCGGCGAGCAGGCGCCACGTGAGTGACCTGCTGGAGCGCGGCGCGGCGGGACTGCGGGCCGTCCGCCCCTGGCCCGCGCCCGGCCCGGTCGCACGGCAGCCCTTCCGGGTGACCGTGGCGGAACGTCCGGGAGAGCTGACGCGGCTGCTCGACATCGTCGTCGAACACGGCGTCGACGCACACGAGGTGACCGCCCGGATCGCGCCGGAGAACGCGGGCGTCACGGCCGAGTTCGCCGCTCCGGCCGACACGGCCGGGGAACTGCGCCGCCGGCTGGCGGAGCGGGGATGGCACGTCGAGGACGCCTCCGCCCGCCCGTACCGGCGTCCGCAGTCGTCCCGCGGCTCCCACCCGTGGGAGGACGGCGTCGTCCCGGCGCAGCGGGTGGCCGCCGCCCTGCCCGGCGTGTGAGGGCACGTCTTCCGATGACCGAGGGAAACCGACCATGACCGCAACCGACGTCTCCGCTCCGGCAACGCAGGCGCGGATACCCGGATCGAAGAGCCTCACCAACCGCGCCCTGCTGCTCGCCGCCGCGGCAGACGGTGTCAGCACGGTGTGGGCTCCGCTCCTCAGCGACGACACGCGCGCGTTCCGCGCCGCGCTGACCTCGTTCGGCGTCGCGGTGCGCAGCAGTCCGACGTCCGAGTTCTGGGAGGTGACCGGCCTGGGCGGCGGGCCGGTCGGCCAGGCCCGCCTGTGGTGCGCGGACGCCGGTACGGCGGCCCGCTTCCTGCCGCCGTTCGCGGCCGCCGGCCGCGGCGCCTTCCTGTTCGACGGTTCCTCCCAGTTGCGGGCCCGCCCGCTGTGGCCGCTGGTCGAGGCGCTGCGACGCCTCGGCGCCCAGGTCGAGACGGGCCCCGGCGGCGGGCTCCCGCTGCTGGTCATCGCCTCGGACCTGCCCGGCGGTGACCTGACGGTGGACTCGTCCCTGAGCAGCCAGTACCTCAGTGGCCTGCTCATGGCGGCACCCCTCATGCGGTACGGGCTGCTGGCCCGGGCCGAGGCACTGGTCAGCAGCCCGTACGTCGACATGACCCTGGCGCTGATGCGGCGCTTCGGCGCCGGGGTGGCGAGGGCCGCCGACGGGGCGGTCCGGATCGAACCCGGCGGGTACGCACCCACCGACCTGGTGATCGAGCCGGACGCCTCCACCGCCTCCTACTTCTTCGCCGCCGCGGCGGTCACCGGCCGGACGATCACGGTGCCGGGTCTGGGCACCGGCAGCCTCCAGGGCGACCTGCGGTTCACGGACGTCCTGGAGAAGGCGGGCGCGCAGGTCACGATGACGGAGAGCGCCACCACCGTGCGCGGCGGCGGCGGACTGCGCGGCGGCTTCGACATCGACATGGGCGACATCTCGGACACCTTCATGACGCTGGCCGCGATCGCCCCCCTCGCCGACGCGCCCATCACCATCCACGGCATCGGCCACGCCCGCCTGAAGGAGTCCGACCGGATCACCGCGGTCGCCGCCAACCTGCGCGCCTGCGGCATCCGGGTGGCGGAGGGCGCCGACTGGATCACCGTCCACCCCGGCCGCCCCGCGCCGGCCCGCATCACCTGCTATCGCGACCACCGCATCGCCATGTCCTTCTCCGTTCTGGCGCTCGGCTCCGGCGTCCCCCTCGAACTCGACGACCCGGGCTGCGTCAGCAAGACCTTCCCCGGCTTCCACGCCGAATTGCACCGGTTGTTTCCCGACACCCCCGACCGTGAGGAGCGGCAGTGAGCAGATTGCGGTGGCTGACGGCTGGGGAGTCCCATGGTCCTGCCCTGGTGGCGACGCTGGAGGGGCTTCCGGCGGGGGTGCCGGTGACGACGGAGATGGTGGCGGAGCACTTGGCGCGGCGTCGGCTCGGCCATGGGCGTGGTGCGCGGATGCGGTTCGAGCGGGACGAGGTCACTTTCCTGGGCGGTGTCCGCCATGGTCTGACGCTGGGCTCTCCGGTGGCGGTCATGGTGGGCAACACCGAGTGGCCGAAGTGGGAGAAGGTGATGGCCGCCGATCCCGTGGACCCGGCGGAGCTGGCCGAGCTGGCGCGCAACGCGCCGCTGACGCGGCCGCGGCCCGGTCACGCGGATCTGGCGGGGATGCAGAAGTACGGCTTCGACGAGGCCCGGCCGGTCCTGGAGCGGGCCTCGGCGCGGGAGACCGCAGCCCGGGTGGCCCTGGGCGCGGTGGCCCGCTCGTACCTGAGGGAGACGGCCGGGGTCGAGATCGTCTCCCATGTGGTGGAGCTGGCTGCGGCGAAGGCCCCGTACGGGGTGTACCCGACGCCGGGGGATGTGGAGCGGCTGGACGCGGATCCGGTGCGCTGTCTGGACGCGGACGCGTCGAAGGCGATGGTCGCGGAGATCGACCAGGCGCACAAGGACGGCGACACCCTGGGCGGCGTGGTGGAGGTGCTGGCGTACGGGGTGCCGGTGGGGCTGGGCTCGCACGTGCACTGGGACCGCAGGCTGGACGCCCGGCTGGCGGCGGCCCTGATGGGCATCCAGGCCATCAAGGGCGTCGAGGTCGGGGACGGCTTCGGCCTGGCTCGGGTGCCGGGCTCGCAGGCACACGACGAGATCGTCCTCACGGGCGAGGGCGTCCGCCGCGCGTCCGGCCGCTCCGGCGGCACCGAGGGCGGGCTGACCACGGGTGAGCTGTTGCGGGTGCGGGCGGCGATGAAGCCGATCGCGACCGTGCCGCGGGCGCTGAGGACGGTGGACGTGGCCACCGGCGAGCCGGCCGCCGCGCACCACCAGCGGTCCGACGTGTGTGCCGTCCCGGCGGCCGGGATCGTCGCCGAGGCGATGGTCGCACTGGTCCTCGCGGACGCGGTGGCGGAGAAGTTCGGCGGGGACAGCGTCACCGAGACCCGCCGCAACGTCCGCTCCTACCTCGACAACCTGCACATCCGATGAGCGCCGGCCTTGTCGCGCCGGCCCGTCCGGCGGTGCTCATCCCGGAGTGTCGGACGGCTCCGGGCGGCGTGGCGCGACATGGAAGTCGAACGCGAGCGTCCCGGGATCCAGCGCCGTCGCCCCGCCGTCGACGGTGAGCACGGCGCCGTTCACGTACGAGGCGGCCGGGGAGAGCAGCCAGCCGACCGCCTCCGCGACCTCGCGCGGCTCTCCCGGCCGGCCCAGCGGAAGGAGTCTGGTCACCTCCTCGTAGCCGGTCCGCACGCCGTCGCCCGGCAGGTCCGCTTCCGCGGCGAAGCGGGCCATGCGGCGGTCGGCCATCTCGCTCCTCACCCAGCTCGGGCACACGATGTTGGCCCGCACCCCCTGACGTCCGTAGTCGACGGCGACGGAACGGCAGAGCTGGAGCAGGGCCGCCTTGGAGGTGGCGTACGGGACGTTGCTCGTGCCGTTGCGCAGCGCGGAGACCGAGGCCACGGCGACGACCGCGCCGCCGGTCTCCAGCAGGTGCGGGATCGCCGCACGCAGGAGCAGCAGGGGGCCGGTGACATTGGTGCGCATCACCTCGTCCCAGTCCTCCAGCGAGAGGTCGCCCACGGTCCCGCCGCGCCCGATGCCCGCGTTGAGCACCAGTCCGTCGAGCCGTCCGTGAGCGGCCAGGGCCGCCCGCACCAGGCCGTCGGCGGCCTCGGGGTCCCCCACGTCGGACGGATGCGCGAGTACGCCGATCTCCCGTTCGAGACGTCGCAGCGGCTCGCTCCGGCGGCCGGACACGACCACGTGGTGACCTCCTTCGCGGAGCAGCCGGGCGGTGGCCTCCCCGATTCCCGTACCTCCACCGGTCACGATGACAACTCGCTTGTCGGCCACGTTCCCTCCGGCTCCTTCCGCGTCGCGGGACGCGTCCGAGCCTAGGGGGTGCGCCGCCGGCCGGGCCGAACGCCGGTCATGGCCGGCCGAGTCCGCGCGCTGCGCCGCCGGTGTCGCCCCGTGTGCCGTTGGGCGGGTACCGGTGCCGCCCGGTACCCGCCCACGGAGGGTTCGCCACGTGACGGGGGGTCAGCCGCGCCAGGTGTCGTTCAGTGCGATCCGGCCGTCGGCGGGGACGGTGGCCGTGCGGTTGGCGCCGCTCTCCCAGGTGACGTTGCCGGAGGCGTCCTTGCGGATGTACTTGTACTCGAAGGAGGTGCCCGCCGGCAGCTTCACGTCCAGCTTCCACACCGGGTACGCGGCGGGATCCAGCTTGAGGGCCGCGGCGGGCGACCAGGTGCCGAGGGCGGCCTGGTCGCCGACGACGTAGACGTTCTGCCCGGGGACGGTGGTGGCGGTGACCGCGAAGGACGCGCCGGACTCGGTCTGCTGATCGCCACAGGGATTGCCCGTGCCGACGATGCCGTTCCTGACCGTGATGTCACCGGTGCCGAGGGTGTAGTCGGCGCCGCTGTTGTTGTCCCAGGTGCCGGCGCCGTTGTTGAAGGCCGCCTTGAGGCCGGTGGCGGAGCCGAGGGTGATGGTCTTCTTCACCCAGCCCGTGCAGGCGCTCTCCATGGCGGCACCGGGTGCGGTGGTCCAGGCGCCGCCGGTGGGGGCGTAGTGGATGTGGTAGGCGGACCAGTTCTTGCCGGTGCTGTAGTAGACGGTGGCCGTGTGGTCACCCGGCTTGTCCCCGACCCGCGCGCCGACGTGCAGGGCGACCGCGTCGTTGCCGCCGATCGTCGCGGTGAACTTCCCGTCCGCGCCGACGGTGTAGGTGGTGCCGGTGCAGCCGCCGTCCGCGGTCGGATCGCCGTGCTGGACGTCGCAGTACGTGCCGGCGGGGAGCGAGGTCTGGAAGGTCTGGGTGAGGCTGCCGCCCTCGTGGTTGACGGCGACGTACGCCTTGCTGCCCCGGCCGAAGGCCACGGCGTTGCTGCCGTTGTCCCACCAGTTCGTGATGCCGGTGCCCTCGGAGGCGTTGCGGAAGGCCACCATGTTGGCGATCTGACGCCAGGCGTGCTGGCAGCTCCAGCCGTTGCTGTAACAGGCGTTGACCTGGTGACCGTTGGGTGCGCCGGCGTCGCGGTCGCCGAACTCGTAGCCGGAGTGGACGGACGGGGCGCCGTAGGGGTGGGCGAGCATGAAGACGTGGGCGAGCGTGTAGTTCGCACCGTCGCGGTAGCTCAGACTGGAACCGTTGCGCTCGGTGTCGTGGTTGGCGACCATGGTGCCGCTCTGCCCGGAGGGCATGTAGCCCCAGGCCTCACCGAAGTTCTTGAGGTAGGCCAGCTTCTCGTTGCCGAAGACCCGCTTGAGGTCGGTGGTGTAACGGAACTCCTGCACGTCGCCGGTGGCCAGGTACTCGCTCGGCGAGACGGCCTCGCCCGCGCCGTGGATGGCCTCCTGCATCCAGTGGACGTTCCGGTCGGTGAGCTTGCCGCGGATGGCGGCGAGGTCGGTGGCGGGGATGTGCTTGACGGCGTCCATGCGGAAGCCGTCGACGCCCAGCGACAGGAGGTCGTTGAGGTACCCGGCGATCCTGCCGCGGACGTAGTCGCTGCCGGTGTCGAGGTCCGCGAGCGAGGGCTTGCCGGTCTCGCCGAGCTCACAGTCCTGGACGTTGGAGCGGTCCTTGTAGTCGGAGCCGATGGGGCGGCGGCAGCCGTGGAAGTCGGCGTCCCCATAGGTGCCGGGGTAGTTGTACTTGCTGTACTGCGTGCCGGCGGTGCCGGTGCCCGAACCGGACGTCATGTGGTTCAGCACGGCGTCGACGACGACCTTCACGCCTGCTTCGTGGCAGGTGTTCACCATGGCGCGGAAGGAGTCGCGGTCGCCGAGCGGGCCCTGGATCTTGTAGCTGACCGGCTGGTACGCGGTCCACCACGCGCTGCCCTGGATGCGCTCCTGCGGCGGCGAGACCTGCACGTACCCGTATCCCTTGGGACCGAGGGTGCGGGTGCACTCGCGGGCGATCGAGTCGAAGCTCCACTCGAACAGGACGGCGGTGACCTTCTTGTCGCCGTTGGCGCTCGGCGCGGCCGCCGCGGGCTGGGCGGGCGCGGCGAGGGTGGTGGTCAGGCCGAGGACCAGACCGGCGCCCGTGAGGGCGGCAGCCGTCCGTCTTCGGGCAGGTGCGATCGATCTCATGCGGCGGCTCCAAAGGTGGGGTGTGCGGGGTGCGAGTCGCGGAGGTCACAGCCCCTACGGTCCGCAAGACGTTGCTGCAACTTTCAGCAACGGCCAGAAAGTTAAGGTTTCGACAGCACGGGGTCAAGACTCCGGACACCACCTTCTCCACCGCGGTCCCCGAGGAACGCGTCGCGATCAGGGAGCTCTGCGACCCTGCCAACGACGCCCCCGGCGACCCCGGCGACTCCGGGGGATTGTGGTGATCGGTTCGTGCGGTGGCATCCTGGCGGCAGTCAGTTCCTCGACGCGGCCCGCGCCGACCGGCTCCACGCGCTGTACGAACTCGCACTCCGTGCCGGACTCCGCAAAAGCGAACTCTCCGGGCGCCACTGGGAAGACATCGGCCTCAACGCAAAAACGGCCAGCATCCGTCGCTCACTCCAGCGCACCCGCACCGGCGGCCTCACACTTTTCCCCACCAAGACCTGGGCATCCGAACGCCACACCGCTCTGCCGAACGAAGGCATCCGCTCCTCAGGTAACACGAGGAACGGCAGGACGAGGAGTGCGAAACGGCAAGACCGGACTTGAGAGCCAGCGGCCTCGTCTTCACCACGCCCACCGCTTGCCTCTCGACCCTGCGAACCTCACCCGCTGCTTCCTCGATCAGGCGGGGCTCCGGCGAATCCGCTTCCACGACCTCCGCCACTCGACCGCCACCCTGCTCCTGGAGACGAAGCGTCGACCTCGTAGCGATCAGGAGAATGCTCGGCCATGCCCACATCGGCGTCACCGCCGACATCTACGCGCACCTGCGACTACGCCTCCAACGCGATGCCATCAACACCCCGGGCCACGCTTTCGGCGGCCGGGACGACGACGCTGACGAACCGCCCGCCGCAGCATGCGCCGCTCGTCTGTGCGGACCGCATACCGCAGTCGGCCCCTCCTCTGGGCAGAGGAGGGGCCGCCTGATCACGGTCGTTTCCGCATACGCCGACGGCTACGCGCGATCCAGCACGGGCTTCTCCGGGAGCCCGCCGTTCTTCTCACAGCCCAGTTCCTTGGCCATGGCCAGCGAGAAGGAATGGGCCACGGTCGCGTAGGCGTCCTTCAACGCCTCGGTGTCCCCCTCGGGCTCCGTCGGTGTGCCCCAGCGTTCCACGCCTATCTGAAGGTGGGCTGCCTCCGATGAGCGCAACTCAGTGCTTCTGCAAGCGAATTGGATGTAGCCCTTGTCCGTCGCCGCCAGGGCCTGCTCTCCCATCTTCAGCTCGGTGAACTTCGGGGCGGGGGTGCCCGTCGGCGGGCCGTCGACCCACCTCCAGGTGACTCTGAGCTCGAAATCCGGCGTGCCGATGGGCGAGTAGACACGGCAGATGTCGCCGCGAAACACCCTGGGGTCCCCGAACGCCAACGCGAGGTCCACCGCAGCATGAGCGACTGTGGACTCCTCCGCCGACGCCTCGAAACTCGACGATCCTGTGATTACCTTCAGCGCATTGGACGCGTCGGCGGACACGGCATCGCCACCGCACAATTGTGTCCCCGCGACAACCTTGTAGTCATCCGGGAGGCCGTCCTCATCCTTTCCCCCTCCACAGCCCGCGACCCCGAGAAACAACGAGCCGGCCACAGCTGTGGCGAGGAGTCCAGCGCGTACCGACCTACGACTGATCACTATCCGCATCCTTACGTGTCCTCGGCCACGGCCTCAGCCTGTCTCCGGGAGATTGCCCTGCTGTTTCGCCCGGTCGTTACCCTCCCCGTAACCGATCAGCATCGATTCGTGAAGGTCTTGTCCGAACTTGCTGGTTACCTCCACGCCGTTGTGCAGCAGGAAGTTCTCCATCGGGGCCTCGGCCATGCTCTCACCGGCGGTGAAGATCTTCTTCCTCTCTTCGTGGGTGAGCTCCTCCATTTTCTCCTTGTGCTCGTCCACCGATTTTTCGGAGATATCGCCGACCATCTGGCCGATGAGCTGCTCCGCAGCGCCACTGGCGGTATCGGTCGCCAGCGGGACGAGTACAGCGGCCGTGCCCGCGGCCGCCGTTACGGGCAGGAAGGCGACGCCCGCCGCGATGCCCACCGTGGCCCCGAACTCGACCCAGCCCGCCCGCTTGGCCACCGCCTTCTCGTAGTCCTCGTGGGTCTTGAGGTTCGTCGCTTCGACCTGGTCGGCCCGGGACTGATCGAGCATGCCCTGCACCTCCGCGCCCACGCGCACGGCCGCCCTGGCCCTGCCCTCGACCTCGTCGGTGATCTTTCCGTCCGGGCCCACTGTCCCTTCCAGCACGCTGCGTGTGTAGACCTGCTCCGCGGTCGAGAGTGTCGCATAGGCGTCCGGGTGCTGCCCCAGGGTGCTGAGGAAGCCCCGGACGATGCTGCGCCCGTTCCCATCCGCGGTGTCCGCGAAGTCGACGTGCCCGTCCGGGTTCTTGCCCGGTGCGAACACGCTGTTCGGGTCGTTCTTGGTCAACGCCCAGTTGATGTCGTCGATGTAGCCGGCGCCCATGACGCCCAGGCTGTCGGCCATCGCCTCGTGGCGCTCCTTGAGCAGAGCCGGGTCCGCGCTGTACTTCTCCATGACTTTCTGCATGACCGCGGCGTTTTCTTCGTCGCGCACCACACTGGGATCCGGGTGCCCAGCCGGGTAGCCGAGGGTCGCTGCCTCCAAGGCGTGGCCGAGGGCATCGGGCATGTAGCCGAGTGCAGCCTCAGCTTCCTTCGGCTCCAACGAGTTGACGTCGGGGAAGGACTCCCACTTCTCGTTGGTGAAGAAGTCGAGGTAGTTGTTGATCGCGGCGCCGTCCTTGTCCTCGCCGAGGTCGGCGGTGGCGCCGCGGTTGACCGTACCGTCCTCGTTGTACGCGGTCGGGGGGTCGGTGAAGAACTTCTTCGCCGCTTCCGGGCTGTTGCCGAGCGCCTCCAGCATGGCGGTGACCGGGTCGTAGCCTGGGCCGTTCACTCCTGAGGGATTGTAGGGGTTCTTGATCCAGCTGTTCACCATCTTGGTCTCGGCGAACAGGCCCGGGTCCTTGTGGTGCAGTTGCGCCACGTGTTCTGCGATCGGGTTGAGGAACTTCGCGTCATAGTTCCCGTACCGCATGATCCCGCCGAGCAGTTGGTATCCGAACGGCCCGCCGGAATTGTACTTGGACAACTCGATGTGCTCGGTACCCAACTTGCGGAGCTCCGGGCCCCACTTGTCGGTGAACTGCTTGTCGTGGGAAGCCGTGGCGAGGTTGAGGCCGAGGTTCTTCTGCAGCTCCTGGACGTCCTTGAGGCGCTCCTCGTCGACCTTGCTGTACTCCTGCGTGTCCATGGCGAGCTGGCCGAAGAACGCGAGCGACTTTTCGGGGCCGAGCCTCTCATAGAATCTCGTGGCGAATTCCTGCGACGAACTGTTGTCCTTCAGCAGTTCGTTGAGCTGCTCAAGTTCCTTGTGCGTGAGGTCCTGGCCTTTGGCTGCCAGAGCGGCGGCGCGGGCGGCCTCCTCCTGGTCCAGGTTCGTGTACTTTGGAGCGCTGAAATTCTTGCGGTCAGTGACGTTGGTCTCAAGGGCGTTCTTGAGGGCGAGGTCGGTGTCGTTGCAGTTGTCGACGATGGTGTCGATCTTCTTCTGCCATGACTCGATGTTCCGCTTCTCGTCCTGCAGAAGCTTGCTGTAGTCGGGGTCGTGCCGCGCCGTGCCGCTCTCGGACAACGGGTTCCGCGCCGCAACCTTGCCCTTGCCGTCCACACGGATACCGGCCGCAGGGCCCTCGTGATCCCGGATGTTGACCAGGTCATCTTTTGCCTTCTTGATAGCCGCGTAACCCTCTTCTAGGATATTCCTCACCCCCTTGGCCTCGGCTGCGGCATCCTCGAATTCCTTGGCCGTCTTACCGATGAACGCCTTCGTTACCCCTGCGTTGACTCCATCCCAGGCCGCCCGGTCCGCTTTTGTCTTCATCCCGTCGGCAGCTTCTTTGGCGAGCTTTTCCAGCTTCTTCGCCATCTCCGACCAGTCATCAACAGCGTCCTTCAACTTCGCCATCGGGGCGTCGATTACGTCCTCGTATCTCAGCATGCCACGCGTCCCCTAGAGCTCTATTTCATGTATTCCGATAGTACGGAAATCCGCGTCAGATCTCCCTGAATCTTCGCTTCATCCTTGGCGTGCTGAGCCTTGCTGTAATCGAGGTGATTCGAGATCTGCGCGCAGGCATCCAGCAGCGTCCTCAGGTGCGTCTGCCAGAAGTCGTGCACCTTCAGCACGGCCGAACCGCTCACGAAGTTCCCGGTGGTCAGCGCCGTAGCCGCGTCGAACGTGGAGGCACGTGCGATGTCGCCCTCCTTCTGCAGCCGGCCCAGCAGGTCATAGGCGTCGTTGCCGATAGCGCCAAGGTCGTCCCGGTTGACCACCAGGTCTTTCCCGCCACCCCCGCCTCCGCCTCCGCCGCCTTCGGCAGGAATGCTGTTGGTCTGCATGGCAGTCCGATCGGCCGCCGCAGCGCGCAGTTCGGCCCATTCTTGCTCGAAAGTCATGAATTCCCCCAAGTCCATCCGGGCAGCCATTTCACCGTACTTGCGTACGGGGTGGCCGGGGATGACAACGATCAAATCCCGACAGAATCATGCCGCCATGGAACCGGCGTCCGCGCCCACCCAAGGGCAGGAGGACGGTTGCGGAAACAACCACTCCCTCGGCAACTCACCGAGGCGTGAGGAAACTGCGGCGAGGCGCAGCAGCGGGAACGCGTGGTGCCTGGACGCCATCGCTGCACAGCCGACGGCGGACAGCCCGAAGGCGCCGCGCAAGTCAGGCCATCAGGCGCCAAGGGTGCTCCGGGTCCGTGGACGCGGCCACTGCGGTGGCAGCGGCGGGTGATCCCGGTGGCGACGCTGGAGAGCAGGTCGGTGGGTGAGCACCTGCCGTCGTTGCACAACGAGATCCGGTGGCCGGCGTCCAGGGCAGTCCCGTGCGGCCATCCAGCGGGCGGTTGCCTCCGGCCGAACAGAGTGTCGGCGAGTACGTCTCCCCACCAGCGCACTGGTCCATGAACAGGATGCCGGTCGTGCCGAGCCGTGCCGCGCGGTGATACGTGCCGACGGTGACGACGCCGCAGAGCTCGAGGCTCGGCCGGTGCGCCCGGCCATCGGGGTCATCAGCGGCCTTCGGCGTGCTCACGACGCGCAAGATGTGCGCGAACCCAACCGATGGAAGGTGACGCGTTCTCTCCACGGACTGGTGCAACCCTTTCCACATCCGGAGAGTCCACGTCTACATGCACGCGTACGTCCTGAACAGGCAGGCCCAGCCGGGCCGGCTCACGCGCAGTCGGGCCTGCGC
Organism: Streptomyces glaucescens; assembly: GCF_000761215.1. GTDB lineage: Bacteria > Actinomycetota > Actinomycetes > Streptomycetales > Streptomycetaceae > Streptomyces > Streptomyces glaucescens_B. The sequence continues at coordinate 5,782,392 of NZ_CP009438.1, read as the reverse complement.
GACCTGCCCGAGTCCAAGGCTGTCCGCGTTCCGCACGAAGGTTCGCCCGGGCGTGACACCCTTCACCTCAACGGCGGAAACTGAGCCGACACCTGGCGGCTCTCAGGCCGGACACCCACGCCCAGCCCATCGTCCGATCGTCACGCCGTGTGAGGCTTTTGTCGGCGGCAGGGTCACGGCTGAGACCAACGACAGTCCCGAAGAGACCCCGGGGGCCTGACTTTGATCAACCGCACCACCCCGACGCGGGACGGCAGCGCCCCACTCCCGCAATCCCCGGCAGAGATACGCGCCGAGCGCCGCCGCATCATCGAGTCCATACGGGCCCTCCGTCGGCTACTGAGACGGCGCGGCGCCTTCGAGGTGGCCGACCGCCGTCGGCTGAACCGGGAGGCGGGCCACCGCAAGCGGGCGGAGACCACCCACGCTGAGACGCTGCACCGCATCGATGAACAGCTGGCGCGGCAAGAGCGCTCCGTCAAGCACGACTTGAGCAGCCTGGACGGCAAGCGTGAGCAGCAAGAGGCACAGGCCCTTGCCGTCCTGCGCCGTGAGTTCATCGAGCGGCGGCTCCGGAACACGCCTCTCACCGTGAGCGAGCTGAACGGCCTCGGCACCGGCCTGATCCGCGACCTCGCCGCCCAGGGAATCAGCACCGCCGCCGACTTCACCCGTGTGAGCTGGGACAAGGCGCCCAACGGCAAAGGCGGCAACGTCGTCTACATCCACCGTGCGGACGGACACCGGGTCCACGTCAACGGCATCGGCCAGCACCGCAGCCGCCCCCTGATGGAGTGGCGGCAAGCGGCACTCGCCCGCGCCGAAGCCCGTGCCCCACGTGCGCTCCCCCCGGACGAACGTCACCGCATCTCCGAGATCATCGAGGCGGAACACGCCCGGCTCCGCGAGGAGTTGACCAAGACCGCCCGCGCGGCCGAAACCGCCCGCGCCGAGGCCGGCAAGCTCCACGCCGAGACCCTCGAGCGCCTCGCCACCACCGAACGCGATGCCGCCCGCCTCGCCGCGGAGCGCCGGGCCGAGTTCGACGCGATGGCGGAACAACTCCTCGCCCTGCAGTCGGAACTCTCCGCCCACGTGGACCGCTACGGCGACGCGGGCCTGCGCATCCGCCGCGCCCAGCGCCGCGCACTCCGGCCGATCCCCGCCGTCCCCACCCTCTCCGCGATCCCCTCTCCCCGCTCACCGGTCGACCCCACCACGAGGACCGACGCGACTCCCGCCCCCACCCCCAGGGACCGGGCGGGCCTCGGCTGGCTGCTGCCGATCCTCTACTTCGGCTTCACCACCGTCGTCGGCGTGGGAGAACTCGGCGACAACACCGCTCCCGTCGGCCTGATGATCTCGTCCCGGCTGGTCGCCCTCGCCGCGGCCACGGAGCTTGCCCGCCTCTGGATCCCCCGCATGCGCCGCCACACCCCGGGCCCGATGCCCTCCGGCATCGGCTGGCAGACCACCGGCGTGTTCCTCGCGCTCACCGCCGCCGGCATGTTCGCGGACGAGAAGTCCGGCATGTTCGTGGCCGCCTGCGTTCTCTCCGCACTCGCCGCGCTGCTGCTTCTGGCCGGGACCGGCCTCCGCATCCGCCCGCCCCAGCCCGCCCCATCCTCATGACAAGGCGGAACAGTCAACGCTCGCTTCCGGTGTGTCTTGAGGCGTGTGAGCGTGGCATCGGTGTCGTCCGCAACTCCCCCTGCACGCCAGGCACATGAGCGGCGAACCGGCGACACTCGTCATCGGCACCGGGCGCCGGTCTGCCCGGCCGCCTCCATGGCACCGGTTCTCTCCAGGTGCACAACGGGCAGCAGCACAGCTCACGGGCGGGCACAGCGGCGGTTCCCGGTGATGCCCCCCTGTGCATGTGACGCAAATCACATGACGTGAGGTGGGGGCCGCTCAAGGGGGTTCGGCGGGGGCCGGCCGGACTGGGCGGCTCTGCTTTTGGGCTCCGAGAGGGTGAGCAGGGACCCTCCGGTCTTCGATTCGGCGCCTGTGGTGTGTCCGGGGTCCGTCGTGCGTGGTGTCGCCGCGGCGTAGGTATGCCGAGCCGGTGTCCCGTCGGCCCTCTGCGGGGTCGTTCGAGGCGGGGGGCGCGCTGCGGGCCGTCTTGTCTTTCGTTTTTCTGTTTCCGGCGGGGGTCGCGCCGGGCGTGGCTCCGATTTGAATTATCGGTATCGATAACCTGCTGGCGTAAGGCCCTTGTAAGCGCGTCAGTGCCACAGGAAGGGCGATTGCTTTCAACCAGGTTGCAGAGAACACTGGATTACGCAAAGGGGGCGGTGAGATCCGTGGAAGGGAGGTGGCAAATCATGGGTGTCAAGATGACGATGACCACCCGATGCTCGGTTTCCCTGCAGCGGGAGCAGCTGCGGATGGTCATCATCGTCGTCGTCCTCGTGCTCTGGCTTGTGCTGGCGCAGGTGCACGGGGCTGCGACGCCGGTCGACGCGCTGTTGGGGCGCATCTGAGGAACCTGTCCGTTCCTCGCGAAGGGCGGTTGCCGACGGGGCGGCCGCCCTTTCGCCTTGCCAGGTTAGCGCGGAAAGGGTGAGGGGTGAAGTCCTTTCCGGCGCCGACTCGGCCACGGCGCTTGAAACTGCCCGGTAATGTCTTCGCTCGTGGCCCGAAAGGGCGGGATTCGAAGAAATCACGTCGTCAGAATACGCCGGAAGGCATCGATGCCCTGCTCGTCCGTGGCCATGACCGGGCCGGCCTCGGTTTCGATCCAGGCGTGGAACCGGTACGGGTCTGCGGCCGTGCCGATGCACCACGTCGTCCGGCGTCTGCGCAGGGCCAGCAGCGTGAGGGCGGCCAAGGAGATTTCGAGGCAGGCCGCGCGTCCGGGATAGCGTGCGGCAGCCTGTCGTACCGCTGCCAGAGCCGCCGCGGCCTGGGCCCCGGTGGCGTCGAGCCGGCACCAGTGGTGTGAGGTCCAGCGCACCACCCGCAGGAGCACGGGGAAGGGCAGCCGGATCAGCACCAGGGCGATCAGCAGGCAGAGCAGTCCCAGCGGCGGAGTGCGGCGGACGGGCAGGCGGCTCGAACGGAACGCCTGTGCCCCGGGATCGGCCGCCATGGTCACCTCCGCTGGGCCGGCTGCACTCCTTGCGTCGTCGGCGAGGGGATGCGCGCGACGTGCCGGGCCGGCAGTGGTTCCGGGCGGGCCTGGGCCGTCGCCCGGCCCGTTCCCGGTGGCCGCTACGGGTTGCTCGCCGGGGGGTGGGTCCGGCTGCTCGCCCGCGGGACAGGCGGTGAGCAGACCGCGCTCGAGGAGGGCGTCGGCGAGTTGCCGCGCGTCGTGACGGATCAGGTCCCTGCTCAGCGCCGGGAAGTGGTGCGCGGTCACGCGGACGCCCGTCTCGAAGTCCCGGCTGCGGCGCCACTCCTGCCACAGCAGCCCCGCCACGGGGTTCATGGCGAAGCAGTGCCCCGAGCGGGTGTCCAGCAGCACAGCGTCTCCGTGGTCGCCCGGGCTCTCCTGCACGAAGTCGGGTACGTGCAGCCGGTTCACGGCGCCTCTCCGGCCGTACCGAGGCCGTCCAGCCAGACGTCCACCCCCACCAAGCGGTTGAGCGCGGAGAAGGGGGCGGCAAAGCCGTGCACGGCGGCGTCGAGGTCGGCGACGACGCGTGCGGGATCGATGACCCCCAGGTCGGCGAGCGACAGGCGGGCCAGCCGCGCACGCAGATCTGCCGCGGCTCGGCGGACACCCCGGTAGTCCTCGGCCGCGTAGGCGCCCTTGGTACGCCGGTCCAGCACGGCGTCGGGCACCGCACCGGCCAGCGCGGCCCTCAGGAGCGGTTTGACGGTGAAGGGGTCCGCCTTCGCCGGCGTCGGCAGGCTCATCGCCGCCCGGACGACGGCCCCGTCCAGGAAAGGTGCTTGCGGCCACACCCCGAACGGCCGGGCCACGTCGACCAGGTGACTGTGCAGGCCGGCCGAGGTGTGCAGTTCGGCGAGTGCTGCGCGCGTGCCGGGACCCGGCCCTTCGCGCCGTACCTGCCCGGCCCGCTCGACGGCCAGTTCGGCCAGGTCACGGCGGGCTCGTGGGGTCAGCCACGAAGCCTCGGGGCCGGGCGGCGGCCACCAGGCGATGGCGTCCAGCCACTGCGGCGGGTGCGCCGGCGGCTGCTCCAGCCGTGCGGCCAGGTCGTGCAGCGCCCGGTCGATCGGGGTACGGGCCAGCCGCACGGCCCGGCGGGCGATGCCGACGGGGGCCACGCGGCGCAGCCTGCCCAAGGCGAGGGCGTCGTGCGCGAGACGGCGCACCGCCCGGCCTGCCGCCACTTCGCCGAGGTGTGAGGGCGGGGGGGTCAGCAGGGCGTCGCCGCCCTCACCCGTGACATGGACTCCGCCCCCTCGGCTCGCGATGTGCGTCAGGCGGCAGCGGAGCCGGGCGACGACCGCGGTGGACGGATCGGGCTGGTCCGGCCGTCCCCGCGCGCTCAGGGCGGCGTACGGCAGCGACGCATCGCCGCCCACGGTCAGGTGCAGCCGGACGGCGGCCGATGCGCGGGCGTGCCGCACGGCGTGTTCCAGGTCGCCCGCCGGGGCTCCCGGATGGTGATAGACGAAGGCGTCCAGTGGTTCCTCCGCCGCCTGCGCGGCGAGGAAGGCCAGCGAGGTGGAGTCCAGGCCGCCGCTGAAGTCGCAGGTGACTCGGGGGGCGTCGTGCACGCGTAGGGTGACGGCCTGCCGCAGGGAGTCGCGCAGCCGGGCCGCGGCGTCCTCCATGCAGGCGTCGGCGTCGGGGCCGGGTGCGGCGTAGGACCGGGTGACGGCGTTCGTGGCGCAGTCGACGTGCAGGGCCTCACCGGGACCCAGCCGGTGCACGCCGGTGAAGGCGGTCCGTGTTCCGGCGAGTTCCGGCACTGCGGGGCAGACGATGTGCGCCGCGAGCGCCAGGGTGTCCGGGGACGACTCCCGTCCCGTCAGGGCGGCCACGGCGGTGGCGCGGGTGGAAACGACGGTACGACCGTTGCGGTGTGCGTAGTAGAGCGGGAACTGACCGGCCGGGTCGGTGTAGGCGGTGAAGCGGCCGTTGCGTTCCAGCACCAGCAGCAGGTAGGCCCCCGGCCACCGGGTCAGTGCCTCCCAGTCGCCGTCGTGTGCGGAACGCCTCAGGTCGTCCTCCATCCGTGCGGGGCCGGCCAGGCACTGGCCCACGGCGACCACTGAGGCCCGCTCCGTCGCCGCGGTGCGCACCTCACCGGTGTGCCAGGCGCCCCATGACCACAGCCGGGGGTCGTCGGCCCAGACCTGTGCGGCCGGCGCCGGTAGGCGGGGACCCGGCGGCAGGATCGCCGCGACGGCCGGTCCGGCCGGCAGGCGGATGCCGAGTTCACCGGTGTCCGGGCCGGTGCCGGTGATGCCGGTCGTGCCGCTGGGGCCCGTCGCGGGGGCCGTGCCGGTGGCGCCGGTCGTGCCGGGGAAGACGGCCACGACGACTCCTACCAGTAGTACTGGGCGTTGGCGTCGGCGTTGCCGTTCGGGGAACTGCCCAACGTCAGGTCACGGACGTGTCCGAGATCGACGAGGGAGGGGGACACATAAGCGGCGTCCTGGTCCGGGGGCGGCCCGTCCGGGAGCGTTCCGTTTCCGCCATCGGCAGCGCAGCCGGACAACTGCTCGAACAATTTCTCATGGAACATCGGGCCGCCTCGGGTCAAGGGCACGGTTACCTCACCAGGGAGAACACAGCACAAGGAAGCAGCCTTTCCGGCCACCGGTCCACATGAGCGCAGTATGCCACGTGATCTTTAGGCGCAGCCGGGATTCAGCAAGCCGTGCACGCACTGCCTGACCAGCGGTATTGCCTCGTCGTTCGGACCGGTGAACGGCACGGGCACCAGCCCGTTCCTGGTGTGCGGCACGCCCCCCGTGCATTTCGATAACGGCGGTGCCGGCAATTGAAGCCGATATCGCGGCCGGCTCGGCGCGCATCCATCATTTCGAAGGACCAAGCACGGCAGAGGCACCTCACGGGATTCGATCGCCGCGGCACAGCGCCGGCGACCGGGTCACACCGTGCTCTTCGGGCTTTCCTGACCGCGCAGCCCGAGGACGAGGGCTCCCTGAGCCTCGGCCCGCGTCCCCAACTCACTCAGTTCCAGGACGGAGCCGGAATCCTCGGCGACTGCGCCGGGGAGGGCGAAGCGGTGCAGCGACTCCTTGCAGCCCTCCAGGAGCAGGTGGCACTCCGTGAGCTGGCCGCCCACGACTACGACATCGGGGTTGATGAGATTGCACAGATGGGCGAGGAAGGAACCCAGGGTGCGTCCCGCGTCCTTGATCACGCGCATACAGACGGGGTCCTGCTCCCGGGCGGCCCGGAGCACGTCCTCAAGGTGCTCGAAGTCCGCGGCGCCCGTCCTGGTGCGGGCCTGGCGCACGCGCTGCACCAGTGCTTCCGCGCCGATCACGGTCTCCAGGCAACCGCGGCCCCCGCACTGGCACATCACACCGTCCGGCTCCAGGGTCAGGTGGCCGATCTCCCCGGCCATTCCGCCGCGTCCGCGAAGGAGGTTGTTGTGGATGATGATTCCGGCTCCGACGCCGGTGGAGGCCTTGACGTAGATGACGGTCTCCGCGTGTTCCCGCCGGCCGTACGTCTGCTCGGCCAGCGCACCGAGGTTCGCGTCGTTGTCGATGACCGCGTGCACGCCGAGCCACTCCCCCAGGTCCCGCGCCGGGTCGTCACCGCTCCGCCAGGGATGGAGGACGGGCCGCGTGAACTCGTTCGTACGCGGATCGATCATCCGCGGCACGGCGATGCCGAGCGAGAAGACGTCGGACAGGGTGCAGCCGGTGTCCCTGACCGCCTCCCCGATCAGGTCCTGGACGGCCGGGCGGGCGCGGTTCCAGCCCCGGCTCACCCCTTCCGAGTTGGCGCGGACGGACACAGTCTCGTGGTCCTTGTCCAGTCGGCGCGCGACCACCGTGACGTGGTTGAAGCCGACGTGCACCCCCACGGCGACCAGGTCGGTGGGTACGAGGCACACCCTGCCGGCTCGCCCCCCGTCCGTCCGGGCGCCGGTCACCAAGCCTTCCCTTTCCAGTTCCCGGACCGCGGTGGACACCGTTGCCTGGGAAAGCACGGTGCGCCGGGCGATACCGACCTGGGTGTCCGCCTTGATCGCGATGGCCAGCAGTACCTTCCTGCGGTTCTCATTGCGTTTCGGTGATCCGGCTAACCCGTTGAAGAAGTCGCGAATGCCAGCCATGACGCCCCCCTTGGCCTGGCCTGCCCCCGCAGGCAAGTCGCTTTCCCCTCGACCGTAGCAGGTGGATCTTCGAATTGAAGGAGGGGCGACTTCGATTGACATGACGATCACTGCGGCCACCTGAAGCCCGAGATTCGGGAACGTCCGGCACGCATGATTGGAATTGACCGAAAATGACATTCGGAGGCCAGGCAGCTCACTTGAATGCCCGATCATGCACACGGTGGTGCGTACGCCGTTCGGGGGTGAGTACGACCCCGGGACGGGCGCAGCACGGAGGCGAAAGACTCAACCGGAGGGCGGCGCGGAGGCGGACCTCAGCGTGAACGCGGACCTCAGCGCTGAGGTACCGAGGCGGGCGGCGCCGGGGAGGGCCGGGCGGGCGGCGACGGCAAGCGGATCAGACGCGGTCCGCCCCGGCCCCCACGCCGCGCTGCCAGGCGCGGGCGGGGGCGGGAGCGGGGGACGCCTCGTCACGTGACGGGTCGGCGCCGCGGCACGTAACGCACCGCAGCCGCACCCGCCGTACTGCCGTACGTCGTCGACGAACTCGTCCCGCTGCACGCTCCGTCGCCGTCCTCGTGATCGGAGCGCTGGCGCCTGCACGTCCTGCACCACTCCGTGGGCGCACTGAGGTACATCGCCAGGAGAACGAGCACGCTCGGGGCGAGAACAGCAAGAGCACGAGAACCCTCATGGGCTCCTCCCTCCAAGAGACGGCCCACCCAGGACTTCCGACGCTGGCCCGTGACAGCGGCGTTGAACATCCGGATCGGCCGGCCCGCCCGGGCGGCCGACGCTGCGATCGTCACGGTCGACACCTGGGATCTGCCGTGGATCACCATGGTCGCGGAGGGCGGACGCCTCGTCGCCCCGCTACGCCCCACCAGTCCGTCTGGTCCATTGGGTGTACGGAACACGGCGGTGCGCTCATCAGTGAGGAGCCGCTCACCGTGTGCGGCTTCGTTCCCATGCAGGGCGCCGGCGCATGAAAACCGAATGCACGCACCATGCACGATCAGTTAGGTGACGCGCCATCGGGACGAGCGTCAAATGAGCGTCATGGCTGTGGGCGCCCTGGGTCGCGAACCGGGTACGGCGCATCCTGCAACTGCTCCGCGAGGCCGCGGCGCGCGGCGTGCGCGTCACCGTGTTCATCCGCGACGACACGGAGCAGCTTCAGGCCCGCCCGGACAACCAGAGCCTTATCGCGGACCACCGGGCCGTCGTCCACACCGTCATCCCCGTCAACGTCATGCACCAGAAGATCGCGGTGATCGACGAATGGACGGTGATGATCGGCAGCCTCAACACCCTGTCCCAGTCGTGGACCCGCCAGGCCATGGTGACGATGCGCGGCGGCCACTTCGCCCGCAAGCTGCTGGAGCACGAGCATGCCGAGCTGTTCACCCGCCCACCGAAGTGCGAACGCTGCGGCGGCACGAGCATCGAACTGCACCGCCGCACGAACGGCACCTGGTTCTGGCGCTGCTATGACACGATCCGCAAGACCGGGCGGAACGGCCGGAGCAATGCCTGGTACGGGGACGTACGGGTGGGCAGGGGCAAGCGCTGAGGGCAGAGTGTCAGGCGGCGGTCACCTCGGCCCGAATCACCTCTTGACTGGCGTCGCAGGACAGCGAGGTACGGAGTGACCTTCCCGATTGCGAAGCAGAAGTCAAAGCCCGGAGATTCCCGGCACGAGCAACCACGGAACGGGAGAAGAGGCTTTCGTCCGCAGTCCGGCTCGATGACGAGTTCGCGAACGCCGCCTTCCGACGGCATCGACCGCTCGAAAGCGCGCTGTGAGGACGGCCTGCCCACCGCGGTCTCCTACTGAGAGCGACGTGTGGGGCCCTGGTGACCCCTCAGGAGAACCACCGACACCTTCCTGAGCGTGTGTTCTACGGTTTCGTCAATGACCGAGGACGAGGGAGGGGCCGTGGAGCAGCCCAGGACGGCGTTGGCCGAGCGGATCGCCGAGCGGAGAGCGGGGGTCGGTGACCCTCGGGCGCTGGTGGGTGAGATGCGGCGCTCGATCCTGCTGGTGCCCACCTCCAACGGCGGCCTGTGGTCGGCACGTTCGGGTGGCGTGCGATGGATCTGCGGCTTCACGGACGAGACGGCGCTGGCCCGGTTCGCCCTGCATCACGGGCCGGGTGACCGGCCGATGGACTACGCCGCGCTCCTGGGCGCGCGCATCGTCGACGAGGTGGTGCCCTCGCTGGGTGAACCCGCCGGTCTCGCGGTGGACATCGCCAGCGAGGACGGATCGATGTTCTTCCCGCCGGTCACCGGGATCGTCCCGGACGGCGCCGCCGTCGACGCCGGGACGGCGCAGGAGGGAGGCGACCGTGGCTGACGGGAACGACCTGAACTTCGACCAGGCGTCGGTCACGAAGTTCACGCGGGGTGTGGGTGCCACCATCGACGGGCTGGGCGACCTGGGTGGCGCGACCGGTTCGGTGATGGGCAAGGGCTTCTCCGAGCTGTCGATGACGGGGATGGAGGCGGGGCACCACGGTCTGTCGGTCGACTTCGAGGACTTCTGCGAGCGCTGGGAGTGGGGCGTACGGGCCCTGGTCAGCGACGCCAGCGAGATCGCGAACCGTCTGGGACTGGCGGCCGGCACCCAGTGGGAGCACGACCAGTACGTCGAGGGCGCGCTGAAGGTGGGCGTGAACGCCGTGATGGGCGGCAACCCGCACGCCTCCGAGGATGAGATCACCCGGCAGAACTGGGGCGATGTGTTCACACCCGACGCCCTCGATCCGGACTGGAGCGCGGAGTCGTTCGACCGGGCCGGTCAGGAGATGGCACAGACCTGGAAGGACACCGGCCGCACGGTTCTGACCGAGGGGCAGGGTGGTCGGCAGTCGCAGATGCTCAACGACGCGCTCGGCATATCCGACGACCAGTGGAACCAAGCGCTGGACGACACCTTCGGCCCATCGCCGGAGGAACGGGCCAGGCAAGCGCAGCAGCAGGGTGACAACGGGGGTAACTGAGCGTGGGCATCGGCGACTTCATCAGTGACATCACGCCCGACTCGGTGGAGAACGCGGTCGAGGACGGTGTCGAGTGGGTCGGCAACCGGGTCGAGGATGCCGGGAAGTGGACTGCCGACCGGCTGGACGACGTCGGCTGGGAGTCGGGCGCGGACTGGGTGCGCGAGCAGTCCCGCTCGGTCGCCAACCGGATGGGCGCCGAGGTCGACGAGATGGACCTCGGGCAGACCGAGGACAAGACCAAGCTGATCTACGGCAGCCCGGACAAGCTGCGTTCCACCGCCCAGAAGCTCCGCGGTTTCCAGAAGGCGTTCGATGACGCCGGCGGCGGTCTCAAGGGGCTGGACTCCTCGCGGTTGAAGGGTGAGGCGGCCGAGGCGCTGCGCAAGGCGGTGAGCACCCAGCCGCCGAAGTGGTTCACCGGTGCGGACGCGTGTGAGAAGGCGGCCGGCGCGCTGGAGGCGTTCGCCGGGACCGTGACGTGGGCGCAGGGGCAGGCGCAGACGGCGATCGACAAGTGGAAGGAGGGCGTGAAAGCGTCCGAGGAGGCCGCCGACGCGCACCGCAAGAAGGTCGACGACTACAACAAGGCCGTCGAGCGCTACAACGCCCAGCCCGCCGACCAGCGTGACCCCTCCACGCTCCCGCCGCGCCCCGCCGCGACGTTCGACGACCCCGGCAAGAAGCTGATGCAGGAGGCGCAGGACATCCTCGCCGACGCCCGCAAGCAGCGGAACACGGCCGCGGAGACCGCCCGCAGCGCGGTCCGCGCCGCGCGCGACCTGGCACCCGAGAAGCCGTCGTACGCGCAACAGGCGAGCGACGGTTTCCAGGAACTGCAGATCATGGGCGACCACGTCGGCGGCGGCGTCATCAAGGGCACCGCGGGGCTGGTCAACTTCGTGCGCGGGATCAACCCCTTGGACCCGTACAACCTCACCCACCCCGCCGAGTACGCCACCAGCCTCAACAGCCTCGCCGCGGGACTGGTGGTCGCCGCCAACGACCCGGTCGGCACCGGCAAGCAGATGATCAGCGACTTCATGAAAGACCCCTACGAGGGCTTCGGCCGTCTGCTGCCGGATGCCGCGCTGACCGCCGCCACCGGCGGCGGCGGTGCCGCGGTCAAGGGCGTGCGGATCGCCGCGGACGCCGCCGACGCCGCACGCGCGCGCAAGCTGATCGACGACGCCCCCGACGGCACGCACAACCGCCCCGACGGCGAGCGCACCACCGACGGCACCGACCCCGTCGACCTCGCCTCCGGCCGGATGTTCCTGCCCCAAACCGATCTGGCGATCCCCGGCATCCTGCCCCTGGTCTTCACCCGCCGCACCGAGTCCGGCTGCACGGCCGGCCGCTTCCTCGGCCCCTCCTGGACCTCCACCGTCGACGAGCGCCTGGAGATCGACCCGGTCGGCGTCGTCCACGTCACCGCCGACGGTCTTCTCATCCCCTACCCGCACCCCGTCCCCGGCGCCCCCACCCGCCCCGAGTCCGGCACCGCGCACACCCTCCTGGCCCGCGACGCGGACGGCGACTACACCATCACCGACCCCGACACCGGCCTGACCCGCCACTTCACCGCCCCGCCCGGCGGCGAACCCGGCGGCGACGGCACCGCCTGGCTGACGTCCGTCACCGAACGCAACGGCCACACCATCACCATCGACCGCACCGAGGACGGCCTGCCGCTGGCCCTCGTCCACTCGGCCGGCCACCACGTGAAGCTGACCACCGCCGACGGCCGGATCACCGCGCTCTCCCTGACCGGCGCCGGCGAGGCGGGCACGGACCTGCCCCTGATGCGCTACGGCTACCAGGACGGCAACCTCACCACGGTCACCAAACCGTCGGGCGCCACCACCACCTTCGTCTACGACGACCGCCGCCGCGTCACCGCCTGGATCGACTCCAACAACAGCCGCTACGACTACACCTACGACGACCGCGACCGCGTCATCGCCGAGGGCGGCGAAGCAGGCCACGTCCAGATCACCCTCGCCTACTCCGAACCCGACCCCGAAACCGGCCACCGCACCACCACCCTCACCACCGCCGACGGCCACACCACCCGCCACCTCATCGACAGCCGCTGCCGGGTGATCGCCACCACCGACCCACTCGGCCACACCACCCGCTACACCTACGACACCCACGGCAACCTCCTCACCCGCACCGACCCCCTCGGCCGTACCACCGCCCACTCCTACGACGAGGACGGCCGGCCGGTCGTCGTCACCCGACCGGACGGTGGCGAACTGCGTGCTGTCCGAGGGACCTTGGGGTTGCCGACCGAACTCCGCGGCCCGGACGGCGCTCGCTGGCTCCAAGAGTTCGACGACCGGGGCAACCGGATCGCTGTCACCGACCCGGCTGGAAACACCACCAGGCTCGCCTATGACGACGCCGGCCGCCTGGTTTCCGTCACCGATCCACTGGGCGCCACCACGACCGTGCGGTGCGACGCCGCCGGGCGCCCCGTGGAGGTCACCGACCCCGACGGCCGCGTCACCCGCATCGAACGCGATGCCCTCGGCCGGGAGGTACGCGTTACCGACCCGGCTGGCGCCGTCACCCGTCTCTCCTGGACTCCCGACGGCCAACTCGCCCACCGGACCGGACCGGACGGCTCCAGCGAGTCGTGGACGTACGACGGCGAGGGCAACTGCCTCACCCACACCGATCCGGCCGGAGGTGTCTCCCGGTTCGAGTACACCCACTTCGATCTCCTGTCCGCCCGCACCAGGCCGGACGGCGCCCGCTACGAGTTCGAGCACGACGCCGGTCTGCGGCTCACCCGCGTGACCGCGCCGCAGGGGCTGACCTGGACCTATGAGTACGACGCGGCCGGGCGGCTCGTCTCCGAGACGGACTTCGACGACCGGACCGTCTCCTACCGTCTGGACGCCGCCGGACAGCTCGTCACCCGGACCGGCCACCTCGGCGGCACCATCGCGTACAGCTACGACGAGGCCGGACGAATGGTCCGCAAGGACGCCGAAGGCCGCGTCACCTCCTACGCCTACGACCGGGCAGGGCGCCTGGTCCAGGCGTCAGGCCCGGACAGCGAACTGGTCCGCCGCTACGACCGGCGCGGTCTGCTCAAGACCGAACTCGTCGACGGCCGCGCCCTCGACCAGGCCTACGACGCCGCCGGCCGCCGGGTCCGCCGTACGACGCCCACCGGCGTGGTCACCACCTACGCCTACGACGCCGCTGGTCGCCCGACTCAGGTGACGTCCGGCGATCATGAAATCCGCTTCACGCACGACGAGGCCGGGCGGGAACTGGAACGCGTCTTCGGTGGTGTCCTCACCCTGTCCTCCGCCTGGGACGAGGCCGGCAGGCTCTCCGCCCAGCACCTCGCCGCCGGCTCCCGCACCCTCAATAGCCGTACCTATGCCTACCGCGCCGACGGCCATCTCACCGCGGTCCACGACCGGTTGTCGGGCACCCGTACCTTCGAACTCGACCCCGTCGGCAGGGTCACCGCCGTCCACGCGCAGGGCTGGACCGAGCAATACGCCTACGACGCCTCCGGCAACCAGACCGAAGCGTCCTGGCCCTCCTCCCACCCCGGCCACGAGGCCACCGGTCCCCGTACCTACACCGGCACCACCATCGCCCGGGCCGGAAACGTCCGCTTCGAACACGACGCCCTCGGCCGTGTCGTCCTCCGCCAGAAGACCCGGCTCTCCCGCAAGCCCGAAACCTGGCGCTACGAATGGGACGCCGAGGACCGTCTCACCGCGGTGCTCACCCCTGACGGCTCCCGATGGCGCTACCTCTACGACCCGCTGGGCCGCCGCACCGCCAAGCAGCGGCTGGCGGACGACGGCGAATCTGTGGTCGAGGAGATCCGTTTCAGCTGGGACGGTATGACCCTCTGCGAACAGACCACCGTCGCCGAGGACCTGCCGAACCCGGTGGCCCTCACCTGGGACCACCGCGGCCTGATACCCCTTGCCCAGACGGAACGCATCCTCTCCCCGGACGTCCGCCAGGAGGAGATCGACCGGCGCTTCTTCGCCATCGCCACCGATCTGATCGGCGCCCCCACGGAACTGGTCGACGAGACAGGTGAGATCGTCTGGCGTACCCGCACCACGCTCTGGGGCACCACCGCCTGGGCACGGTCCAGTACGGCCTACACCCCGCTGCGCTTCCCCGGTCAGTACTACGACCCGGAAACCGGGCTCCACTACAACCTGTTCCGCCACTACGACCCGGAGACCGGGCGGTACACGGCCCCGGACCCCCTGGGGATCGACCCGGCACCGAACCCGGTGACGTACGTCGACAATCCGTACAGTGCCGGCGACCCGCTCGGGCTCTCTCCGTACCCTCGGCGGCTCACCTACGAGGAGGCGTCGCAGAGAGCCAACCAGGCACTCTCCGACAAGCTCGACGAGATGCACGAGACGATGTCCCGGAGCAAGATCAGGGAGTACGCCATGGGTTCGGCGGGCGTCGACGTGCGCACCGGAGAAGTCGCGGTCGGCCTGAAGAAGACCGGAGCCGGTGACTTCTGTGCGGAGGATCTGGTTCGGGACGAACTCGTCCGTAAGGGGGCAAGGCCGGAAGATATCATTTACAGCGTGCCCCTCAGACCTTTGAAACGGGTGCCGGAAGCAGTGTGCGTGCGATGTGAAGGCCGTACTCTGCGCGAGCAGTTCGCACCTGGCACGACATGGGAGAGTGACCTGCAATGATTTTCTCGCGAACGTGGGACTGGGACTCCCTGGAGACGCTGAGCATTCCGGCGGCCGAGATTCACACGCACCTCGAACGCCTTGTCGGGCAGGATCCCGACGAGCGAACCCGTGCAGGCCGGCTTCTCTACTGCGAGGTCGCCAATCAAGGACACCTGTACAGCGCCGCCGCCCCTTGCGTCGACGCCCTCACGACCCGGGCCAGAACGGGCACGCCGCTGACGCCGCAATCCGTGAGTCTCCTCGAGTCCATTCTGAATGCCAGGAATGCCGGTGTGCGCGCCGGGCTGGAGGACGGATCCGTCGACGTCACGAGCTACTGCAGGAGCGAGATCCTGGCAGTGCTCCCTCAGTTGCTGAGCCACGCCGACGGGTCGGATGACGAGTATTTTCGCGAGGTCTGCTATCTGATCCCCCAACTGGCCGACTCCTCCGACGAGGTGGTCGCCTTCCTGCGCAAGTCCGTTTCGACGCTCGAGGGAGAGCTGCGCCAGGCGGCCGTCGACGCGCTGGAAGAGGCCGAAGAGGTGGCCGAGGAAGGCCACATGCAATAGAGCCGCCGCTCTCCGACGCGGCGGGGCGAGCCAGGCGACCATGGGCCGGCTCTCGGACAGCCCAGGCCGGCAGGGCAGATCAGATGAGGGACACCGCCCATGAGACTGACGTTCGACGGCGACTGGCACGCCACGGTGACGGACGATCCGCTGCCCGTCACGCCCCGCCTCGTAGGCGCCTCGGTGGACATCGGGCCTGCCCTGAACGGACGCGGGAGGACGTGAGCGGTTCCTGGCCCACACGTTCGGCAGCCAGGACCGGCTCTGGGATGCGCCCGACGTCCTCCGCTTCGACCCAGCCGGCAGGCAACTGGTCGGGGCCCAGTTCCGGATGCCGGAAGAGCCCGCCTCCGCCGAGGATGTGCCCGCCTCCCTCTCACACCCGCCGTGTGCCCCGGCGGGCTCCGTGCGGACGACGTCCGCGACGTCCGCCAGGAGACGTGCACGGTGCTGTGCCGCGCTCCGACGAGTTGCTGGAAGCCCGCATCGGCATCGCCTCCGACGTGGCACTCCTCGTCCAGCACAGCACCGTCGTCGGCTGGAGCCTGACCGCCCCGGCCCGCTACCTGTCCACCGGATTCAGATCCCCCGCCGCCCTCCCCCGCCACCCGCCACCCGCCACCCGCTCACCGAGTGCCTGGACCTGATCAGTGAAGTCTTCGGCTGCCTTCTCCTCGTCCTGCTGGCCCAGTGACTCGGTGAGCGAGACGAGTAGTCGCGAGCCCTTGATTCCGCGTGGTGGCTCACGAGACGACATGGCAAAGACACAGGAAGGGAACGATGCCTTCAACTGTTCGAAGAACGTGGCGTCCAGGTCGCTGGCATCGGCTGGCAGTACCAGGACGATGTCGCTGACGTTTTCCAGAGCCTTGGCATGCTTTCGCTCCCATATGTCACGGACGTTCTCGGCGTCGTCCGGGTCGACAGGAGCGACGTTCTGAAGCAGTTCGGCTCGAATGGCTTGGAGCAGTCGTGTCGGCAGGCCGGTTTCGGGATCGGTTTCGCCATCCGACGCCGCAAGCGGCACCATGCGCCATTCCGCTCGGGTCGCAGCCCGCCTGACATACAACTGCAAAGTCAGATGCTCGCTGCAGGGGATGTGCACAATGCGCGGCTGAGGCGTGTCACGTTCTCTGGCGAACAGGGCCGCGCCGTCCACCGCCACCCAGGGCTTCTCACAGACCCAGGCGCAGCAGGCAGCATGGTGGAGCAGCGTGCATGCCTTTCCAGGCTGATGCTGAGCCCGCGACAAAGCACGCAGGGGCCGCCTAAGGCGGTCCAGGGAGATTCCGAGAAGCTCCATGGCTAGATCCTCGGTGTCCACGTGCCCGGAGGGAGAGACCCCCAATTCCCGGAGCATGCTTCTGCGCCATTCCTCGTGTGTCTCGGCAAGCTCATCGGCAAGGCATGCGAGGACGTGCCCGAGCCGACGTCGATGCGCTTCCATGCTGGCTGCCTCGCCGGACGGCGCGGCCGCATGGTTTTTCGTGGCGAGGTCCTCATCGGCGAACGCTTCGAGAATCGCCGCCGTCGACACGAGCAGCCCCCCGGCCCCCATCTTCTTGTCCCGGGCGTCATTTCAGCGTCAAGATATCGCCCGTAACGCCCACACCGCACACAGTGCGCACGCAAGAAACCGCAGGTCAGGAGCCCTTTGCGGCCGGTTCAAGGATCGCGACACACTCAACGTGGTGGGTCATAGGGAACAGATCGAACACCCGGAGCGTCCGCACCCGGTACCCCCCGTCCCGGAAGTACCCGAGGTCCCGCGCCAGGGCAGCCGGGTCGCACGCCACGTAGGCGATCCGGCGGGCTCCCAGTGACGCGAGGTGGGCCACCGTCTTGCGGCCCGCTCCCGCGCGGGGCGGGTCGAGGACGACGAGGTCGACCTCGGTGATGCCCGTGCGGGGCAGGACGGACTCGACCTTGCCCTGCTCGATGCGGACGCGGGGGAAGTCCGCCAGGTTGTGCCGTGCGTCCTCCACCGCCCGCTTGCCGGACTCGATGCCGAGGACCGCGCCCTGCTCGCCGAGCCGGTCGGCCAGGGCGCCCGCGAAGAGGCCCACGCCGCAGTAGAGGTCGAGCGCCGTCTCGCCCTTGCGGGGGAGCAGGCCCTGCATGACGGCGGTGACCAGGGTGTCGGCCGCCTTCGGGTGGACCTGCCAGAAGCCGCCGCTGCCGACGCGGTAGGTGCGGCCGTCCGCGCGTTCGCGGACGAAGGGCCGGCCGTGGACGCGGTGGACGCCGCCGTCCTTCTCGCCGACCCGCATGACGGAGACGGGCCGGTCGAGTTCGACGATCGGCAGGCGTGCGCCGGGCCGGGGGGTGAGGATGACCTGGCGGTCCTGGGAGCCGGACGCCGCGATCGCCTCGACCGACTCCATGCCGGTCCAGTCGCGCTGCTCGATGCCCAGCTCGCTGACCCCGGCGGCGGCGATCATGCAGTGGTCGACGCGCTGGACCTCGTGCGAGCGGTGCTTGCGCAGGCCCGCGTGGCCCTCGGCGTCCACGGCGTACTGCACGCGCGTGCGCCACTGCGGGACCTGGCCGGCGGGCACCTTGTCGCCCTCGGCCGGCATCACCGTGCCGTCCCAGCCGGCCTCCTCGGGGGTGAGGCCCGCGAGCCGCTTGAGCTGCTCGGCGACGACCTCGCCCTTCAGCCGGCGCTGGGCGCCGGGCTTGGCGTGCTGCCAGTCGCAGCCGCCGCAGCGGCCGGGGCCGGCGAAGGGGCAGGGGGCCTCGATGCGGTCCTTGGATGCCTCCAGGATCTCCACCGCGTCCGCCCGCAGGAAGCGGGCGCCCGTCTCGCCCTCGGTGACGCGCGCCACGACCCGCTCGCCAGGCAGCGCGTGCCGGACGAAGAGGACCTGGCCGGCGTCGGTGCGGGCGATGCAGTGGCCGCCGTGCGCGACGGGGCCGATCTCGACCTCGTACTCCTCGCCGACCAGCGACCCCGCCTGCGTGTTCTTCGGTTCTGCCTGCATGGCGGGGTGACTCCAGATCGGGTGGGGGGACGGCCGACGAGGGCGGCCGGCCCAGGGCCGGACAACAGCCCACCAGTCTACGTCCTCGCCGTCGGCGGTCGCGCTCAGTCCCGGGGGCCGGTCTCCTTCGCCCGCTCCGCGGCGGGACCGCGCCGCACCGCGCCCGGCGCGTTCCACTCCGACCGCTTGCGGGCGCGCTTCTTCGCCACCTCGGAGGAGGCGAGCTGGTACGGCACCGAGGTGACCATCACGCCCGGCGTGAACAGCAGCCGCCCCTTGAGCCGCAGCGCGCTCTGGTTGTGCAGCAGGTGCTCGTACCAGTGGCCGACGACGTACTCGGGGATGATCACGGACACCGCGTCGCGCGGCGACTCCCGGCGCAGGCTCTTGACGTACTCGATGACGGGCCGGGTGATCTCGCGGTACGGCGAGTCCAGCACCTTCAGCGGTACGTCGATCCCGCGCCGTTCCCACTCCTCGCGCAGCGCCTTCGTCTCGGCCGGGTCGACGTTGACGCTCAGCGCCTCCAGGGTGTCCGAGCGCAGCAGCCTGGCGTAGGCCAGGGCGCGGAGCGCGGGGCGGTGGATCTTGGAGACCAGGACCACCGAGTGCACGCGGGAGGGGCGGACGCTGTCGTCGGTGGGGCCCTCGGGGGCGGCGAGCTCCTTGGCGACGTGGTCGTAGTGGCGGCGGATCGCGGTCATCGTGCCGTAGAAGATCACCATGCCGAGCAGCGCGACCCAGGCGCCGTGGCTGAACTTGGTGACGAGGACGACGACCAGGACCAGGAAGGTGAAGAAGGCGCCGAAGGCGTTGATCGCGCGGGAGCGGATCATGTGACGGCGCTTGGCCGGGTCGTGCTCGGTGGCCAGGTGACGGTTCCAGTGGCGGACCATGCCGGTCTGGCTGAGCGTGAAGGAGACGAACACGCCGACGATGTAGAGCTGGATCAGGCGGGTGGAGTCGGCCTCGTAGATCCACACCAGCAGCGCGGCGGCGCCGGCCAGCAGCACGATGCCGTTGGAGAAGGCGAGGCGGTCGCCCCGGGTGTGCAGCTGGCGGGGCAGGTAGCGGTCCTGGGCGAGGATCGAGCCGAGGACCGGGAAGCCGTTGTACGCCGTGTTCGCGGCCAGGAACAGCACCAGCGCGGTGGCCGCGGCCAGCACGATGAACAGGAAGCTCCCGGAACCGAAGACGGCCTCGGCGACCTGGGAGATCACCGGGTGCTGGACGTAGTCCGGGCCGACCGGGACGCCGTTGTCGAGCAGGTCCTTGGCCGGGTACTCGGCCATCCGGACCTTGGAGACCATGGCGAGGACGATGATCCCGCAGAACATGGTGACGGCGAGCAGGCCCATCAGCGCCAGCGTGGTCGCCGCGTTCTTCGACTTGGGCTTGCGGAAGGCGGGGACGCCGTTGGAGATCGCCTCGACGCCGGTGAGCGCGGCACAGCCGGAGGAGAAGGCGCGCAGCAGCAGGAAGACCAGGGCGAATCCGGCCAGGCCCTCGTGCTCGGGCTTGATCTCGTAGGCGGCGGTGGGTGCCCGCATCGTCTCGTCCAGGACCAGCCCGCGGAACGCGCCCCAGGCGATCATGATGAAGACGCCCGCGACGAAGACGTAGGTGGGGATCGCGAAGAGCGAGCCGGACTCCTTCACGCCGCGCAGGTTCATCAGCGTGAGCAGCACGATCACGGCCATCGCGCAGAACACCTTGTGCTCGACGACGAACGGGATCGCGGAGCCGAGGTTCTCGATGCCGGAGGAGATGGAGACGGCGACGGTGAGGACGTAGTCGACGAGCAGGGCGCTCGCGACGGTGAGGCCGGCCTTGGGGCCGAGGTTGGTGTTCGCCACCTCGTAGTCGCCGCCGCCGCTGGGGTAGGCGTGCACGTTCTGCCGGTAGGAGGCGACGACCGTGAACATCAGGACGACGACCGCGAGGGCGATCCAGGGGCTGAAGTGGTAGGCCGACACGCCCGCGATAGAGAGGACCAGCAGCACCTCCCCCGGCGCGTACGCCACGGAGGACAGCGGGTCGGAGGCGAAGACGGGAAGTGCGATGCGCTTGGGCAGGAGCGTTTCGCCCAGCCGGTCGCTGCGCAGAGCGCGCCCGATCAGGATGCGTTTGGGCACGTCGGTCAGTTTGGACACAACAGAGGATCGTAAGCCTTCGAACAGGGAGGCGCCCACCCGCCACCCTCGTCCGCCCCGTCAGCCCGTCGGCTCCCTCTGCCCCCCGAGTGAAATCGGCCGCATGTGCGCCCCGCGTGCCACGAGCGGACCCTGGGCCATGTCTATATGACAAAACGTCTGTCGTCGCCCGCTCGTGCCCCGGCGCCCCCCGGTCGGCCGCCTCAGTCGCCTCGTCACCGTTTCACCGCCACCACCCAGGTCACCCTCTTCACCGCGTACCCCGATCACCGTCCTCACCGTCGTCACCCGATCACCGTCGTCACCGTCGTCAGCCAGTCACCCTCGTCAGCCAGCCCCCCTCGTCAGCCAGTCACCCCCGTCACCCCCGTCACCGGAGGCCCCATGTCCAGCACCGCGGAGCTGATCGGCGCCACCGCCGCACTCGTCGGCCTCGGAATCCTCACCGCCGTGAGCCTCCGGAGCATCAGCCGCCGCTGACCCGGCACCCGGCACCCGGCACCCGGCACCCGGCACCCGGCACCCGGACGAACCGTGCACGGGGGTCCCGTCCGCGGACCGCGCGTGTGTAGCTTGGTCGGCGGTCTGAGACCCTGTTTCAAGCCAGGTCAACAACTCTTGACATCGGAAGGACGGTCGTGCACATCGTCATCATGGGCTGCGGCAGAGTGGGTTCCGCTCTCGCGCAGACCCTGGAGCAACAGGGGCACACGGTCGCCGTGATCGACCAGGACCCCACCGCCTTCCGACGACTGGGCTCCTCGTTCGGCGGCCGCCGGGTCACCGGCGTCGGCTTCGACCAGGACACCCTGCGCGAGGCGGGCATCGAGGAGGCCGGCGCGTTCGCCGCCGTCTCCAGTGGCGACAACTCCAACATCATCGCCGCCCGGGTGGCCCGCGAGATGTTCGGGGTGGAGAACGTCGCGGCCCGTATCTACGACCCCCGCCGCGCCGAGGTCTACCAGCGCCTGGGCATCCCCACGGTGGCCACGGTCCGCTGGACCGCCGACCAGATGCTGCGCCGGCTGCTGCCCTCCGGCTCGGAGCCGCTGTGGCGCGATCCCACCGGCGGGGTCCAGCTGGCCGAGGTGCACGCCGCGGACACCTGGGTCGGCCACAAGATCAGCAAGCTGCAGGAGGAGACGGGCGTCCGGGTGGCGTTCCTGACCCGCCTCGGCGAGGCCATCCTGCCCACGTCGCAGACGGTCCTGCAGGAGGGTGACCTGGTGCATGTGATGATGCGCACGGACGAGGTCGAGAAGGTCGAGGCGGCGTTCGCCCAGGGTCCCGAGATGGAGGGCGGTCACTGATGAGGGTCGCCATTGCCGGTGCCGGCGCGGTGGGCCGCTCGATCGCGGGCGAGCTGCTGGAGAACGGCCACGAGGTCCTGCTCATCGACAAGGCGCCGACCGCGATCTCGGTCGAGCGCGTGCCGCAGGCGGAGTGGCTGCTCGCCGACGCCTGCGAGATCACGTCCCTGGACGAGGCGGCGCTCCAGCGCTGCAACGTCGTCATCGCCGCCACGGGCGACGACAAGGTGAACCTGGTCGTCTCCCTGCTGGCGAAGACGGAGTACGGCGTGCCGCGCGTCGTGGCCCGCGTCAACAATCCGAAGAACGAGTGGCTGTTCAACGAGTCCTGGGGTGTGGACGTCGCCGTCTCCACGCCGCGCCTGATGTCGGCCCTGGTCGAGGAGGCGGTGAGCGTCGGCGACCTGGTCCGGCTGCTGCGCTTCAGCCACGGTGACGCGAACCTCGTCGAGCTGACCCTCCCGGAGGAGTCGGCGCTGGCCGGCACCCAGGTCGGCGACGTGGAGTGGCCGGAGGACACCTCCCTGGTCACCATCATCCGCGGCACCCGCGTCCTGACGCCGACGCCGGACGACTCCCTGGAGGCGGGCGACGAGCTGCTGTTCGTGGCCGCGCAGGCACGCGAGGAGCAGCTGGAGGACCTGCTGTCGGTGCGCCGCGAGAACGCGACGGGCTGACACCGGGCGGACAGGGGAGAGGGCGCCCGGAGATCTCCGGGCGCCCTCTCGCGTCGTACGTCCCGCTCGGCGCGGCGCGGCAGTTCGGCCCGCGATCGCCGCGCGGCTGCGGCTACTCGGCCGGCCGCCGTGCGGCCTCCCGCCGCTCGGCGGCGGCCTCCTCCGCCTCCATCTCGGCGAAGACGTCGATGGGCGGCGGCGCCTTCGCCAGGAAGACCCAGGTCAGCCAGACCGCCAGCAGGAACGGCGGGATCTTCAGCGCGACGAGCACCCAGCCGAGCTGGGTGGTGTCGGCCCACCAGTACAGCGGGAAGAGGATGGCGCACTTGGCGAGCAGGATGAGTCCCCAGGCCCAGCTGGCCTTGGTGTACGCCTTCTTCCGCCCGGGGTTGCGGGTGCGCCAGGACAGGTTCTCCTTGAAGACCGGCCCGAGGATCAGACCGATCAGCGGCACACCGGCCATCGCCGTGATGATGTACGCCAGCGCGAGACCCAGCGTGTAGAGCATGCCGGGCAGGTAGAAGTCCTTGGCGTTGCCGGTCATCATCGCGAAGACGACGCCGAAGGCCACGCCGAAGACCCCGCTGAAGGCGTGCTTGACGGTGTCCCGCATGACGAGGCGGACCGCGACCAGCAGCAGGGACACGGCCAGCGCGGCGATCGCCGACAGGTGCAGGTCCTTGTTGACGGTGTAGATCGTGACGAAGAGCAGCCCCGGCAGCACCGTCTCGACCATGCCTCGGACACCGCCGAACGCCTCGAAGAGCGCGGCTTCCGTCACCGCCCTCGAGTCCTGTGGGGTGTCTTCGGTCGGCTTGTCGAGCGACGTCACCGGCTACTCCCGTCCGAGGGGTCTCAGTTCGTACTTCGGATTGAACAGCACCCGCCGGCCCCGGCTCATCGAGACGCGGCCCGACGCGATCAGTTTGCGCCCCGGTTCTATCCCCGTGATGGAGCGCCTGCCGAGCCACACCACGTCCAGCGCGGCGGTGCCGTCGAACAGTTCGGCCTCCAGGGCCGGGACGCCCGCGCGCGGACGAAGGGTGACCGTGCGCAACGTACCAGTTACGGTGACGATCTGCCGGTCGTGGCAGTCGCCGATGCGGGTGCAGCCGGCGGTCGCGGCGTCCTCTCGCAGCTCCTCGGACTCCAGGTCCTCCTGCGAAGAGGAGAGCCGGTCGAGCATGCGCCGGAACCGGCCCACCGGCTTTTCGGAACGAGGAACAGCACTCATGCTTGCAGCGTACCGGGGCGCGCCGACAGGGTCGTAGCCCCCGCCCGCTTCCGCCTCACGGGGGACTTCGCGCGCGAAGGGCCGCACCTTCGCCGGGTCGCAGCGCGAAGGGCCGCGCCCTCGCCGGGGCGCGGCCCTTCGCGCTGTTCACGTGCCGTCAGCGGACCTCGGTGATCTCCGGCCCGCGCTGGAGCTGGCCCATGCCGCCGGCGAAGCGGGAGCTGCCCTGGTCGTCCTGCTGGACGCCTTCGGGCACCATCTGCGCGTCGTTGGGCAGCTTCAGGACGATCGGGTCGCGGGGCGCCATCGGGCCCTCGCCGCGGACCACGACCGTGTCCCGGAAGATCTGCTCGAGCAGGCCCGCGGCCTGCGGCTGCACCGCACCCTGGCCCGAGATCACACCGCGCAGGAACCAGCGGGGACCGTCGACGCCGACGAACCGCACGACCTGGAAGCCGCCGGTGCCGTCCGGCAGCTGCACCGGCACCTGGGCGCGCAGCTCCCAGCCCAGCGGACCCTCGACCTCGTCGACGATGCCGCCCTGCTGGGTGATACCGGCCGCGATCTCCTCGCGGACCTCGCCCCAGATGCCCTCCCGCTTGGGAGCCGCGAAGGCCTGGAGCTGGATGGCGCTGTCGCGCAGCACGACGGTCGCCGCGACGATGGCGTCGCCCGCGACCTCGACGCGCAGCTCCATGCCGTCGACGCCCGGCACGAACAGGCCGCCCAGGTCGACCCGGCCCTCGGCGGGGTCGCGGACCTCACTGCTGTCCCAGGGGCCGTCGGGCCGGGGTTCCGGCTCCAGCCGCACCCGCTCGCGCTCGCCCTCGTCCGACTTGGTGTCGACGCTGTCGACGACCTGCTCGGCCTCGCCGGCCGCGTCCTCGGCGGCACCCTTCTTCTTGCGACGTCCGAACACGTCACTGTCCTTCCCGGTCGGATACGACCGAAGCGTATCGATACCCACCCGTCGTGCCGCCCACGGCGGCCTGACCGCTTGTGCCGTTCCCGCCGTCCACCGCGGCATGGCCGCCGGTGGAACCGAAGCCCCCCTCGGCCCGCGCGGAGTCGGGAAGCTCCGCCACCTCCTGGAAGCGGACCCTCTCGACCTGCTGGACGACCAGTTGGGCAATCCGGTCGAAGCGCTCGAACCGCACGGCCTCGCGCGGGTCGAGATTCACCACGATCACCTTGATCTCCCCACGGTACCCGGCATCAACCGTCCCCGGGGCATTCACGAGGGCGACACCGCACCGGGCGGCCAGCCCGGAACGCGGGTGCACGAAGGCCGCGTACCCCTCCGGGAGCGCGATGGACACGCCCGTGGGCAGGACGGCCCGTTCGCCGGGCGCCAGCTCGCACGGCTCGGTGGTGCGCAGGTCGGCCCCCGCGTCCCCGGGGTGCTCGTACGCGGGCAGCGGTACGTCGGGGTCGACGCGGCGGATCAGGACGTCCAGTGGTTCGCGGCTCACGGGTTCACCTCGAAGGCCCGGGCCCGCCGGAGCTGGTCCGGGTCGCTCATGGCGGCCTGGATCTCTTCCTCCCGGCCGTGGTTGACGAAGTGCTCGACCTTGACCTCGATGAAGAGGGCGTCGGCGCGCACGGCGACCGGCCCGTCGGGGCCGCCGACGCGTCCGGTGGCGGTGGAGTAGATCTTCCGCCCGGCCACCGCGGTCACCTCGGCCTCCAGGTGGAGCGTGGTGCCCACCGGCACGGGCCGCACGAAGTCGGTCTCCAGGCGTCCGGTGACGGCGATGGTGCGCAGCAGCCAGTTCAGCGAGCCCAGCGTCTCGTCCAGCGCGGTGGCGAGGATGCCGCCGTGCGCGAGACCGGGGGCGCCCTGGTGCTCGGGGCGGACCGTGAACTCGGCGGTGATCGACACGCCCTCCCCGGCCCGCGCCGCCAGGTGCAGGCCGTGCGGCTGCTCGCCGCCGCAGCCGAAGCACTGGCCGTAGTGCGCGCCGAGGAGCTCGCCGGGCGCGGGGGCGTCGGGGTGCCGCACCGGCTTCGCGGCGTCGGCGGGGGGCTGGAGGCTTGCGGATGTACCACTCACAGGCGCAGACCTTACCCGCGCGTCGGCCCCCCGCCGACACCGTGCCAAGCTTGGTTTCATGCAGCTCTCCGCCACCTCGTACGACGAACGCCTCACCGCCCCCCGCTCGTGGTGGCTGATCAGCTTCCTGGTGGGGCTCTCCATGGCCCTGATCCTGCTGCCGTTCGGCACCCTTCCGATGCTCGGCGGGCTGGTCGGCGGCACGGCGGTCGCGGCGGTGGCGGCCAGTTCGTACGGCTCGATGCGCATCCGCGTGGTGGGCGGCTCGCTGATCGCGGGCGAGGCGAAGATCCCGGTGACGGCGCTGGGCGAGGCCCACGTGCTGGACCCGGAGGAGGCACGGGCCTGGCGGACCTACAAGGCGGACACCCGCGCCTTCCTGCTGCTGCGGGCGTACATCCCGACGGCGCTGCGGGTGGAGGTCACCGACCCGGAGGACCCGACGCCGTACCTGTACCTGTCGACGCGGGAGCCGGAGCGGCTGGCGGCGGCCATCGAGGCGGCCAGGACGGCCGCGGCCTCCTGAGCGGTACCGGCGGGGACCTGCGGGGGAACGGCGGGGACCGCGGCGGATCGCCGCGGCTCAGCCGCCGGGCTCAGTGGCCGGTGTCCGCGGGCCCGGTGCCGGGGTCCCCGGGCCCGCCCTCCAGCGGCAGCGGCTCGGCCGGCTGCTCCAGCGGCGGCAGGCCGGTCAGCGCCTCCCACGGCACCTGGGTCCTGCGCAGGTCCGCGCGGATCCGCGCGGCGAGCTTGCGGGTGTCGCGCCTGTTCATGACCGCGCCGACGGCGGCGCCCACCATGAACGGCATCAGGTTCGGCAGGTTGCGGACCATCCGCTTCATGATCTGCTGGCGCAGCTGTTTGCGCATCGGGCCGCCGAAGGCGGCGTTGAGCGTGGAGGGCTTGCGGGGGTCAATCCCGCGCTCGTGCGTCCACGCGTTCAGATAGGCGGCGCTGCGGTCCTTGAGGGTGCCGGGCGGTCGTACGCCGTACACCTCGTGGAGTTCGGCGATGAGCTTGAGCTCGATCGCTGCGACGCCGGTGATCTCGGCGGCGAGTTCCGTCGGCATGGCGGGGGGCACGGGCAGCATGGCGGCGGCGCCGACGCCCGCGCCGACGGTCGCGGAGGCCTTGGCGGCGCCCGCAACGAGCTTGTCGGCCAGGTCCTCGGGGCCGAGGCCGGGGAACTGCCTGCGCAGCGTCGCGAGGTCCCGTACGGGGATGCGCGGCGCCATGTCGATGAGCCGGTCGGCGAGATGTCCGAGGCCCAGGCGGGCCCGCTCGCCGCCCTTGCGGGCGCCGTCCTTCGCCAGTGCCCTCGCCCTGTCCCGGAAGGCGGCGACGCGCCGTCCGGCGGGCGCAGGGCTCGGCGCCGGCACCGGGAGCCCGTCCCGGTCGCCGGCCGCTTCGAGCGAGGCCGACCCCGCCGGGACCTGTCCCGTGCCGGGTGAGCCTCGCTCGTCGTCACGCGCGCCGTGGAGGCCGTCGGACGGCCCCGTGTCCGCTTCCCGGTTCGGGGAGCGGCGCTTCCAGGGTGGGGTCGAGCCAGTCACGGCCGACCCCGCCTCAGTCGCAGTCGCGGCAGATCGGCTGGCCGTTCTTCTCCCGGGCCAGCTGGCTGCGGTGGTGCACCAGGAAGCAGCTCATGCAGGTGAACTCGTCCTGCTGCTTGGGCAGCACCCGGACGGCCAGTTCCTCGTTCGAGAGGTCCGCGCCGGGCAGTTCCAGGCCTTCTGCGGCCTCGAACTCGTCGACGTCGACGGACGACGCCGACTTGTCGTTTCGGCGAGCCTTCAGCTCTTCGAGGCTGTCCGAGTCGACGTCGTCGTCGGTCTTGCGTGGAGTGTCGTAATCGGTTGCCATGTCGCTCTCCCCCTCCGGGTGTCTGCGGTGTCTCCAGCGCACGTAACGCGTGAGAGGCCGGACTTGTGCCCGACCCGAGGCGGAGATTTTGCCTCACATCAAGGTCTGTTACTCAATCGACACCCAACCGGACCCCTCACGAGTGATCGGGTTGGACGGCGATCGGGACCGTACACGGTCCGAATGTCGCGCTCCAAA
Source organism: Streptomyces glaucescens (assembly GCF_000761215.1). Classification (GTDB taxonomy): domain Bacteria; phylum Actinomycetota; class Actinomycetes; order Streptomycetales; family Streptomycetaceae; genus Streptomyces; species Streptomyces glaucescens_B. The sequence goes on along the minus strand of NZ_CP009438.1, from coordinate 5,754,402 downwards.
GGCGTCTCACCGTGTACTTCCCGTGATCAAGCCCCCAGAAAACCCGCATTTTCCCGGCTTTCCGGCGGCTCGAATGATCACGGAGAGTAGATGGCCTGAAAATCGTATTTGTGATCGATCACACACGAGACGGCTGTACGGGTGCCCAGAAAATTCCGCGCAAAGCGAACAACCCCGGGTGTGTCCGCACATGGTCTCAGAGGGGCAGGGTGACTCGCATCACCAGCCCCCCGCCTTCGCGGGGCCGGGCCGCGATGTGCCCGCCGTGGGCCCGCGCCACCGACCGCACGATGGACAGCCCGAGCCCGACGCCCTTGTCGCTGCCCGTCCGCTCGGTGCGCAGCCGGCGGAACGGCTCGAAGAGGTTGTCGATCTCGTACGCCGGGACCACGGGGCCGGTGTTGGTGACCGTCAGCACCGCCTGGCCGTGCTGGACCTCGGTGGTGACCTCGACCCAGCCGCCCTCGGGGACGTTGTACCGGACCGCGTTCTGCACCAGGTTCAGGGCGATCCGCTCCAGCAGGACGCCGTTGCCCCGGACCACCGCCGGCTCGCGCTCGCCGCGGATCTCCACGCCCTTGGCCTCCGCCTCGGCGTGCACCTGGTCGACGGCCTGCGCGGCCACCTCGGCCAGGTCCACCGGCTTGCGCTCGACGATCTGGTTGTCGCTCCTGGCGAGCAGCAGCAGGCCCTCCACGAGCTGCTCGCTGCGCTCGTTGGTCGCCAGCAGCGTCTTGCCGAGCTGCTGGAGCTCCACGGGCGCGTTCGGGTCCGACAGGTGCACCTCCAGCAGCGTGCGGTTGATCGCCAGCGGGGTGCGCAGCTCGTGCGAGGCGTTGCCGACGAAGCGCTGCTGGGCCGTGAACGCCCGCTGGAGGCGCTCCAGCATGTCGTCGAAGGTGTCGGCCAGCTCCTTCAGCTCGTCGTCCGGGCCGTCCAGCTCGATCCGGCGGGACAGGTCCGAGCCGGCCACGGCGCGCGCGGTACGGGTGATCCGGCCGAGCGGCGAGAGCACCCGGCCGGCCATGGCGTAGCCGAAGGCGAAGGCGATCACGGCGAGGCCCAGCAGGGCCAGCAGCGAGCGGCTGAGGAGGTTGTCGAGGGCATGCCTGCGCTGCTCGTTGACGCACTCGTTGAGCGCCTGGTTCAGCTCGGCGGCGGGCAGCTCGGCGCTGCGCAGCTTGCACACATCGCTGGACACACCCCCTGAAACGATCTTGAACGGCAGCTCGCCGCCGACATTCAGGGCGCTGGCGGCGAACAGGTAGATGATCGACAGCAGGAGGATGCCGGCGATCAGGAACATGCCGCCGTACAGCAGGGTCAGCCGTATCCGGATGGTGGGGCGCAGCCAGGGGAAGGGCGGCTCCGGCTTGCGCGGGTCCCAGGTGGGCTTGGGCGGCGCCGTCGGGGGCGCGGGGGTGGCGGCCACGGCGTATCAGATCCGGTAGCCGGAGCCCGGCACCGTGACGATGACGGGCGGCTCCCCCAGCTTGCGGCGCAGGGTCATGACGGTGACGCGGACCACGTTGGTGAACGGGTCGGTGTTCTCGTCCCAGGCCTTCTCCAGCAGCTGCTCGGCGGAGACGACGGCGCCCTCGCTGCGCATGAGGACCTCCAGCACGGCGAACTCCTTCGGTGCGAGCTGCACCTCGCGGCCGTCACGGAAGACCTCGCGGCGGTTGGGGTCGAGCTTGATGCCGGCCCGCTCCAGGACGGGCGGCAGCGGCAGGCTCGTCCGCCGGCCGAGGGCGCGCACGCGCGCGATCAGCTCGCTGAACGCGAACGGCTTGGGGAGGTAGTCGTCCGCGCCGAGCTCAAGGCCCGCGACGCGGTCGCTGACGTCTCCGGAGGCGGTGAGCATCAGCACGCGCGTGGGCATGCCCAGCTCGACGAGCTTGCGGCAGACGTCGTCGCCGTGCACGAGCGGGAGGTCGCGGTCGAGGACGACCACGTCGTAGTCGTTGACGCCGATGCGTTCCAGGGCGGCCGCACCGTCGTACACGACGTCGACGGCCATGGCCTCCCGGCGCAGCCCGGTGGCCACCGCATCGGCGAGCAGCTGCTCGTCCTCGACGACGAGTACGCGCACGTCGCTTGTCCTTCCTGTGGCCGCCCGCGCGGCCGATGGGCGCACGCGGGCAGGGTGTGGTGGGTGTGTTGCCTCCATCCTGCCCTTTTCGGCCATAAGTCGGCGGTAAGCCGGAAGCCTCGCGGGGGCGGGACCCGGCCAGGGTCCGGCAGCGGCAGCGGTCCGGGGCACGAGGAAGGCTCCGGGGAACGCCGGGGCGACCGCCCGGGAAACGGCCGGCGGCGGCCCGGTGCCTTTCCGGCCGAGCCCCGGGGAATGCGCGATTTCGTGCTCCGGTTGAGGTTTCCGCGGAAGGGAGCGGGGGGAGGACGGTTTACACCCCGCGATCACGCTCTGCTTGTGCCGCAGCACCATGCGGTACGCCGCGGTCCGCTTCGCAGAGTGGGCGTGGGTGTCCGGCGCCGTCGCCGCCCAGCAGGGCAGCGCTGGGCACTCATGGGAGACGTGATCGCCCCTTCCGCACCGGCACACCCCCGTGCCATCGACCCACGACCCAGGACGAGGGGGCGCAGCATGGACGCATTCACCGCAGGACTTCTGCAGCGCATAAGGGCGACCGAGTCCGACCTGACGCGGGCTCGTGACGAGGGCGACGACTTCCTCGTCGAGGTGGAGCAGGGTGAGCTCGACGACCTGCGCCGCCTCGCCGCCGAACATGGCGTGGAAGTCGGCGCGTACCGCGTCTGACCGGTCCACCCGTTACGAGGCGGGCCCCGGCGAATCCATCGCCGGGGCCCGCTTCGTCGTCGCGGCGCGCCGCGCGGTCTCAGTCGTGCCAGGCGCCGAGGTCCTCAAGGAGCCGCTGGAGGGGCTCGAAGACGCCCGGGGTACCCGCGACCGTCAGTTCGCGTGAGGGGCGCTCTGCAGGCCGTCCACCGGTCAGCGCGCCCGCCTCCCGGGCGATCAGGTCCCCCGCCGCGAGGTCCCAGGGGTGCAGCCCGCGTTCGTAGTAGCCGTCGAGGCGTCCCGCGGCCACGTCGCAGAGGTCCACCGCGGCCGAGCCGCTGCGCCGGATGTCCCGCACCAGCGGGACCATGTGCCGGGCGATGTCGGCCTGGCGGGCGCGGACCTCGGTGACGTAGTTGAAGCCGGTGGCGACCAGTGCCTGGTCCAGCGGGGGCGCGGGACGGCAGCGCAGCTCCCGCTCGCCGTCCCAGGAGCCGGTGGCGTGGGCGCCGCGCCCGCGCACGGCGCTGTAGGTCTCGCCGCGCTGGGGGGCCGTGACGACGCCGACGACGGTCTCGCCGTCCTGCTCGGCCGCGATGGAGACGGCCCAGGTGGGCAGCCCGTAGAGGTAGTTCACGGTGCCGTCGAGCGGGTCGATCACCCAGCGGATGCCGCTGCTGCCCTCCGTGGCGGCGCCCTCCTCGCCGAGGAAGCCGTCGTCGGGGCGGCGCTCGGCGAGGAAGCCGGTGATCAGCTTCTCGGCGGCGATGTCCATCTCGGTGACCACGTCGATGGGGCTGGACTTGGTGGCGGCCACACCGAGGTCCGCCGGGCGCCCGTCGCGCAGCAGTTCGCCGGCCCGGCGGGCGGCCTCCTGGGCGAGGGCGAGCAGGTCCGTGTGCAGGGGGTCGGTCACGGCGCTCCTCAGGCGTAGGGGCTGTCGGCGCCCGCGGCGGCGGGCCGGGGGGCACGGGCCGGGCAGCAGCCGACCGGGCACAGGTGGTGGCTCGGGCCGAGCGCGCCGAGGGCGCAGGGCGTGGCGCCCTGCCCGCGTTCGACGGCGGCGCGCTCCAGGACCAGGTCGCGGATCGCGGCGGCGAACCGCGGGTCGGCGCCGACGGTGGCCGAGCGGCGCACCGGCAGGCCCAGCTCCTCGGCCTTGGCCTTGGCCTCGGTGTCGAGGTCGTACAGGACCTCCATGTGGTCGGAGACGAACCCGATGGGGGCCATGACGACGGCCGGGACCCCGGCGGCGTGCCGCTCCTCGAGGTGGTCGCAGATGTCCGGCTCCAGCCACGGGATGTGCGGGGCGCCGGAACGGGACTGGTAGACGAGCTGCCAGGGGTGGTCGATGCCGGTCCGCTCTCGGACGGCGTCGGCGATCAGCCGGGCGACGTCCAGGTGCTGCCGGACGTAGGCGCCGCCGTCGCCGTGCTCCTCGGCCGGGCCGGAGGTGTCGGCCGCGGAGACCGGGATGGAGTGGGTGGTGAAGGCGATGTGGGCGCCGTCGCGGACCTCCTCGGGGAGGGCGGCGAGCGACTCCAGGACGCCGTCGGCCATGGGCTCGACGAAGCCCGGGTGGTTGAAGTAGTGCCGCAGCTTGTCGATCTTCGGCAGGTCCAGGCCCTCGGCCTCCAGGGCGGCGAGCGAGTCGGCGAGGTTCTCCCGGTACTGGCGGCAGCCGGAGTAGGAGGCGTAGGCGCTGGTGGCCAGGACCAGGATGCGGCGGCGGCCGTCGCGGACCATCTCGCGCAGGGTGTCCGTGAGGTACGGCGCCCAGTTGCGGTTGCCCCAGTACACCGGCAGGTCCAGGCCGTGGCCGGCGAAGTCCTCGCGCAGGGCGTCCAGCAGGGCGCGGTTCTGGTCGTTGATGGGGCTGACCCCGCCGAACAGGAAGTAGTGCTGCCCGACTTCCTTCAGGCGTTCCTTGGGGATGCCGCGCCCACGCGTCACGTTCTCCAGGAACGGGACCACGTCGTCCGGCCCTTCGGGGCCGCCGAAGGAGAGCAGGAGCAGGGCGTCGTAGGGGGTGGCATCGAGCGCGTCTGGCATGGAACCGATCCTGCCACCCGCCACCGACAGCGCGGCAACGGCGGGGGGCCGGACGCGCCCGGGGCCGCTCCCGGGGGGGTGCGTTAGGGTGACCTAACTCGTAAGCTGTATCGACCATCTTTGTGCCTTACGGGCGCGTCCGTGCGGCCGTCCCGCCGCGTGCCGCAGCATGTCCGCGTCCACCCGCCCGCCTGACCGAGCCGCCGGAGAGCCCCGTGCCCAGCCCTTACCGCGCCCTGTTCGCCGCCCCCGGCTCCAAGGCGTTCTCCGCCGCCGGTTTCCTCGGCCGGATGCCGTTGTCGATGATGGGCATCGGCGTGGTCACGATGATCTCCCAGCTCACCGGGCGCTACGGCCTCGCGGGTGCCCTCTCGGCGACGATCGCGCTGTCGGCGGCGGTGGCCGGCCCGCAGGTGTCCCGGCTGGTCGACCAGTACGGGCAGCGGCGGGTGCTGCGTCCGGCGACGCTGGTCTCGCTGGCCGCGGGAGCGCTGCTGCTGTTCGCCGCGCACTACGCGTGGCCGGACTGGGTGCTGTTCGTGGCCTGCGTCGGCATCGGCTGCGTGCCGAGCGTCGGCGCGATGATCCGGGCCCGCTGGGCGGCCGTCTACCGGGGCACCCCGCAGCTGCACACCGCGTACTCGTTCGAGTCCGTGGTGGACGAGATCTGCTTCATCTTCGGGCCGATCATCTCGATCGGCCTGTCGACGACCTGGTTCCCGGAGGCCGGGCCGCTGCTCGCGGGCTGCTTCCTGGCGGCCGGCGTCTTCTGGCTGACCGCGCAGCGCGCAACCGAACCCGCCCCGCACCCGCGCGCGGAGCACGGCCGGAGCCGCAGCGCGCTGCGCGCCCCCGGACTTCAGGTCCTCGTCGGGACGTTCGTCGCGACCGGGGCGATCTTCGGCGCGGTCGACGTGGTGACCGTGGCCTTCGCCGACGAGCGCGGGCACAAGGGCGCGGCCAGTGTCGTCCTCGCGCTGTACGCGGCGGGTTCCTGCGTGGCGGGGGCCGTCTTCGGGCTGCTGCGCTTCAAGGGCGCACCCGAACCTCGCTGGCTGCTGGGTGTGTGTGCGATGGCCGTGAGTATGATCCCCCTCCTACTGGTCGGGAACCTGCCGTTTCTGGCCGTGGCGCTCTTCGTCGCGGGTCTGTCCATCGCTCCCACGATGATCACGACGATGTCCCTCATCGAAGAGCACGTACCACGCGCGCAGCTCACCGAGGGCATGACCTGGGTGAGCACCGGTCTCGCGGTGGGGGTCGCCCTCGGCTCCTCGGCGGCCGGCTGGGTGATCGACGCCGCCGGCGCGCGGGCCGGGTACGGGGTTCCGGCGGTGTCCGGTGCCGTCGCGGTCGCGGTCGGTTTCCTCGGTTACCGCCGGCTCAAGAGGCCGGCTACGGGTCGGGGAGGCACCGTTGAGCAGCACGGCGAGCGGGAAGAACGGCACGTGGCGTAACTGGGGCGGCAACGTCACCGCGCGCCCGGCGCGGGAGGTCACCCCGGCGACGGTGCAGGAGCTGGCCGCGGCGGTGCTCCGGGCGGCGGAGGACGGCCTGCCGGTGAAGGCGGTCGGCACGGGACACTCCTTCACGTCCATAGCCGCCACCGGCGGGGTCCTGATACGCCCGCAGCTGCTGACCGGCATCCGCGACATCGACCGGGAGGCGGGCACCGTCACGGTCCTGGCCGGCACCCCGCTCAAGCGGCTCAACGTGGCCCTGGCCCGCGAGGGTCTGTCGCTGGCCAACATGGGCGACATCATGGAGCAGACCGTCTCGGGCGCCACCAGCACCGGCACCCACGGCACCGGCCGCGACTCCGGTTCGATCGCCGCCCAGATCACCGCACTGGAGATGGTCACCGCGGACGGCTCGCTGCTCACCTGTTCCGCGGAGGAGAACCCGGAGGTCTTCGCGGCGGCCCGGATCGGACTCGGCGCCCTGGGCATCGTCACCGCGATCACCTTCGCCATCGAGCCCCTCTTCCTGCTCCACGCGCGCGAGGAGCCCATGCCGCTGGACCGGGTGCTCGCCGACTTCGACGAACTGTGGGCCGAGAACGAGCACTTCGAGTTCTACTGGTTCCCGCACACCGGCAGCACCACCACCAAGCGCAACAACCGCAGCGCCGGGCCGGAACGGCCGGTGGGCCCGTTCAGGGGCTGGTTCGAGGACGAGTTCCTGTCCAACGGCGTCTTCCAGGCGGCCAACTGGGTCGGCCGCGCGGCGCCCGCCGCCATCCCCGCGCTCGCCCGGATCTCCAGCAGGGCGCTGTCCGCGCGGAGCTACACCGACATCCCCTACCGGGTCTTCACGTCGCCGCGCCGGGTGCGCTTCGTGGAGATGGAGTACGCCGTGCCGCGCGAGGCGGTGGTGGACACCCTGCGCGAGCTGAAGGCGATGGTCGACCGCTCCCCGCTGCGGATCAGCTTCCCGGTGGAGGTGCGGACCGCCCCGGCCGACGACATCACGCTGTCCACGGCGTCCGGCCGGGACAGCGCGTACATCGCCGTCCACATGTTCCGCGGCACGCCCTACCAGCGGTACTTCACCGCTGCCGAGCGCATCTTCACGGCGCACGAGGGGCGCCCGCACTGGGGCAAGGTGCACACGCGCGACGCGGAGTACCTCGCGGGGGTGTACCCGCGCTTCGGCGAGTTCACGGCGCTGCGGGACCGGCTGGACCCGGAGCGGCGCTTCCAGAACGACTACTTGCGCCGGGTCCTGGGGGCGTGACGGACGGCCGGGAGCCGGGTCGCCCGTCCCGTCCCGTCCGCCGAACCCCTCCCCCGGGCGTCAGTTCGTACCCCGCCGGGCCGCTCCGGACGCGGGGCCGGCACCGCCGGGCCCGCTTCCGGTGACGCCGTGAAGTACGCCACGTTTGTGATCACGTAAACCGGTCACAGACGGTCGGGTCCCGCGCCGCGCGAGAAGTTCGGCGGCGCGCCGATCCACGCTCGTGGTCCGAATGGAGTACTGTTGCGAGCCCTGGGTCCGGTCTCCCGCCAGGGTGTCCGGGGCCCGCCAAGGACCGCCGGGAGGGGGCTTGTTGCACAGGGTGACGGAGTTGGTCACTTAGCGTTGCGAATAGGTAACCGTGCCATAACGGCGATCCAGGGCCCGTGCCCGACACGCCGGGCAACTCGGCAAGGTTGTGGCAGGCTGCACCCGGGCAGGCCACACTCGACTAGCGGAAGCAGCGACGCACGTGACGTCGGCAGGCACCACCCGGGAGGTCCCCATGCCCGAACTGCGTGTCGTGGCCGTCTCCAATGACGGCACACGGCTGGTGCTGAAGGCTGCGGACAGCACGGAGTACACGCTTCCGATCGACGAACGGCTCCGCGCCGCCGTGCGCGGCGACCGTCCCCGCCTCGGCCAGATCGAGATCGAGGTGGAGAGCCATCTCCGCCCCCGCGACATCCAGGCGCGTATACGCGCGGGTGCGACCGCGGAAGAGGTCGCCCAGATGGCCGGCATCCCCGTCGATCGCGTACGCCGCTTCGAGGGCCCGGTGCTCGCCGAGCGCGCCTTCATGGCCGAGCGGGCCCGCAAGACCCCGGTGCGCCGCCCCGGCGAGAACTCCGGTCCGCTGCTCGGCGAGGCCGTCCAGGAGCGGCTGCTGCTGCGCGGCGCCGAGAAGGACACCGTCCAGTGGGACTCCTGGCGCCGCGACGACGGCACCTGGGAAGTGCTGCTGGTCTACCGTGTGGCGGGCGAGCCGCACTCGGCGAGCTGGACCTACGACCCGCCCCGGCGGCTCGTGCAGGCCGTCGACGCCGAGGCGCGCTCGCTGATCGGCGAGTCCGACGACCTCGGGGCGCCCGAGCCCAGCTTCCCGTTCGTGCCGCGGATCGCCCGGCTGCCGCGCGACCGCGCGCTGGCCGGATCCCTGGACCGGGACCGCGACCGCGACCGGGAGCGGCCGAACCTGCCCGCCCCGGTGCCCGAGCCCGCGGAGGAGACCGCGGCGACGGCGTCGGGCGAGCGGGACTCGCTGACCAGCCTGCTGGAGGCCGTGCCGAGCTTCCGCGGGGACCTGGTGGTCCCGGAGCGGCCCGGCGAGGCCGGCGAGGAGCCCGACGACGACGAGCCCGCGGTGGAGGAGCCGCCGGCGCCCGCCGCCTCGGCCGGTTCCGCCTACGCCGACGTCCTCATGCCCCGCTCGGTGGGCAGCCACCGCGACCGCCTGATCGGTGCCACCGACCGCCAGGCCGAAGCGGACGGCGTCCGCCCGGGCCGCCGCGCGGCCGTGCCCAGCTGGGACGAGATCGTCTTCGGCACGCGCCGCAAGAAGCAGGAGTAACCGGCCGTACGGGGTCCGGGCCCGCGCCGTTGACCGGCGCGGGCCCGGATCGCGTACGCCGTGCGCGCAGGGAACGACCCGGCGGCTCGGGTCGTCGTGAGCAGTGACGGCGCACGCAGGGGCGCGGAGTGCGTCCGGGCGCCTCCTTGCGCCTCCGTACGCCCGTCCGCACCCCTGCGCTACCGCGCTACTGCGGATCCGCTCCGACCGCCACCGGACGCTCCGGGTCCGACGACCACTCCGACCAGGAGCCCACGTAGAGGGCCGCCGGGATGCCCGCCACCGCCAGGGCCAGCACCTCGTGGGCGCCGGAGACGCCCGAACCGCAGTACACGCCGACCTCCGTGTCCGCACGGGCGCCCAGGGCCTCGAAGCGGGCCCGCAGTTCCCCGGCAGGCAGGAAGCGGCCGTCGGAGGTCACGTTCTCGGTGGTCGGTGCGGAGACCGCACCCGGGATGTGCCCGCCGACCCGGTCGATCGGCTCCACCTCCCCCCGGTACCGCTCCGCCGCGCGCGCGTCGAACAACACGCCGGAACGAGCCAGCGCGGCCGCGCCGTCGGCGTCCAGCAGCCCCGGTCCCGCGACCGGCTGGAAGTCACCCTCCCGGGGCGTCGGCTCCTCCTGGGACAACGGCCCCTCCCAGGACGGCAACCCGCCGTCGAGGACCCGCACGTCCGGGTGACCCGTCCAGCGCAGCATCCACCAGGCGCGGGCCGCGGCCCAGCCCTGTCCGCCGTCGTACACGACGACCGGCGTCCCGGACGACACGCCCGCGCGGCGCATCACGGCGCCGAACTCCGCCAGGCCGGGCAGCGGATGCCGGCCCCGCGCCCCCGGGGTCCCGGCCAACTCCCGGTCCAGGTCGACGAAGACGGCGCCGGGCAGGTGCCCGGCCGCGTACGCCGCGCGGCCGTCGAAGGGCGGCTCGCCCGCCGCCCTGGCCAGACTGAGCTGCCAGCGGACATCGAGCAGTACGGGCGGGTTCGGCCCCGCCAGTGCGCCGGCGAGTGCGGATGCGGAGATGATGGCGTTCATGACGACCATCCTGGCGTACGGGGTGGCCGCGGCGCCCGTGTCCGGCTACTCTGCTCCGCCAGGCAGGCCCGGTCACCCGGCGTACGGGAGCGGGCACGCGCCGTGCAGGCCCGGACGCCACCGATCGCGACGCGGGCACCCCCCGAAACGGGACGCAACCCGTGGATCGGGCATTCCCGGCGGCCGGACGGGATGCGGCGCGCCCGAGGGCGCGGCACCGACGGTGGTGCGAGCATCGGCACGGGTCCGGAGAGCGGAAGCGACGCGGCGCCGCGAGGGGCCGAGGAGAGAGTGACGATGACCGAGGCACGGGGGTCGGACGACCGGCCCGGCGAACCAGCCCGGTGCGCGCCCGGCACGCCCTGCTGGGTGAGTCTGATGGTGCACGGGATGGCGGCCACCCAGGAGTTCTACGCGGGGCTGTTCGGCTGGGAGTTCCGCCCCGGTCCCCCACGGCTCGGGCCCGGTGTGCGGGCCGTGCTCGACGGCCGCGACGTGGCGGGCATCGGGCAGTTGCCGCCCGACCGGCACCTCCCCGTCGCCTGGACCCCCTACTTCGCCTCCGACGACGCGCACCGGACGGCGGAGGCCGCGCGGCGGTGCGGAGGCACGATCGGCGTGGGCCCGCTGGACGCGGGCGAGGCGGGCCGGCTGGCGATCGGCTCCGACCCCGCGGGAGCCGTCTTCGGGATCTGGCAGGGGGCCCGGCATCGCGGCACGGCCGTCCCCGGGGTGCCCGGCACCCCCGTCTGGAACGAGCTGCTGACCTACGAGACCGCGACCGTCGCCAAGTTCTACGAGACCGTCTTCGGCCACGAGGAGGAGCCCGTGGCCTGCGCGGGCCTCGACCACGTGACCCTCTCCGTCGAGGGGCGGGCGGTGGCCGGCATCCACGGCGTGGGCCGCGCCGTGCGGCGCGACCGGGGCCCGCACTGGCTGACGTACTTCGAGGTGGCGGACACCGACGACGCGCTCCGCCGCCTGACCGGGCTGGGCGGGCACGTCCTCGCGCCGGCCGAGGACGGCGACCGCGGCCGGGTCGCGACGGTGACCGACCCCGAAGGTGCCCGCTTCCGCCTGCTCCAGCGCCCCTGAGCGACGGGCCCGGCCCGGCCGCGCGGGTCAGGTGGTCTGCGGCACCGGCAGGACGTCCGGGGACAGGGCAGCCGCGTGGGCGGTCGCCGCGGTCATCCGGCGGCGGTGGTGGCGGCGGCACAGCACCTCGTAGCCGACGGCCTCGGCCTGGTTGACGTCGCCGACGACCACCTGGGCGCCCTCGACGACCATCTCACCGCCGACGGTGCGGGCGTTGTGGGTGGCGCGGGCACCGCACCAGCACAGGGCCTCGACCTGGAGGACCTCGACCCGGTCGGCCAGCTCCACCAGCCGCTGCGAGCCGGGGAAGAGCTTGGTGCGGAAGTCGGTGGTGATGCCGAAGGCGTAGACGTCGAGCCCCAGGTCGTCGACCACGCGCGCGAGCTGGTCGATCTGCTCGGGTGCGAGGAACTGCGCCTCGTCGGCGATCACGTAGTCCGCGCGGCCGCCGTGCGAGAGGTGGTCGACGAGGTACGCGTAGAGGTCCATGCCGTCCTCGACCTCGACCGCGTCGGTGACCAGGCCGAGCCGGGAGGACAGCTTGCCCTCGCCCGCGCGGTCGTCCCGGGTGAAGATCATGCCCTGGAGGCCGCGCGCCGAGCGGTTGTGCTCGATCTGGAGAGCCAGGGTCGACTTCCCGCAGTCCATGGTTCCGGAGAAGAAGACCAGCTCGGGCATGGGAGGTTGAGCACCTTTCGGCGAGATCGTCATGGTGGCGGCCGGCGGCTTCAGGTCCGTACTTCGAGCAGCGGGACGAGCTGCTCGGCGGGGGTCAGCGAGCCGTGGTTGCCGACCATCGCCGACTCGTTGGGCTCCCGCTCGGAGGCGATGAGCAGCACGTCGTCCCGGGCGGCGGCGACGACGTCGCCGATGCGCGCGTACACCCGCTCGTCCACCCGCGGCCCGAACCAGCCCGCGGTGATCGCCTCGTCCCGCGAGGCCACCCAGAACTGTTCGCCGAGCACTTCCCGCCAGCAGGTCAGGACGTCGTTCGCGGCGCCGGGCACGGCGTAGACGTGCCGGGCGCGGCCCTCGCCGCCCAGCAGGGCGACCCCGGCGCGCAGCTCCCAGTCCTCGTCGAAGTCGATGCGGTGCTCCTCGTCGAACGGCACGTCGACCATGCCGTGGTCGGCGGTGACGTACAGCGCGCTGCGCGGGGGCAGTTGCTCGGCCAGGCGCTGGACCAGGCGGTCGACGTACATGAGCTGGCCGCGCCAGGTGTCGGAGTCGACGCCGTAGCGGTGGCCGGCGCCGTCGACCTCGGCGTAGTACGTGTAGACCAGGCTGCGGTCCGCGGCGGCCAGCTGCTCGGCCGCGAGGTCCATGCGGTCCTCGCCGGACAGCCGTCCGTGGAAGGTGCCGCCGCTGAGCGCCACCTTGGTCAGCGGGGTGTTCGCGAAGGCCGGGGAGGACACCTGGGCGGCGTGCACGCCCGCGCGGTCGGCCAGCTCGAAGACGGTGGGGTACGGCTGCCAGGCGCCCGGCTCGGTCCACGGCTGCCAGCGCAGCTGGTTCATGAGCTCGCCGGTGGCGGGGTTGCGGACGGTGTAGCCGGGCAGGCCGTGGGCGCCCGGGGGCAGGCCGGTGCCGACGGACGCCAGGGACGTCGCCGTGGTCGCCGGGTAGCCGGTGGTCAGCGGGCGGCCGGTGCCGCCGCGGGAGGCGGCCAGCAGCGAGGTCAGGAACGGCGCCTCGTCCGGGTGCGCCCTCAGCTGCTCCCAGCCGAGGCCGTCGATCAGGAACACGCAGTTGCGGTCGGCGGGGGCCAGCTCCGGGATGGCGGCCGTCACACCGGGCACGCCCATGCCCGCGGCGAGCGTGGGCAGCAGATCGGCGAGCGATCCCGTGCCGTACTCGGGCAGGGGGGCGGAGTCGACGGCGAGGGGTTCCGGGTGGGAGTCCCAGGCGGTGGGCGGCTGCACCATCAGCGGGTCGGGTCCGCGGTCGCCTCGGAGATGGCCTGCGCGAAGGCGAGCGCCTGGCGCACCGTCTCCGGGCCGTCGCCGGCCTCGCTGACGCGCAGGCTGAGGTCGTCGGCGGTGGTGCTGCCCGTGTAGCCGTGGTCGGCCTCGCAGTTGGGGTCGCCGCAGGCGGCGGGCTCCAGGTCGATCCGGGAGACGGCACCCCAGCCGATCGTGAGCACGACCTCGCGCGGGAGGCTGCCCGGCGTGTACGACTCCGGGTTGGCGACCACGCGGCTGACCACCACCGACGAGATCCGGCCGAGCTTCACGGACTCCGTGGAGGTGGTGGCGTACGGCGTCGGCGAGGTGTTGTCGGCGGCCTGCTCGTCGGTGTGGCTGACGATGAAGCGGGTGCCGGTGAGGACCAGCACGGTCACGTGCCGGCGGACCTCGTTCTGGTCGAACGTCGTCTCCTGGTGGACCAGGTACGACCGGATGGGCTCGCCGCCCACGGCGGCCTCCACCGCCTCGGCCACGAGGGCCGGGTAGTAGCCGCTGCGTTCGATCGCCGCCCGCAGCCCCTGGGTCGTCGTACTGGTCTTGGCCATGCCGTCCATCCTACGGGGGCGCACTGACTGCGAGGCACCGCTCGGCGGCCTCGGGAGGGGTTCGGATCCGTCTCGGGAGGCTTACGGCGGGGGCCCTCAGTAGGCGGGGAGCGTGCGCGGGCCCAGGTCGTCGCGGGCGGGGGGCGGGGCCAGCCGCACCGAGGCGCCGAGCACGCTCAGGCCCTCGGTGGCGACGACGACCGGCTCCAGCGTGACCGCGACCACTTCGGGGTGGTCGTCGACCAGCCGGGACACCCGCAGCAGCAGCTCCTCCAGAGCGGGGGTGTCGACGGGTGCCGAGCCCCGCCAGCCGAACAGCAGCGGTGCCGTCCGGATCGACCGGACCAGGGAGGCCGCCTCCCGGTCGGTGACCGGGACCAGCCGGTGCGCCATGTCGCCGAGCAGCTGCGAGGCCGCCCCGGCGAGCCCGAAGGACAGCACCGCCCCGGCGGCGGGGTCGATCACCGCGCGGACGACGGTGTCCACCCCGCGCGGTGCCATGGCCTGCACCACCGGGCGCAGCTCCTGCGGCGTGCCGAACAGGCCGGTCAGTTCGGCGTACGCCCGGCGCAGCTGTTCCTCGTCCGCGAGGTCCAGGCGGACGCCGCCGAGGTCCGCGCGGTGCCGCAGGTGCGGGGCGGTGGCCTTGAGGGCCACCGGGTAGCCGAGGGCGCGCGCGGCGGCGACGGCCTCCTCGGGGGTGGGGGCGGGCAGGGCGCGGCGCACCGGGATGCCGTACCGGCCGAGCAGCTCGCAGGTCTCGTCGGTGCCGAGGGAGAGGCCCTGGCCGCGGGCGAGGAGGCCGCCGATCAGCCGGGCGGCGCCCTTCTCGTCGATGTCGTCGTACTCCGGCACCTTGCCGGGGTCGGCGGCCTCGCGCCGCCACTGCGCGTACCGCACGGCTTCGGCGAGGGCGCGGACGGCGCGTTCGGCGGCGGGGTAGGCGGGGATGAGGCGGGTGCCGTCGGCGGGCTCGGCCGGGGTCTCGGGCTCCGGGCGGGTTTCGGGTTCGGCGGTGCCGGCGGTCGCGGCACGCGCGCGTGGGGCGGTGCTCGTGGCGGCCGACAGGGCCTCGGCGAGTCCGCCCAGTTCCACGTGGACGACCAGGACCGGCTTGGACGGCGTCCGCTCGGCCGCGGAGCGCAGCGCCGCGGCCAGGGCGGCGTCCCCGGCGGACTCCTCCCCGATCGCGGGTATCGCGGTGACCACCACCGCGTCGCAGGTGTCGTCGGCCAGGGCGCGGGACAGGGCCGCGCGGAAGTCCTCCGGCGTCGCGGCGGTCGTCAGGTCCAGGGGCGGGGCGGGCCTGAGGCCCTCGGAGAGGCAGGCGTCGTAGGTCAGCACGCCCAGGGACTCGGAGTTGCCGAGGATCGCCACGCGCGGTCCGGGCGGCAGCGGCTGGCGGGCGAGCAGCAGGCCGGTGTCCACCAGTTCGGTGATGGTGTCCACGCGGATGACGCCGGCCTGGCGCAGCAGCGCGGAGACCGTGGCGTGCGGCAGCCGCGTGGCGCGCACGGCGTGGCCCTGCGGGGCGGACCCGGCGCCCTGGACCACGACCAGCGGCTTGGCCGCCGCCGTCCGGCGGGCGAGGCGGGTGAACTTGCGGGGGTTGCCGATGGACTCCAGGTACATCAGGACCACGTCGGTGTCCGGGTCGTCGTACCAGTACTGGAGGACGTCGTTGCCGGAGACGTCCGCGCGGTTGCCGGAGGACACGAAGGTCGACACGCCGGTGACTCCCGTGACGCCGCCGCCGCGGCGGTGCAGCCGGGACAGCAGGGCGATGCCGATCGCGCCGGACTGGGCGAACAGGCCGATCCGTCCGGGGCGCGGCGGTTCGGGGGCGAGGGAGGCGTTGAGGCGTGTCTCCGGGGAGTTGTTGATGATCCCGAAGGCGTTGGGGCCGATGATGCGCATGCCGTGGGCGCGGGCGAGGCGCACCAGGGCCCGCTGGCGCTCGCGTCCCTCGGGGCCGCTCTCGGCGTATCCGGCGGAGATGACCACCAGCCCCTGGACGCCGTGCTCGCCGCACTCGGTCACGACCTCGGGGACCCGCTCGGCGGGCACGGTGACGACCGCGAGGTCGACGGGGCCGTCGATGTCCCGCACGGACCGGTACGCGGGGATCCCGTCCAGTTCCTTCTGCCCGTCGGGCAGGGCGCGGTTGACCGCGTACAGGCGCCCGGTGAAGCCGGCGTCCCGGATGTTGCCGAGCACCCCGCGTCCCACGCCGCCGGGGGCGCGGCCGGCGCCGACGACGGCGACCGAGCCGGGGGCGAGCAGCCGCTGCACGGAGCGGGCCTCGGCGCGCTGTTCGCGCGCGTACTGCACGGCCAGGGAGCGGTCGGTGGGTTCGAGGTCCAGTTCGAGGCGGACGACGCCGTCCTCGAAGCTGCGCTTCTGGGTGTACCCGGCGTCCGTGAACACCTTGATCATCTTGGTGTTGGCGGGCAGCACCTCGGCGGCGAAGCGGCGGATGCCGCGCTCGCGGGCGACGGCGGCGATGTGCTCCAGCAGGGCGGAGGCGACGCCGCGGCCCTGGTGGGCGTCCTGCACCAGGAAGGCGACCTCGGCCTCGTCGGGGATGCCGGGGGCGGGCGCGAAGCGTCCTCCGGCGAGGGCGGCGTCCGGCGACGGGCGGGCGGAGGCGGGCAGTCCGTTCCTGCCGATGCGGTCGTAGCGTACGGTGGCGATGAACTCGCCGCCGATCGTGGCCGCGAGTCCCACCCGGTCCACGAAGTCGTGGTGCGTGAAGCGGTGGACGTCCTTCGCGGACAGGCGCGGGTAGGGCGCGAAGAAGCGGTAGTACTTCGACTCGTCCGAGACCTGCTCGTAGAAGCTGACCAGGCGCTCGGCGTCATCGACGGTGATGGGGCGGATGCGTGCGGTGCCGCCGTCGCGCAGCACCACGTCGGCCTCCCAGTGGGCGGGGTACTCGTGCCGGTCCGACGAGGTCTGCATGGGCCCCAGAGTACGGCTCGCGTCCGGCGAGGGCGCGGGGCAGTCTGTGGGAGGACGGAGCACCGGACCGAGGCCGCGGTCCGGAGCCGCCCGGCGGGGACACACGTCCGCTCCGGGCACGCTTCACGATGTGGGAAACTGGTCTAGACAACCTGAACACCTGAAGGGCAGCATCACATGGCTGAGCGCCGCGTCAACGTCGGCTGGGCCGAGGGCCTCCACGCCCGCCCCGCCTCCATCTTCGTCCGAGCCGCCACGGCCGCAGGCGTCCCGGTGACGATCGCCAAGGCCGGCGGCACCCCCGTCAACGCGGCCTCCATGCTGGCCGTCCTCGGTCTGGGCGCCCAGGGCGGCGAGGAGATCGTCCTCGCCTCCGACGCCGAGGGCGCGGACGCCGCGCTCGACCGCCTGGCCAAGCTGGTCGCCGAGGGCCTCGAGGAGCTCCCCGAGACCGTCTGACGCTCGCTCGGCAGTCACTCCCGGACCGCGTCGCCCTTTCCCGGGCGGCGCGGTCCCGGTATTTCCGGGGACTGCCCTCCGCCATGTCGCGGAGACATTTTCGGGCAGGGGCCGGCGGCACGGACGACAATTATCGCCGCGCTGGAGAAGGGGCAGGGAATTCCTGACGCCGAAATTACCCGGTCTTTGTATACGGCGCCCGTGTTAAAGCCGCGAGCCCGGCGTGTTTACGGCATGTTGCGAGTTCCTCACACGCTCCGCGCGTTCGGCGCCCGGGCCGGACCGCAGCCGGTGCGCGGCCGTCGCGCGCTCGGTGTGCACCGCGGTGATCGCCCGCGCGCGTTCGCTGTCGCCGCGCGCCACGGCGTCCACGATCGCCCCGTGCTCCGCCCAGGACTCCACTCCGGCCGGCGCCTCCACGACGTACATCCAGGCGATCATGTGCCGCAGCCGGGTCAGCGTCGAGGCCAGCGCGGGGCTGCCGCAGGCCTGGGCCAGCGTCTCGTGGAACCAGCCGTCCAGGGAGCGCAGGTCGTCGCTGTGGCCGCGGCGGGCGCGCTCCTGGCCCAGCCGGACCAGGCCGCGCAGCACCTTCAGATGCGCCTCGGTGCGCCGCTGGGCCGCGCGGGAGGCGCCCAGCGGCTCCAGCAGCAGACGCATCTCCAGCAGGTCGGAGGCCTCCTGCTCGGTGGGCTCCGCGACGCACGCGCCCGCGTGCCGCCGGGTCACCACGAAACCCTCCGCCTCCAGCGTGCGCAGGGCCTCCCGGACGGGGACGCGTGAGACGCCGTAGCGGCGGGCCAGCAGTTCCTCGGTGAGCCGGCTGCCGCGCTCGTGGACACCCGCGACGATGTCGTCCCGGATCGCCGTGCACACCGAGTGCGCCGGAATACGCATGACCGACCTCCGCCTTAATCCCCGTGACACGCCGACGACTGACGTGTGTTCAGCGATGTTATGGCAATGGGCGGGAATTTCCGACGGCGGGCCGGAATCCATGGATATATTTTGGACAGCGGAGCGGCCGAAATGCCGAAAGCCCCGGCGCGGGGCCGGGGCTTTCGGGAAGTGCGCGGGGGGCGCGTCAGATGCTCACGCCGTGCGCGCGCAGGTAGGCGACCGGGTCGATGTCGGAGCCGTACTCCGCGCCGGTGCGGGCCTCGAAGTGCAGGTGCGGGCCGGTGACGTTGCCGGTCGCGCCGGACAGGCCGATCTGCTGGCCCGGCGTCACCGTCTGGCCGACGGACACGCCGATGGAGGACAGGTGCCCGTACTGGGTGTACGTGCCGTCGTGCATCCGGATGACCACCTGATTGCCGTACGCCCCGCCCCAGCCGGCCTCCACGACCGTGCCGGTGCCGACCGAGTGCACCGAGGTGCCGCTGGCGGCGTGGAAGTCGACACCGGTGTGGCTGCCGGAGGACCACAGCGAGCTGCCGGCCTGGTAGCCGGTGGAGACGTACGAGCCGCTGATCGGCAGCACGAAGGTGTTGAGGCGCTTGCGCTCGGCCTCCCTCGCCGCCCGCTCCGCGGCCTCGCGGGCCTTGCGGGCCTCCTCCGCGGCGCGCTCCATCGCGGCCGCCTCGGCCCTCTTGACGGCGGCGGCGTGCTCGGCGGCCTGCTGCTGCGCGGCGGCCTGCGCGTCGATCTGGTCCGCGACCTCGTCGCCGATGGTCAGGACGGGCGTCAGACCGGTCTGCTCGGCGGGGGACTCGACGGCGGCGAGCGCCGGGCCCGCCAGGGTGCCGATGACGCCGGTGGTGGTGAGCGCGGCGACGCCCGCGGCGCGGGCGGTGGAACGCTGCATCCGGCTGGGACGGCGGTGCTTCCCGGTGGCGCGGGTGAACGCCATGAAGTGGCTGGTCCTTTCCTTCCCTCTCGCCTACCGGGTTAGCTGACGGGTTCGGAGCAGGAAGGTCTCCTACGGACCCCCTCGCGCACGGCGCGGGCGCCCGATTCACCCCAGGGACATGGTTGGGTCCCCGGCTCCCCTGGCTCGCGCCGTACGGGGACTCGGCGATGACTGTCCGGTGCCGCGGGTGCGGCGCACTGCCTGACGGACAGCCCGGACGACGCTAAGGGGGGCGGCTTCCAAAGCTCAAACGAATGCCGGGTTTTGTAGCGCATCCCACAGGCCAGACAGGCAACCTCCGCCTCAATTCGGACACCGAGGGGCCCTGGTGACGCTTCGGTCCCCAGGGCCCCTGCGCGCGGTTGTGCCCGGCGGCCCCGCGGGCGTGCCCGCGGGAGTGTGCTACTCGGCCGTGACGACGGTGACTTCGCCGATGCCCAGGGCCTCCACCGGCTCCTTGATCTGCGCCGCGTCACCGACGAGAACGGTCACCAGACGGTCCACCGGGAAGGCGCTGACGACCGCCGCGGTGGCCTCCACCGTGCCGGTGGCGGCCAGTTGCCGGTACAGCGTCGCCTGGTAGTCGTCGGGCAGGTGCTGCTCCACCTGGTCGGCCAGAGTGCTCGCCACGGCCGCCGCCGTCTCGAACTTGAGCGGTGCGACCCCGACCAGGTTCTGCACGGCGACGTCCCGCTCCGCATCGGTCAGGCCCTCCGCGGCGAGCGTGCGCAGCACCGTCCACAGGTCGTGCAGGGCGGGGCCGGTGTTCGGGGTGTCGACCGAGCCGCTGATGGCGAGCATCGAGGCACCCGTGCCGTCCGGTGCCGACCGCAGCACCTGCCCGAAGGCGCGCACGCCGTAGGTGTAGCCCTTCTCCTCGCGCAGCACCCGGTCCAGGCGGGACGTGAGGGTGCCGCCGAGGCAGTACGTGCCGAGCACCTGGGCGGGCCAGACGCGGTCGTGCCGGTCCGGGCCGACGCGGCCGATGAGCAGCTGCGTCTGGACGGCGCCGGGGCGGTCGACGATGACCACGCGTCCCGTGTCGTCGGCGGTCACCGGGGGCACCGGACGCGGCTGCCCCGGGGTGCCGGCCCAGGCGCCGAGGGTGTCGCCGAGCAGGGCGTCCAGGTCGATGCCGGTGAGGTCGCCGACCACCACGGCGGTCGCGGTGGCCGGGCGGACGTGCCGCTCGTAGAAGGCGCGGACGGCCGCCGAGTCGATCTTCGCGACCGTCTCCTCGGTGCCCTGGCGCGGACGCGACATGCGCGACGCCGCCGGGAACAGCTCCTTGGACAGCTCCTTGGCGGCCCGCCGGGCGGGGTTGGCCAGCTCGTGCGGGATCTCGTCCAGGCGGTTGCGGACCAGCCGTTCGACCTCGCCGTCGGCGAACGCGGGCGCCCGCAGCGCGTCCGCGAGCAGCCCGAGGCCCTTCTCCAGCCGGGACGCCGGAACCTCCAGGCTCAGCCGTACGCCGGGGTGGTCGGCGTGTGCGTCCAGGGTGGCGCCGCAGCGCTCCAGCTCGGCGGCGTACTCCTCGGCGGAGTGCTTGTCGGTGCCCTCGGAGAAGGCCCGCGCCATGATCGTCGCGACACCGTCCAGGCCCGCGGGCTCGGCGTCCAGCGGAGCGTCGAGCAGCACCTCGACGGCGACGACCTTCTGGCCCGGGCGGTGGCAGCGCAGGACGGTGAGACCGTTGTCGAGGGCCCCGCGCGCAGGCGCCGGGAACGCCCACGGCCTGGCCTCGCCCGGCTGCGGCCGGGGGTGGAACTCCATGCTGGTCAGCTCGGTCACTTGGCCGCCTCCTCGTTGGCGCCGGCGGCTTCCACGGTCGCCGCGGATTCCGGGTCCTCGGTGCCCTCCACCTGCTCGGGCTGCTCGGGGGCGAGCGGCTCGTAGACGAGCACCGCGCGGTTGTCGGGCCGCAGACGCGCCCGGGCGATGTCCCGGACCTCCTCGGGCGTCACCTCCAGCACCCGCTTGACGGCGGTGAGGGCGAGCTGCGGGTCACCGAACAGCACCGCGTACCGGCACAGTTCGTCGGCGCGGCCCGCGACCGTGCCCAGCCGGTCCAGCCACTCGCGCTCCAGCTGGGCCTGGGCGCGCTCCATCTCCTCGGCGGTGGGGCCCTCCTCGGCGAACCGGGCCAGCTCCTCGTCGATGGCGGCCTCGATGACCGGCACCTCCACGTCGCCTGAGGTCTTCACGTCCAGCCAGCCCAGCGAGGGCGCGCCCGCCAGCCGCAGCAGGCCGAAGCCCGCCGCGACCGCCGTGCGGTCCCGGCGCACCAGCCGGTTGTACAGCCGGGAGGACTCGCCGCCGCCCAGGACGGTCAGCGCCAGGTCCGCCGCGTCGCACGCGCGCGTGCCGTCGTGCGGGAGCCGGTAGGCGGCCATCAGGGCGCGCGCCGGGACCTCCTCCTCGACGACCTCGCGCAGCTGCTCGCCGATGACGTCGGGCAGCGAGCCGTCGCGCGGGGCGGGCTTGCCGTCGTGGGAGGGGATCGAGCCGAAGTACTTCTCGATCCACGCGAGGGTCTGCTCCGGGTCGATGTCGCCCACGACCGAGAGCACCGCGTTGTTGGGCGCGTAGTAGGTGCGGAAGAACTCCCGCGCGTCCTCCAGCGTCGCCGCGTCCAGATCGGCCATCGAGCCGATCGGCGTGTGGTGGTAGGGGTGGCCCTCCGGGTAGGCGAGGGCGGTCAGCTTCTCGAAGGCGGTGCCGTAGGGCACGTTGTCGTAGCGCTGGCGGCGCTCGTTCTTGACGACGTCGCGCTGGTTCTCCATGGACTCGTCGTCCAGGGCGGTCAGCAGGGAGCCCATGCGGTCGGCCTCCAGCCAGAGCGCCAGCTCCAGCTGGTGGGCGGGCATGGTCTCGAAGTAGTTGGTGCGCTCGAAGCTGGTGGTGCCGTTCAGGGAGCCGCCGGCGCCCTGCACCAGTTCGAAGTGGCCGTTGCCCTTCACCTGGGCGGAGCCCTGGAACATCAGGTGCTCGAAGAGGTGAGCCAGGCCGGTACGCCCCTTGACCTCGTGGCGCGAGCCGACGTCGTACCAGAGGCACACCGCCGCGACCGGGGTCAGGTGGTCCTCGGAGAGCACCACGCGCAGGCCGTTGGCCAGGCGGTGCTCGGTCGCTGTCAGGCCGCCGGTGCCTGCCTCGGCTGTGGCCGTGTGACCCTTGGGCATGTACGTCCCTTCGATCGCGGATGCGGTGGCTGAGACCGCTTGTTTCCTGCCGGTCCTGCCACTGTATGCAAGCGTGCGGACCGTCTGCGAAGTTCCCGCAGCGCGTACGCCGAGAGCGAGAAAGGGATTGCCGCCGCGAGGGCGTAGCCTGCGGGCAGCGGGGCCGGGCGGTGGCAGGCGTAGCCTGCGCGCTGCGGGGGGCCGGGTGGCCGACGCCGGGTCCCGCTCCGCGTTGTCAGTGCCGCGGTCCACAATGGTCCGCGTCAGATCCCGTTCACCACGCTTCAGCAAGGAGCCAGGCAGCGATGGCCCGCCGCAGCACGAAGACCCCGCCGCCCGACGACTCGTACGAGGAGCGGATCCTCGACATCGACGTCGTCGACGAGATGCAGGGCTCCTTCCTCGAGTACGCGTACTCGGTCATCTACTCCCGAGCGCTGCCGGACGCCCGCGACGGCCTGAAGCCGGTGCACCGGCGCATCGTCTACCAGATGAACGAGATGGGCCTGCGCCCCGAGCGCGGCTACGTGAAGTGCGCCCGCGTGGTGGGCGAGGTCATGGGCAAGCTGCACCCGCACGGCGACGCGTCGATCTACGACGCCCTGGTGCGCATGGCCCAGCCCTTCTCGATGCGGCTGCCGCTGGTCGACGGCCACGGCAACTTCGGCTCGCTGGGCAACGACGACCCGCCCGCCGCCATGCGGTACACCGAGTGCCGGATGGCCGCGGCCACGGGCCTGATGACCGAGTCCATCGACGAGGACACGGTCGACTTCGCCCCGAACTACGACGGCCAGGAGCAGGAGCCGGTCGCCCTGCCCGCCGCCTTCCCGAACCTGCTGGTGAACGGCGCGTCCGGCATCGCGGTCGGCATGGCGACCAACATGCCGCCGCACAACCTGGGCGAGGTCATCGCGGCCGCCCGCCACCTCATCCGGCACCCGAACGCCGACCTCGACGCCCTGATGCGTCACGTGCCGGGACCCGACCTGCCCACCGGCGGCCGGATCGTCGGCCTGTCCGGCATCCGCGACGCCTACGAGACGGGCCGCGGCACCTTCAAGATGCGCGCGACGGTCTCCATCGAGAACGTCACGGCCCGCCGCAAGGGCCTGGTCGTCACCGAGCTGCCCTTCACGGTCGGTCCCGAGAAGGTCATCGCCAAGATCAAGGACCTGGTCGGCTCCAAGAAGCTCCAGGGCATCGCCGACGTCAAGGACCTCACCGACCGTGAGCACGGGCTGCGCCTGGTCATCGAGATCAAGAACGGCTTCGTGCCGGAGGCGGTCCTGGAGCAGCTCTACAAGCTGACGCCGATGGAGGAGTCCTTCGGCATCAACAACGTCGCCCTGGTGGACGGCCAGCCGCTGACGCTGGGCCTCAAGGAGCTGCTGGAGGTCTACCTCGACCACCGCTTCGAGGTCGTCCGGCGCCGCTCGGAGCACCGCCGCGGCAAGCGGCGCGACCGGCTCCACCTGGTCGAGGGCCTGCTCACCGCGCTGGTCGACATCGACGAGGTGATCCGGCTGATTCGCTCCAGCGAGAACAGCGCGCAGGCCAAGGAACGCCTGATCGAGCGCTTCTCGCTGAGCGAGGTGCAGACGCAGTACATCCTGGACACCCCGCTGCGCCGGCTCACCAAGTACGACCGGATCGAGCTGGAGGCGGAGAAGGAGAAGCTCACCACCGAGATCGAGGAGCTGACCCGGATCCTGGAGTCGGACGCCGAGCTGCGCAAGCTGGTCTCCTCGGAACTGGCGGCGGTCGCCAAGAAGTTCGGCACCGAACGGCGCACGGTCCTGCTGGAGTCCGCGGGCAGCACCGCGGCCACCGTGCCGCTGCAGGTCGCGGACGACCCGTGCCGGGTGCTGCTGTCCTCCACGGGCCTGCTGGCCCGCACGGCCAACGCCGAGCCGTTCGCGGAGGACGAGGGCGGCAAGCGCGCCAAGCACGACGTGATCGTGTCGGCGGTGCCGGCCACGGCCCGCGGCGAGGTCGGCGCGGTGACCTCGGCCGGCCGGCTGCTGCGGATCAACGTCGTGGACCTGCCGCAGCTGCCGGAGACGGCCGCGGCACCCACCCTCTCGGGCGGGGCGCCGCTGGCGGAGTTCGTCTCCCTGGAGGGCGACGAGACGGTGGTCTGCCTGACCACCCTCGACGAGTCCTCGCCCGGTCTGGCGCTCGGCACGGAACAGGGCGTGGTCAAGCGGGTGGTCCCGGACTACCCCGCCAACAAGGACGAGCTGGAGGTCATCACCCTCAAGGAGGGCGACCGGATCGTCGGCGCGGTGGAGCTGCGCACCGGCGAGGAGGACCTGGTCTTCATCACCGACGACGCCCAGCTGCTGCGTTACCAGGCCGCGCAGGTCCGCCCGCAGGGCCGTCCCGCGGGCGGTGTGGCCGGCATCAAGCTCGCCGAGGGCGCCAAGGTCATCTCGTTCACGGCGGTGGACCCGGCCGCGGACGCGGTCGTCCTCACCGTCGCCGGCTCGCGCGGCACGCTGGACGACTCGGTGCAGACCACCGCCAAGGTGACCCCGTTCGACCAGTTCCCGCGCAAGGGCCGCGCCACCGGCGGGGTGCGCTGCCAGCGGTTCCTGAAGGGCGAGGACTGCCTGTCCTTCGCCTGGGCGGGCGCGACGCCGGCGCGGGCCGCGCAGAAGAACGGCTCGCCGACCGAGCTGCCCGAGATCGACCCGCGCCGCGACGGCTCGGGCGTGTCGCTGCCGAAGCCGGTGGCGGCGGTGGCGGGGCCGGTCTAGGGCTCCGAGCCGGGCTCCGGGTCGTACGGGGGCTCGGAGTCAGGGTCGTACAGAGGCTCGGAGTCAGGGTCGTCCAGGGGCCCGGCGTCCGGGTCCGGGGCGTCGTCCGCCCCCGGGTCCGGCTCGTCCGGGTCCTGGACGTAGCGCAGCACACCCCACATGCCGTGCTCGTCGGCGGTGTGCGGGGCCTCGCTCCGGCACGCCCGCAGTTCCTCGCCGAGGAGCGGGGCGTCGATGCCGGAGCCGATCAGCACCAGCTGGGTGAGCCGCTCCGCGCCGGCCGCCCAGGGCTCCGGGTAGAACCGCAGGAACCGTCCGACGGCGTGGACGGCGTAGCGGTTGCGGGGATCGTGGGCGCCGAAGTCGACGTACCCCTTGATCCGGTAGAGCCCCTCGGGGCGGCTGTCGAGGAACCGCATCAGCCGCCGCGGGTCGAGCGGGACGTCGGAGACGAAGGACAGGCTGTCGTAGCCGGTGTGCAGGTGCCCGGCGTGGCCGTGGCCCCCGCCGTCCGGGTCCCCGATGCCGTGGGCGTCGTCGGCACCGTGGGTTTCGTCGTGCAGGTCGTCGAAGGACAGCTGCCCGACGCGCTCCTCGCCCGGCTTGCAGTCGAACAGGAACTCGGGGTCGATCCGGCCGTAGGTGGCGGGCACGACGGCGGCCCGGTCGGTGAGGGAGCGGACCTGGCCCAGGACGCGTTCGGCGTCCGCGGCCCGGTCCAGTTTGTTGACCACCACCAGGTCGGCGAGGGCGAGGTGCCGGTCGATCTCGGGGTGCTTCGCGCGCGTGGCGTCGAACTCGGCGGCGTCCACGACCTCGACGAGCCCGCCGTACACCACGCGCGGGTTCTCGCTCGCGAGGACCATACGGACCAGCTCCTGCGGCTCGGCGAGCCCGCTGGCCTCGATCACGATGACGTCGATGCCGGTCTCCGGGCGCGCGAGCCGGCCGAGGTACAGGTCCAGCTCGCCGGCGTCGACGGCACAGCACAGGCATCCGTTGCCGAGCGAGACGGTGGAGTCGCCGAGCGCGCCGGCCACCGCCATGGCGTCGATCTCGATCGCGCCGAAGTCGTTCACCACGGCGCCGATCCTGCTGCCTCCGCTGCGGTGGAGCAGGTGGTTGAGGAGGGTCGTCTTGCCGGAGCCCAGGAATCCGGCGAGGACGACGACCGGGATCTGGTGTGGCCTCGGGCTCTGCCCCAACGTACGACCTCTCTCCCAGCGGTGCGGCGCCGGCCCGTGGCCGGAGCACGGCGGAAACTGCCTGCGGCGCCCAGAATACGAGCAGCCGGCAGGTCCTTACGGAGCTCTCGTACCCGCCCGGAGCAGGACAACCGAGCAATCAGAGGTATGTGATGACCAAGTCAGGTTAGGCTCACCTGTGTGAGTACGTGTGCGACCGTCTCCCGGAGCCTCGACGAGCCCATTTCCGGAACCGCGGCCACCGCCAGGACCTGGCTCCTGGTGGAACAGCCCGGCCCGTGGGGCGCCAGGGCGCTCACCTCGAGCCACCTGGACCCCGCGCTGGGCCGTGCCCTGGAGGCCGCGGCGAAGGGCACCGGCGTGCGCATCGCGCTCATCCGCCGGCCCGGCCGGCACGCGGACTGCCGCACCCCCGCCGTCCGCCGGATCTACGCGGCCCACACCGTGCCCGGCGGCACCTGGGTGCGCACCGCCACCACCGATGACCCGGGCCGGCTGCTCGACCTGGACTTCGCCGCCCTGGGCCGGGGCGACCACCGCGCCTTCGACACCGTTCTCCAGGGCGGTCCCCACACCGGCGCCCCCCTCGCGCTGGTGTGCACCAACGGCAAGCGCGACCGCTGCTGCGCCCTGCTGGGCCGCCCCCTGGCCGCCGAGCTGGCCGCGTCGGGCGTGGAGGGCGTCTGGGAGGTCACCCATCTCGGCGGCCACCGCTTCTCGCCGACGCTGCTCGTCCTGCCGTACGGCTACGCCTACGGCCGGGCCGAGGCACACGGCGTCAAGGAGGTCCTGCACGCCGTCCAGGAGGGCCGGATCGTGGTCGACGGGTGCCGGGGCAGCTCCGCCTGGGAACGGCCCGGCCAGGCGGCCGAGCTCGCGGTGCGGCGGGCGGCGCGGGAGTACACCGCGGACGCGCTGAGCGTGGTGCGGACCGAGAGCGCCGTACGGGCCGCCGGTGCGGCCCCGCGCTGGGAGGTCACCGTCGCCCACGCCGACGGCCGCTGCTGGCGCGTCCTCGTGGCCCAGGGGGCGTCGGAGCCGCCGAGGCCGGAGAGCTGCGGCACCTCGGTGCTGGGCGCCCCCGCGCGGATGGACGTCGTGGCGGTCCGCGAGCTGACCCCGGCGGCCCTCGCCAGCTGACCCCGGCGGCCCTGTGTGCGGACGCCGGCGCGCCGGGGCGGGCGCGCGCGAGCCCCCGAGCTTCGGCGCGGACTCCCCCGCCACGTACCGTCATGGGTATGAGCCCCACGCCCCCCGCCCGCCGCCTGCGTCTCGGCCTGCCGCGCCGGGTGTTCTCACAGGTGCTGCTGATGCAGGTGGCGATCGCCGCGGGGGTCGCGGTGCTCGCGACCGGGCTGTTCCTCGCACCGCTCGGCGACCAGCTCGACGACCAGGCGATGCGCCGGGCCCTGGCGATCGCGCAGACCACGGCCGCGCAGCCGCGGCTCGCCGACGAGGTCCGCGGTACGCCGCCGGCGCCGGACGGGCCCGTCCAGCGGGAGGCGGAGCGGATCCGCGCGGCCACCCGGGCCGAGTACGTCGTGGTCATGGACACCCGGGGCGTGCGCTGGTCGCACACCGATCCCGGGGAGATCGGCCGGCACGTCTCCACGGACCCCAGCGAGGCGCTCGCCGGCCGGGAGGTCATGGAGATCGACGAGGGCACCCTGGGCCGCTCCGCGCGCGGCAAGGTCCCGCTGCGCGACGGTGAGGGCGAGATCGTCGGGGCGGTGTCGGTCGGTATCGCCTACGACAGTGTCCGCGCGCGGCTCGTCCACGCGATCCCGGAGCTGCTGGCGTACGCCGGCGGCGCCCTGGCCGTCGGCGCGCTGGCCGCGTGGCTGATCGCCCGCCGGGTGCAGCGGCAGACCCGGGACCTGGCGTTCTCCGACATCGCGGCCCTGCTGGCGGAGCGGGAGGCGATGCTGCACGGCATCCGGGAGGGCGTGGTGGCCCTGGACCGGGCGGGCCGGATCCGCCTGCTGAACGACGAGGCGCGGCGCCTGCTCGGCATCGGCGACGAGGCCGTGGGCCGCTCCCTGGACGAGGCGCTGGGCGGGGGACGTACCGCCGATGTGCTGGCCGGCCGGGTCACGGGCACCGATCTGCTCACCGTGCGCGGGCAGCGGGTGCTGGTCGCCAACCGGATGCCCACCGACGACGGAGGGGCGGTGGCCACCCTGCGCGACCGCACCGAGCTGGAACAGCTGGGCCGGGAACTGGACTCCACGCGCGGCCTGATCGACGCCCTGCGCGCCCAGGACCACGAGCACGCCAACCGCATGCACACCCTGCTGGGGCTGCTCGAACTGGAGATGTACGACGACGCCGTGGACTTCGTCGGCGAGGTGGTCGGCGATCACCGGGCCACGGCGGAACAGATCACCGAGCGGATCCAGGACCCGCTGCTGGCCGCCCTGCTGGTCGGCAAGGCCACCGTCGCGGCCGAGCGCGGGGTGGCGCTGCGGCTCTCCGGCCGCACCGGCCTGCCGGACCGGCTGGTCGATCCCCGGGGCCTGGTCACCATCGTCGGCAACCTCGTCGACAACGCGCTGGACGCCGTCGCCGGCACACCGCACGCGCGCGTGGAGGTCGAGTTGCAGGCCGAGGGCCGTGCCGCCGTGCTGGCGGTGCGGGACACGGGGCCCGGTATCCCCGAGGAGCGGCGCGAGGTCGTCTTCACCGAGGGCTGGTCGACGAAGGAGCCGCCCGCCCACCGCGGGCGCGGCATCGGGTTGTCCCTGGTGCGCCGGCTGGCGGAGCGGCAGGGTGGCACGGTGACCGTGGGCGAGGCGCCCGGCGGCGGCGCGGAGTTCACCGTGGTGCTGCCCGAGGCGCTCGCCGAACCCGGCCCCCGGGCCGCGGCGAACGTACCGGGCGCGGAGTCCGTGCCGCCCCGCCCGGGCCCGCGGTCCGCCGGTGCCGTACCGTCCGCCGAGGAGGAGACGCGATGATCGAGGTCCTGGTCGTGGACGACGACACCAGGGTCGCGCGGGTGAACGCCGCGTACGTCGAGAAGGTGCCGGGTTTCCACGTCGTCGGGGAAGCGCACCAGGCCGCGGAGGCGCTGCGGCTGCTGGAGACGCTGCCGCACGTGGATCTGGTCCTCCTGGACCACTACCTGCCCGACGGGACGGGGCTCGCGGTGGTGCAGGAGATGCGCCGGCGCGGCCACCAGACCGACGTGATCATGGTGACGGCGGCCCGGGACGTCGCGACGGTGCAGGCGGCGATGCGGCACGGCGCGCTGCAGTACCTGGTCAAACCGTTCGCGTTCGCGGGGCTGCGCGCGAAGCTCGAGGCTTACGCGCAGTTGCGCCGCACCCTCGACGGCGGTGGCGAGGCGGAGCAGGCGGAGGTCGACCGCATCTTCGGCGCGCTGTCCGCGCCGTCGGAGCCGGATCTGCCGAAGGGGCACTCCCCCACCACGGCCGAGCTGGTGCGGCAGTGCCTGATGAACGCCGAAGGGCCGCTGTCGGCCCAGGAGATCGCCGAACGCACCGGGGTGAGCCGGCAGACGGCACAGCGCTATCTGAAGCTCCTGGAGCGCACGGGACGGGCCACGCTGACCCTGAAGTACGGGGACGCGGGCCGCCCGGAACACCGTTACGTGTGGGCGACCCGCGCCTGAGGCCCGGCCCAGTGGGGCGGGGGAAGGGCCGTGCCCCCCTTGGGTACGGACGGGACTCGCCGCAGTCTCGACGGCGCCTGGCCGGCGTCAGCCGCGCCTGTCCCCCGTCATGCCGCGCGGCCCTTCACACCGCGCGACTTTTCACGCCGGCGACCCTTCACGCTGCGCGACCCGTCACGCCGCGCGACCCGTCACGCCGCGCGCACCCGGGTTACGTCGCTATGGCCCGTCGGTCGCTCCGCCCCGGCACGCACTCGCGGCGCGCCGCGCGCCCCCGTCACACCGCACGCGCCCCCGTCACACCGCACGCACCGCGTCGCGTCGGCGCTCCGTCACGCGGCGCCCGCTCCCGTCAGGGACCGCACCTCCGTCTCCGCGTGCTTGGCCGCGTCCGGCGGCTCCGTGGAGGTGACCGTGCCGAGCCAGCCGGCCAGGAAGCCCAGCGGGATGGAGACGAGGCCCGGGTTCTGCAGCGGGAAGCACTGGAAGTCGGCGTGCGGGAACAGCGCGTCGGGGCTGCCCGAGACCACGGGTGACAGCAGCACCAGCGCCACCGCCGGGACCAGGCCGCCGTAGACGGCCCAGACGGCGCCCCGGGTGGTGAAGCGCCGCCAGAACAGCGAGTAGAGCAGGACCGGAAGGTTCGCGGAGGCGGCGACGGCGAACGCCAGGCCCACCAGGAAGGCGACGTTGAGGTCCCGGGCGAGCAGCCCGAGGGCGATGGCGACGACACCGATGCCGGCCGCCGCCGCCCTCGCCACGGCCACCTCGCCACGGGGCTCCCCGCGCCCGCGGCGCAGCGAGGCGTACAGGTCGTGGGCGACGGAGGCCGAGGAGGCGAGGGTGACTCCGGCGACCACTGCGAGGATGGTGGCGAAGGCGACCGCCGCGACCACCGCGAACAGCACCGTCCCGCCGGTGGAGCCGGCGCCGCCGCCCAGGTCGAGCGCCAGCAGCGGGACCGCGGTGTTCCCTGCCGTGTTCGAGGCGCGCACGGCCTGCGGGCCCACGATCGCGGCGGCGCCGAAGCCGAGGACGATCGTCATCAGGTAGAAACCGCCGATGAGCGCGATCGACCAGACGACCGAACGCCGTGCCGCGCGGGCCGTCGGCACGGTGTAGAACCGCGACAGGATGTGCGGCAGCCCGGCCGTGCCCAGCACCAGGGCGAGTCCCAGGCTGATGAAGTCGAGGCGGGCGGTCCAGTCCCCGCCGTACGTCAGGCCGGGCGCCAGGAACGCCGTGCCGTGGCCGCTGCGGTCCGCCGCGGTGCGCAGGAGCCGGTCGACGTCGCCGTGGAAGCGCACCAGGACGAGCGCGGTCAGCGTGACCGCCCCGCCCAGCAGCAGAACCGCCTTCACGATCTGGATCCAGGTGGTGGCCCGCATCCCTCCCCACGACACGTAGACGACCATCAGCGCGCCGACCGCGATCACCGTCCAGGTCTGCGCGGCCGCTCCCGTCCCGCCCAGCAGCAGCGCGACCAGGCTGCCCGCCCCCACCATCTGCGCCACCAGGTACAGGACGGACACGGTGACCGAGGACGTTCCCGCCGCGATCCGCACCGGCCGTTCCCGCATGCGCGCGGCGACCACGTCGGCGAGGGTGAACCGCCCGCAGTTGCGGACCAGTTCGGCGACCAGGAACAGCACGACCAGCCAGGCCACCAGGAAGCCCACCGAGTAGAGCAGCCCGTCGTAGCCGAAGAGCGCGATCAGGCCGGAGATGCCCAGGAAGGAGGCTGCGGACATGTAGTCACCGGCGATGGCGAAACCGTTCTCCATCGGCGAGAAGAGGCGTCCGCCGGCGTAGAACTCCACCGCCGAGCCGCGCCGGCCGCGGCTCACCCAGCTCGTGATCGCCAGGGTCACGGCGACGAAGACGCCGAACAGCACGAGGGCCAGGGTCTGGTGCTCACCGGTCACCGGGCACCGCCCCCGGGATGCCGCGCGTCAATTGCTGGGTGTCCCAGCGCAGTTCGAGCGCCGCGCGGTCCCTGCGCAGCCGGGCGTGCCGGGCGTAGGCCCAGGTGAGCAGGAAGGTGGAGAGGAACTGGCCGAGCCCGGCCAGCATCGCCACGTTCACCGCGCCCGCCACGGGCCGGGCCATGAGTCCGGGCGCGGCGGTGGCGGCGACGACGTAGCCGACGTACCAGGTGAAGAAGGCGGCGAACGCGGGGACGACGAACCGGCGGTAGCGGCGTCGGACCTCCTGGAAGGCGGCGCTGCGCTGCACCTCGACGTAGACGTCCGCGGCGCTCACCGCGCTCTCCCATGGCTCCGTCCGCCCGCCCCGCCCGGACCGCTCGCGGGCCGCGGCGGGCACGGGCGCGGAGACGTGGCCGGCCCCCCCGCGGCCGGGGGCGAGACCCCGGGCGGAGGCGAGAGCGGCGTGCCAGGGGTCGTCGTACCGCACACCGCGTGCGTCACGGGGACGACCGTCACTTGAGTGCATGCCCAAGCATGGACAGAACGGAAAGATCGCCGGTTCTTCTTCCCGGAGCCCTTCACCCCATCAGGTGACCATGTCGGCTGCCCGCCGACGAAACGCGCGCGGCGGCTAGGCGTCGATGCGCGACCGGTCCAGCGTCGCCGCCGAGCTGGAGATGAACTCCTTGCGGGGCGCCACGTCGTTGCCCATCAGCAGGTCGAAGACCTGCTCGGCGGCGTCCAGGTCGGAGAGGTTGATCCGGCGCAGGGTGCGGTGGCGCGGGTCCATGGTGGTCTCGGCCAGCTGGTCGGCGTCCATCTCGCCCAGGCCCTTGTAGCGCTGGATCGAGTCCTTGTACCGGACGCCCTTGCTCTGGAACTCCATGAGCTTGTCGCGCAGTTCCCGGTCCGAGTACGTGTACACGTACTTGTCCTGGCCCTTCTTGGGCTGGATCAGCTCGATCCGGTGCAGCGGCGGGACCGCGGCGAAGACCCGGCCGGCCTCGACCATGGGCCGCATGTAGCGGTGGAACAGCGTGAGCAGCAGGGTCCGGATGTGGGAACCGTCCACATCGGCGTCGGTCATCATGATGATCTTGCCGTAGCGGGCGGCGTCGATGTCGAAGGTCCGCCCCGAGCCCGCCCCTATGACCTGGATGATCGCGCCGCACTCGGCGTTCTTGAGCATGTCGGTCACGGACGACTTCTGGACGTTGAGGATCTTGCCGCGGATCGGCAGCAGGGCCTGGAACTCGGAGTTGCGGGCGAGCTTGGCGGTGCCGAGCGCGGAGTCCCCCTCGACGATGAACAGCTCGCTGCGGTCGACGTCGTCGCTGCGGCAGTCGGCGAGCTTCGCGGGCAGCGAGGACGACTCCAGGGCCGTCTTGCGACGCTGCGCGTCCTTGTGCTGACGGGCCGCGATCCGGGTCCGCGCGGCGGCGACGGCCTTCTCCATGACCACCCGGGCCTGCTGCGCGGCGTCGCGCTTGGTGGCGGTCAGGAACGCCTTGAGCTCCTTGGAGACCACGTTGTTCACGATGCGGCGGGCCGCCGAGGTGCCGAGCACCTCCTTGGTCTGGCCCTCGAACTGCGGCTCGGCGAGGCGGACGGTGACGACCGCGGTCAGGCCCTCCAGGGCGTCGTCCTTGACGATGTCGTCCTCGGCGACGCGCAGCAGCTTCTTGGCGCGCAGCACCTCGTTCATGGTCTTGGCGATCGCCTGCTCGAAGCCGGCGACATGGGTGCCGCCCTTGGGGGTGGCGATGATGTTGACGAAGGACTTGACGGTCGTCTCGTAGCCGGTGCCCCAGCGCAGGGCGACGTCGACGCCGAGTTCCCGGGTGACCTCGGTGGGTGTCATCTGGCCGTGCTCGTCGAGGACCGGGACGGTCTCCTTGAACGTGCCCTGGCCGGTGAAGCGGAGCACGTCGCAGATGGGCCTGTCGGCCGCCAGGAACTCGCAGAACTCGCTGATGCCGCCGTCGAAGCGGAAGGACTCCTCGCCCTTGCTGCCGCCCTCGCCGAGGCCGAACTCGTCGCGGACGACGATGGTCAGGCCGGGCACCAGGAACGCGGTCTGGCGGGCGCGCTGGTGCAGGTTCTCCAGGGAGAGCTTGGCGTCCTTGAGGAAGATCTGGCGGTCGGCCCAGTACCGCACCCGCGTGCCGGTGCGGGTCCTGGGGATCTTCTTGGCCTTGCGCAGGCCGCTCCTGGCCTCGAACTTCGCGTCCGGGCCGGCCGCGGCGAAGGCGCCCGGCACGCCCCGCCGGAAGCTGATCGCGTGGGTGTGGCCGCCGCGGTCCACCTCGACGTCCAGCCGCGCGGACAGCGCGTTCACGACGGAGGCGCCGACGCCGTGCAGGCCGCCGGAAGCGGCGTAGGAGCCGCCGCCGAACTTGCCGCCGGCGTGCAGCTTGGTCATCACGACCTCGATGCCGGACAGGCCGGTCTTGGGCTCCACGTCGACCGGGATGCCGCGGCCGTTGTCCCGCACCTCCACCGAGCCGTCGTCGTGGAGGATCACCTCGATGTGGTCGCAGTAGCCGCCCAGGGCCTCGTCGACGGAGTTGTCGATGATCTCCCAGAGGCAGTGCATCAGGCCGCGGCTGTCGGTCGAGCCGATGTACATGCCCGGGCGCTTGCGGACGGCCTCCAGCCCCTCGAGGACGAGCAGGTGCCGCGCGGTGTAGTTGGAACCGTCCCGGTCTGCTCCTGCCAGCAGAGCTGTGGACGGCACGGACGTCTCGGCGGTCACGCGGTTCGCTCCTCGCTGAATTTCAGATGGGGCCCATCGGGGTAAGGCCGTGGCTGGGGTAGCCGCTCAGAGGGTACCGAGGCCTGGTAGAGCCGTTGTAACGCCACCCTCGTCTGAAGGCAGACTAGTCGACGGTCGCATGGATGTTCGATCCCTCGATGGGGTGAAGTGCACATCACGTTCCCTTCCAGGCATGAACCATTTAGGCTCCGGGCACGTCCTCATGAACAACCGGCAACCCAGCCGGGAGGACCGAGACCGATACGAACGCGCGAAACCGTACGACACACAGACACGCACTACGGCACATTCGCCGCCAACGGGCAGCAGCCAGCCGCCTCGGAAAAAATCTTCCGAGGAAAAGCCGCGAGCGGGAACGTTTTGGGGCTGGTTGGATGTTGACCCTGGTACGACAGCTCGTCGAGCTAGAGAAGAGGCGACGTGACTACTGTTCTGACCCCCGCGAGCCCGCTGACGGCCGCTGATCGCTGCGACCGCTGCGGCGCCCAGGCATACCTGCGCGTCGTCCTGCTGAGCGGCGGAGAACTGCTCTTCTGCGCCCACCACGGCCGCAAGTTCGAGCCGGAACTCAAGAAGATCGCCGCTGAGATACAGGACGAGACCGAGCGGCTCACGGCCGTTCCCGACAACGCCTCCGAAGACGAACGCTGACCCTCGCGTCCACGACGAGCCAGCCCCGGCACAGGCCGGTGAACGGGCGGCCGACCCCCTACCCGGGGTCGGCCGCCCGTCGTCCTGCCCGCCTGCGGGCTCAGGCCCCGTGGAGGGCCCTCACCCGGCCATGTGGCTGTGGCCCGCGCGGTCCCAGCCGAGCTTCCGCAGGGCGTCGGAGATCCGTGTGTAGACGCCGGGGCTGCCGGAGCGGCCGCAGCCACTGCCCCAGGACACCAGCCCGATGACGCGCCCCCGGGCCACCAGCGGCCCCCCGCTGTCCCCCTGACAGGCGTCCCGGCCGCCCAGCCGCCGCCCCGCGCACACCATGGCCTCGGCGAGGTAACTGCCGTCGCCACCGGCCGGGTACGCGCGCTCGCACAGCGTGTCGGGCAGCACCTGCACACTCGCGGCCCGCAGTACGTCCGCGTAGTCGCCCTGGCCCGAGACGTCTCCCCAGCCGTAGACCGTGGCGGCGGTGCCCGCGGCGTACGCGGGATCACCCGCGCCGGCCATCGCGACGACCGCGCCCGGCGGCAGCGGCTCGGCGAGCGTCAGCACGGCAAAGTCCCCGCTGTTGCTGACGTCGTCGTAGCCCGGGTTCACCCAGCTCTCGCGCACCGCGACCTCCTGGCCGTGATCGGTGCGCAGATCCGTGCGCCCGGCGATCACCTTGAGGTCGGGCACCTCGTGCGGCGGTGAGCCGAGGACGTCCTCCTCCAGACAGTGCGCCGCCGTGAGCACGGTCGTGGGGCCGACCGCCACCCCACCGCAGAACTGCCCGGACCGCGTTCCGCCGAACCGGTCACGGCTGGACAGCGCCACCGTCCACGGAACGT
This sequence comes from Streptomyces glaucescens, assembly GCF_000761215.1. Taxonomy (GTDB): domain Bacteria; phylum Actinomycetota; class Actinomycetes; order Streptomycetales; family Streptomycetaceae; genus Streptomyces; species Streptomyces glaucescens_B. The sequence continues at coordinate 5,718,397 of NZ_CP009438.1, read as the reverse complement.
CGGTCACGTCGACGGGGAACCCGCCCACTATGCCCTCGGCCGCGGCGGGAGCGGCGGAGAACGCCGGTACCAGGGGTATCAGGGCCGCGGCAGCGACCCCGGCCAGTGGGCGGGCCAGCGCTCGGACAGAGGGACGACGCATGCGCACTCCTCACTCTGGGGCGTTGTTGGACTCCCCAGCGTGGTTCAGAGCACCGTGCCCCGCACCCGCTCCCGGCCGCCGCGCCCGCGCGGCACGAAGGCCCGGCACCGCTTCCGCGGTGCCGGGCCTTCGACGTCGTACCGCCGCGACCGGGCGGGGTACGGCCCGGTCGGGACGCGACCTAGTCGAGGTAGTCGCGCAGGACCTGCGAGCGCGACGGGTGGCGCAGCTTCGACATGGTCTTCGACTCGATCTGGCGGATGCGCTCACGCGTGACGCCGTACACCTTGCCGATCTCGTCGAGGGTCTTCGGCTGGCCGTCGGTGAGCCCGAAGCGCATGGACACGACGCCCGCCTCACGCTCGGACAGGGTGTCCAGGACCGAGTGCAGCTGCTCCTGGAGGAGCGTGAAGCTGACCGCGTCGGCCGGGACCACGGCCTCGGAGTCCTCGATGAGGTCACCGAACTCGCTGTCGCCGTCCTCGCCGAGCGGGGTGTGCAGCGAGATGGGCTCGCGGCCGTACTTCTGGACCTCGATGACCTTCTCGGGGGTCATGTCGAGTTCCTTGGCCAGCTCCTCCGGGGTGGGCTCGCGGCCCAGGTCCTGGAGCATCTGGCGCTGGACGCGCGCGAGCTTGTTGATGACCTCGACCATGTGCACCGGGATACGGATGGTGCGGGCCTGGTCGGCCATGGCACGGGTGATCGCCTGCCGGATCCACCAGGTGGCGTACGTGGAGAACTTGTAGCCCTTGGTGTAGTCGAACTTCTCGACCGCGCGGATCAGACCGAGGTTGCCTTCCTGGATCAGGTCCAGGAAGAGCATGCCGCGGCCGGTGTAGCGCTTGGCCAGGGAGACCACGAGGCGGAGGTTGGCCTCCAGCAGGTGGTTCTTGGCGCGGCGGCCGTCCTCGGCGATGATCTCCAGCTCGCGCTTGAGCTTCGGCGCGAGCTTGTCGGCGTTGGCCAGCTTGTCCTCGGCGAACAGGCCCGCCTCGATGCGCTTGGCCAGCTCGACCTCCTGCTCGGCGTTGAGCAGGGGGACCTTGCCGATCTGCTTGAGGTAGTCCTTGACCGGGTCGGCGGTGGCGCCGGCCGCGGCGACCTGCTGCGCGGGGGCGTCGTCCTCGTCCTCGTCGGACAGCACGAAGCCGGCGCTCTCGGCTCCCTCGGGCTCGTCGGCGACCTTGGTGTCCTCCAGGACCTCCTCGTCGAGCAGCTCGACGTCGTCCTTCTTGGCGCCGGTCTTCTTGGCCGCCGTCTTCTTGGCGGTGGCCTTCTTGGCGACCGCCTTCTTGGCGGTCGTCTTCTTGGCAGCGGCCTTCTTCGCGGGCGCGGCTTCCTCGGTGGGCTCGACGGCGGGGTCGACGGGCGCGGCCGGCGCGGGCGAGGTGGCGGTGGCCTTGCGAGTGGTCACCGTCTTCGCCGCGACCGCCTTGGTGGCGGTGCGCTTGGCCGGGCTCTTCGCTGCGACGCTCTTTCGGGTGCGCTTGGGTTCCGCGGCACTGACCATCAGCGTCACACCCTCTTCCTCGAGGATCTGATTGAGGCTGCGCAGTACGTTCTTCCACTGAGTGGCCGGAATCTGGTCAGCTTCGAAGGCCCGACGCACGTCGTCGCCGGCGATCTGCCCCTCAGCCTTTCCCCGCTCAATGAGCGCCATGACAGAGACGGACTCGGCGATCTCCGGCGGGAGCGTACGGGATGTGCTGGCCGACACGAACAACCTCTCGGAACGTTGGAAAACGACTTCCGGCCCCGTCCACGGAGGACGAGAGCCGACCGCCGGCTTGGGGATGGGCCGACGGCGCGGGCGGGGGCCGGGAAGATGCACAGCGCCTTGAACGGCGTCCGTATTCCCTCCGCGGCTGTCACCTCTTAGGTCATCGCGCTGTTTCCACGAGCGTTACGCCCAATCTGCGTGGCCCGAGTCACACCCCGTAAGCACTCAAAGACGTTCGGATACGGACATACGAGGTCATGCGCGGTCCGGGCGATGTCGCCTGGGTGTCCGTCGCCACGCCGGACCCGGCAGGCCGGTGGATCCTGCGGGGTCCGACGGAGACGGCTCGCCGGACCGAGGCGATGCCGCGGGGTGGAGGAAGAGGTAGCCCCCCGGCCGCGACGTCCGGGGTTTCCGCTCAGTGCTCGCGCGGCGCGGGAACGACGCGCTCCACCTCGGGGTGGACGGTGAGGAGCTGCCGCATGGCCTCCTCGGCCGCCGCGCCGTCCCCCGCGGCGAGCGCGTCGACGATCCGGCCGTGGTGCACCAGCGTCGCCTCGTTCGGCCGGTCACAGCCCGTGACCGGGCCGCCGGAGACCTGGAGCGCCGCCGAGACGATGCCGGAGAGGTGCTCCAGCATGCGGTTGCCGGCGATCTGGATGAGCAGCGAGTGGAACTCGGTGTCCGCGCGGGAGAAGGTGAGCGCGTCGCCCTGCCCCATGGCGTGCCCCATGATCTCGACCATGTCGGACAGCCGCTGCTGGACGTCCTCACGGCCGTGGCCGGCGGCCAGCCGCGCGGCCAGCGGCTCGATCGTCCACCGCAGCTCGCTCAGCTCGCGGCGCTGGTCGTCCCGCTGGGGGCCGAAGGCCCGCCACTCGATGATGTCCGGGTCGAGCAGGTTCCAGTCGCTGACGGGGCGCACCCGCGTACCGACGTTCGGCCGGGCACTGACCAGGCCCTTGGCCTCCAGGACGCGCAGCGACTCGCGGACGACGGTCCGGGACACCTCGAAGCGCTGGCCGATCTCCTCCGGGACCAGCGGACGGTCGGCACCGAGGTCGCCGGAGACGATCATCTGTCCGAGCTGCTGGACGAGTTGGCCGTGCAGGCCGCGGCCACGGCTGCCCGCGGCCCGCCGGCCCACCCGGCCCAGCTCGGGGTCCGCGCCCTCCCAGGCGGGGACCCCGACGCGGTCCGCGGGGGCGGCCTCCGCGAAGGGGTAGCGGTCGAGTTCGCCCTGGCCGGCGAGGCCGGAGTCTGCGGCGCGGGCGGCGGTCATCATGGTGTGCGCAAGGGTACTCACGCATCCTTTGTCGGCGTCGCCTTCAACTCCCTTGAGGTCTTTGGTGAAAAGCACACGAAAGGGTGATCGCTCACTGCGCCGCAATTGACGCCTTATCGGAAGGAAATGGGCGCATCGTGAGGGAGTTGTGCCCGACCCGGACCGGATGAGTGCGGACGGTTGTCACCCGACCCTGCGCCGCAGCGTCGTGACCACGTACGCGCAGAGCAGTGTGGCCAGCGACAACGTCAGGGCGGTGCCGACGGGTTGGCCGATCACACGCGCCACGGCCGCCACATAGCGCTCACCGCCGAAGGGCCACTGCGACAGCAGCACCTCGCGCAGCCGCAGCGGGAAGCCCGCCGCGCTCCACACGGGCGGGCCGGCCAGGAGCTTCTGCAGCAGCGGTACGACGACCACCGGCACGGCCACCACCGTCGCGAGCCCGCCCGCGGTGGACCGGAACACCCCGGCGGCCAGCACCCCGGCCCAGGCGCAGCCGACCACCAGCGCGATCCAACTCACCGCCAGCGACAGCCACTCCGCGGGAACCCGTACGAGTTCCCGTCCGTACAGCAGATAAAGCACCTCGGCGTCGCAGCCCACGGTCAGCACGGCGAGGACCAGGCCGGTGACCGCGGAGACCAGCAGCTTGGCGGCGAGCAGCCCCAGCCGACGGGGCACCGTGCCGCGGTCCGCCGCCAGAGCCGGGTGGCGGAACTCGTCCCCGAAGGCCAGCGCGCCCAGCAGCCCGGCGCCGAGCGCCGCGGGCGGCAGCGGCAGCTCCCGGGGCCACGCGGCGAGCAGCCGCGCCTGCGGAGTGTGCCCGATACGGGCCACGACGACCGCGGTGAGCGCCGAGACCACCAGCACCACGGCCCCGGTGAGGAACCCGGTCCCGACTCCGGTCGCCCGGCGCAGCTCGTAGCGCAGCGGGCGCAGCGGGCTGGGAGCGGGGCGGACCGAAATGGGGGGCGGGAGGCCGGGCAGCGGCTCGGTGAGGTGGCCGGGGGGCGGAAGGGTGCGGGAACCGGTGGCGTGGGAAGGCGCGGCAACCGAGGCGGGGCCGGGGGAGGAGACCTGGGCGGGGAGCAGGGCAGGCGGGGCGGACTCCGTGCCCGGCCGGGTCGGCTCGGGCGGCACCGAGAGGGCTTCCGCAGGTTCCGCCGGGCCGGGGACCGCAGCCCGTGAGGCGTCGGGCCGGGGCTGGACCTCGGATCCGGCGCCGGTCCCCGTGTCGATGCCGGCCTCCACCGCCTCCGCCTCGACTCCGGTCTCCGTGCCGGCGTCGGTTTTCGTGCCGGTGTCGGTTTTCGTGCCGGTGTCGGTCTCCGTGCCGGTGTCGGTCTCCGTGCCGGTGTCGGTCTCCGTGCCGGTGTCGGTCTCCGCTGCCGCGCCGGCCTCCACCTCTGTGTCGGTTCTCGCCTCGGTGTCGGTCTCCACCTCTGTGTCGGCTTCCTCGTCGGTTCCCGCCTCGGTGACCGTTCCGGTACGGGCCGGGGACGGGCCCGGCAGACCGGTGCCACCGGAGCCCTCGCGGCTTCCCGCCGTGAGCCGTCCTTCCACGGCACCCGGTACAGGTGGGGGTGTCTCGTCCCCCGCTCCTGGCCCCATGTCGCCTACTTCGTCGGCGAGTTGGTGCACGAGGATGCCGTGCCGGAACGCGGCGTCGCCGACGGCGGCGCAGGTACTGCCGTAGACGTACAGGCGGTTGCCGCCCTCCCGCGCGACTTCGATCGAGCGCTGCCCGGTGCGCGCCTCCTTGGTGAGGACGGCGGAGAGGCGGGCCGCGTGCGGGGTGCGGACGACGACCCGCGGACGCAGCCGGGTGCGGGCGAAGTCCGCCGCCGCCTGGTCGGCGACGACCCTGCCTCCGTCCAGCGTCACGACCCGGTCCGCGATACGTGCGGCCTCCTTGGGGTCGGCGGTGCTGACCAGAACGGTGCCGCCGTGTGCGGCGTGGGCGCGCAGCATGCCGTGCAGCCAGCGGCCCTCCCCGGCGGAGAGCCCTGCGGCGGGGTCGTCGAGCACGAGGGTGTGCGGGTCGGCGAGCAGCGCGCAGGCCAGCCCGAGGCGGCGGTCCATGCCACGGGAGAGGGTGCCGAGTCGTTCCTCCCGCAGGCTGACGATGCCGGCCGCTTCGAGGACTTCGTCCGCCCGCCGGACCGGGACTCCGGCGGCTGCGCACAGCATGCGCAGGTGACCTCGGACGGTGCGCCCGGGGTGGCCGGGAACATCACCGAGCAGAACGCCGACTTCGCGCGAGGGGTGGGCGATGCGGTGCAGCGGGCGCCCTCGGAAGTGCGTGAGGCCACGGCCCTGTTGGAGTTCGAGCATGAGCCTGAGCACCGTCGTCTTGCCCGCACCGGCGGCACCGAGGAGCGCGGTGACGTGTCCCGCGCGCGCGTCGAAGGAGACGTCGTCGACGGCGGGCGGAAGATCCTTGCGGGGGTTGCTGGTCAGTCCGAAGGCCTGGATCACCCGCAGCAATTTAGCGTGCTATATACGGTTTTCCGGGCATCGCACGGCCCGTTCGGAGGCCGGAACGGGCGAGCCCGGCTCACTGTCGGCGGTGCGGGCCGGTCACACCTCGGGCCGCAGCATCGGGGGGTTGAGGAGCGTGGCACCGCCGGCGCGGAAGAGCTGGGCGGGACGTCCGCCCTGGCGGGTGGTCGTGCCGCCGGTGGGGACGAGGAAGCCCGGGGTGCCCGTCACCTTGCGATGGAAGTTGCGCGGGTCGAGGGCCACGCCCCAGACCGCCTCGTAGACCCGGCGCAGCTCTCCGACGGTGAACTCGGGTGGGCAGAACGCCGTGGCCAGCGAGGAGTACTCAATCTTGGAGCGAGCGCGCTCCACTCCGTCGGCGAGGATCTGCGCGTGATCGAAGGCGAGCGGGGCCAGGGGCTCGCCGTCGCGGCCGTACCCGTTCTGCTGGAGCAGTTCCTCGACCGGCGCCCAGCGGGCGTTGCTGGCGTCACCGCCGGCGCGCGGTGCGGGCAGGTCGGGGGCGAGAGCGAGGTGGGCGACGCTCACCACCCGCATCCGGGGGTCGCGCTTGGGGTCGCCGTAGGTCGCGAGCTGCTCCAGGTGGGCACCGTTGTCCTGGGCCGGAACGGCGGGGTCGTGGACCCGCAGTCCCGTCTCCTCCGCCAGTTCGCGTGCCGCCGCCTGCGCCAGGTCCTCGTCGGCCCGCACGAACCCCCCGGGCAGCGCCCAGCGCCCCTGGAAGGGCGGCTCGCCCCTGCGTACCGCCAGCGCGCACAGGGCATGGCGGCGCACGGTCAGCACGACCAGGTCCACGGTGACGGCGAAGGGCGGAAAGGCTGACGGGTCGTAGGGCATGCCGCGATCATAGTCGTCTGCCTGACGATAAACACTCCCTTCGCCCGGCCGCACCCCTGGCCTGCCCGCCTCCCGGATGCCTCCGGGCGGCGGCCCTTGGCGCGCCGCCCCGTTGCCGCTGTGCCGAGCCGACGAGAGGACGCCCGTCAGGACCGGAGGGCTGCGGCAAGCGCGTCCGCCAGGACCGGGAAGGTACGGCAACTCGTCCGGCCCGGGCGTCCCGTCCAGGTGTTCCGCCATTCAGGTGACGCCGGCCCCTCAGTGGACGCTCACCTGTCCTCCTGGGCACCGCCGCCGGTGCCGGAGCCCGAGCGCGGTTCCTCCGTGCGGCTGCCACGCCGCGCGGACCCCTTCGGGGAACGCGGGCGGGTTCCGCCGAGCCGTCCCGCGCCCGGGTGCGTGCCGGCGGCCCTCTTCCGGGACCGCGGGCCCGCGCCGGTCGTGTTCGGCGCCTTCGCCCCCGAGGGCAGCGCCCGAGCCCGGGCGCGGCGGAGCGCGGACGCTCCGGGCGCCGGTACGAGTCCGGGGTGGCCGCCGGCACCGGCGCGGTCGGGCTCAACGAGCACGGCGGGATCGTCGGGCGCGGTGAGCCCGGTGGGTGCGATGGGTGCGGCAGGCGCGGTGGGTGCGGCGTCACCGGGCTCCTGGGGGTCGTCCGGTACCGCGGCCGAGGGCCGCTCCCCCGCGTCCGCCCCTTCCCTCACCCCCGCCTTCCCGGTCGTTTCCGCGACTCCGGAGGCGGTGCCGTCTGCCGCCACCGGGTCGTGTCCGGTGCCGGGCGCCCGGGTCGTACGGCCCTCCGGCTCCCCCCGCAGGCAGCGGCGGATCGACTCCGGGTCCAGGCCCTCGTTGATCGCCTGGTGGAGGAGGCGCGCGAAGAGGTAGCCGGGGTCCGCACCCAGGGCCATGGCCAGGGCCTCGCGGGCCTCCAGCTCGTCGCCCGTCGACCAGGCGACCCAGCCGGCGAGGGTCAGGGGTGCCGCGGCGTGCTCGGTGTAGGGCCCGACGCAGCGGCGGGCCAGCGCCCGCCACAGCCGGAGAGCGGGCCCGGCCTCGTCACCCTCCATCCACTCCGCGGCGCGGTCCCTGGTCGTGCGGTCCTGCAGGCCGAGGATCAGCGTGGCGGCCTCCTCGTGGTCGATCAGCTCGTCGTCACGGAGGTCCGCCTGCAGCGTTCCGGTCACCGGCCGGGCCGTGGCCAGCCGTCCGATGAGCCGCTGGGCCAGTGCCAGCGTCTCCTCGGCCACGTCGACGCGGCCGGAACCATCGAGGATCCTGGGCACGAGCGCCATGCCGGCCGTGTCCAGGGCGACCTCCTGTTCCAGGGCGGCCGCGGTCTCCCACGGCAGCAGCCGGGCGCGCAGTTCGCGCAGGGTCCCCCGCACCTGGATCCCGGCGTAGGTGGCGGCGGCTGCCAGGACCGAGGTGCCGGGCAGTCCCATCGGCTCCCCGTCGGCCGGGCAGCATCCCCTCCTCTCGCAGCAGTAGGACCAGAAGCGTCCGCCGGAGATGCAGATCGCCTCGACCACCGGGGCGCCGGCCCTGCTGCACCGGTGCCGCAGTTCGTCGGCGAGCGGCCGCAGCCGTTCCATGACCTGCCGGGCCGTCTCGCCGTCGCCCGGGTCCTGGCAGAGGTAGGCCACCACGCCCTCCGGGGTGCCGCGCCGCCGGGCGCTGCCCGTCATCAGGCCGCGGGTCAGCTCCGCGGCCACCGACGCCCAGTCGTCGGGGTTGGCGGGGATGCCGAGCCGGGCCCGGCCGCCGAACCTGCCGCGTCCGCCCCAGTCGTGCAGGGCGACGAGCACGATGCTGTCCTCCGGCCGGTACCCGAGCAGGTACGGCAGGGCGTCCGCGAGTTCCGCCGGGGTGCGCAAGGTGACCTGGTGGGTCCCGGTCCGGCCGTCGAGGACCTCCGCGCCGGCGGCGGCCGTGGGTTTCGGTGCGGGTTCGGAGATGCTGCGGGTGTCGGGAGCACTCTGACCCTTCCGCCCCTCCTGTCCCGTGATGTCGTCGTTGCCGAAGGAACCGGTGGTTTCGCCGTGATTCGTCATGCGAGGACGATCTCGCGAAATGCCGAACTCCGCTTCGGCCTGTGGATAACTCGGATCAGGGACACGTCACCCATATCCCGGCTGCGGGCCGCCGACGGGTGCCGCACCCCCCTCTCCCGTCCGTCTCGCCGTGCCCACTGTCAGTGCCGTCCTGTTGTATGGGACGCATGGAGCACACGAGCAACGCGGATCTCCGGGCGGAGGCCGACGCGGTCCTCGCCCGCCTCGTCGGTGACGCCACGGGCGCGGCACGGCTGCGCGAGGACCAGTGGCGGGCCATCGAGGCGCTGGTCGCCGAGCGGCGCCGGGCCCTGGTCGTCCAGCGCACGGGCTGGGGCAAGTCCGCGGTGTACTTCGTGGCGACGGCGCTGCTGCGTGCCCGGGGCAGTGGCCCCACCGTGATCGTCTCCCCGCTGCTCGCGCTCATGCGCAACCAGGTCGACTCCGCGGCGCGGGCCGGCATCCACGCCCGGACGATCAACTCCTCGAACACCGAGGAGTGGGACGCCGTCCAGGCGGAGATCGCCGCCGGTGCGGTGGACGTCCTGCTGGTCAGTCCGGAGCGGCTCAACAATCCCGACTTCCGCGACCAGGTGCTGCCCGCGCTCGCCGCGGCGACGGGCCTCCTCGTCGTGGACGAGGCGCACTGCATCTCGGACTGGGGTCATGACTTCCGCCCCGACTACCGGCGCCTGCGGACCATGCTGGCCGACCTCCCGGCGGGCGTCCCCGTGCTCGCGACGACCGCCACCGCCAACGCCCGCGTGACCGCTGACGTCGCGGACCAGCTCGGCACCGGGGGCTCCACGGACGCCCTGGTGCTGCGGGGCCCGCTGGACCGCGAGAGCCTGAGCCTGGGTGTGCTGCGGCTGCCGGACGCCGCGCACCGGATGGCGTGGCTCGCCGACCACCTCGACGACCTGCCGGGCTCGGGAATCATCTACACGCTCACCGTGGCGGCCGCCGAGGAGGTCACCGCCTTCCTGCGGCACCGCGGGCACACGGTCGCGTCGTACACGGGCAAGACGGAGAACGCCGAGCGGCAGCAGGCGGAGGAGGATCTGCTCGGCAACAAGGTGAAGGCGCTGGTGGCCACGTCCGCCCTCGGCATGGGGTTCGACAAGCCCGACCTGGGATTCGTGGTCCACCTCGGCTCGCCCTCCTCCCCCATCGCCTACTACCAGCAGGTCGGCCGCGCCGGACGTGGTGTGGAGCATGCCGAGGTGCTGCTCCTGCCGGGGCGGGAGGACGAGGCGATCTGGGAGTACTTCGCCTCCCTGGCCTTCCCGCCGGAGGACCTGGTCCGCCGCACCCTCGACGTCCTGGCCCGCGCGGACCGTCCCCTGTCCCTGCCCGCCCTGGAGCCGCTGGTGGAGCTGCGCCGCTCCCGCCTGGAGACGATGCTCAAGGTCCTGGACGTCGACGGGGCGGTCCGGCGGGTCAAGGGCGGCTGGATCGCGACGGGGCAGCCGTGGACGTACGACACCGAGCGCTACGACTGGGTGGCCCGGCAGCGGAGGGCCGAACAGCAGGCGATGCGCGAGTACGCCTCGACGAGCGGCTGCCGCATGGAGTTCCTGCAACGGCAGCTGGACGACGAGGGCGCCAAGCCCTGCGGTCGCTGCGACAACTGCGCGGGGCCCCGGTTCACCGCGGACACCTCCACGACCGCCGTGGAGGCCGCGCGCACGGACCTGGGGCGGGCAGGAGTCGCGGTGGAGCCGCGCCGGATGTGGCCGACCGGCCTGCCGGCGATCGGCGTCGACCTCAAGGGCCGCATCCCGGCCGGCGAACAGGCCGCCACGGGGCGGGCGTTGGGCCGGTTGTCGGACATCGGCTGGGGCAACCGGCTGCGGCCGATGTTCGCGCCCCAGGCCCCGGACGGCCCGGTGCCCGACGATGTGGCGAAAGCGGTCGTGGGGGTCCTGGCCGACTGGGCCAGGGGGCCGGGCGGCTGGGCGCCGGGAGCGCCGGAAGCCCAGCCGCGCCCCGTCGGTGTCGTCACCATCGCCTCCCGTTCCCGGCCCCGGCTGGTCGGCTCCCTCGGCGAGCACATCGCGCGCGTGGGACGGCTGCCGCTCCTGGGCACGGTCGAGTACACCGCCGGCAGCGGACCGGTCCCCCGGAGCAACAGCGCCCAGCGGCTCAAGGTGCTCGACGGTGCGCTGACCGTGCCGCCCGCCCTCGCCGCCACGCTGGCCGACGTCCACGGACCGGTGCTGCTCGTGGACGACTTCACGGAGACCGGCTGGACCCTCGCGGTCGTGGCCCGCATGCTGCGGCGGGCCGGCGCCGAGGGGGTGCTGCCCCTGGTCCTCGCCGTCCAGGGCTGAGCGGCGGCACGGCGCCCCGCGTCCGCCGACGCCCCGTCAGCGGCCCGCCGCCCGGCGGGCCGTGCGGCACCGCAGCACCGGGCTGGCCTGCGCCGTCGGCCCCGGGCGTCGCCCGGCATACCTTTGGGTAGGGATATAAGCCACCCACCATCCGATAAGGGTCGGTGGCCCCAATTGCTCGTTGCCGCTTCCAGGTTCGACAGGAAGAATTGAAGTCCGCTCCCCGCACGGTTCGTCCGTGATCAGACAGGGCTCCGCTGCGGTGCGCGCTCCCCCGAAACCGATCCCGCCCGCAGTGTGGGCGCGTAGCCGAAGGGAGGATCGTGACCTTCGGATTCGCTCCGTCTACGGCATCCACGTCGTCCGCCGACCTGTCCGCCGCTTCCGCCAACCCCCTGGCCCGCATGCTCGAACCCGCGGAGTGGGCCGCCGCCGGGATCCCCCTGCTGCGCAATCCGCGCGAGGTGGTCAGCGGACTGCACGCACGGCACCGTCCGCAGCCGGCCACCGCGGTCGTGGCCGTGCTCGACCCGGACGAACGGGTGCGGGCGAGCGCGTCGTTCACCCGGCGCCCGGCCCCGGCCGACGGCTGGATGTTCCGCAACGCGCTCCTCGCCCAGCTGCGCCGGGTGATCCCGCACGACCTGCGCCGGCGCACCCCGGTGCGGACGGCCGTGCTGATGTACTGCCGGGACGGTGACGCGCGTTGGACGGAGGAGGACGGGGCCTGGATGTGGGGTCTGCGGGACGCGTGCACACTTCACGGACTGCGCTGCGGGGCGTACATCACACTGACGCGGGACGGCTGGCAGGTCCTCGGGGAGGGACGCGGCGGACGCCGCCCCAGTACGCACTCGGCACCGGAGCCCTTCGCCCTGTCCGAGGCACCGCCACCACCGATACGCACCGGCGGCGCCGCCTCGGAGGTGCTGCGCCGCGCGGCGGCACGCTGAGCCGTCCACGAACCCCACGGCGACCCCGGCCGACGGCACGCGCTCCCCTGACCGAGCGCGTGCGGTACGCCCCTCGTACCGGCCACGGCACGGTTCGCCCCGGCTGATCGCGCACGGGCGGCTCTGCCGCACCTCACCGGCGTCTGCCCGGGCGACCGCCTCGGCAACCCCACCGGGGCCCACACCGACAGGCCACCACCCAGCCCGGGCGGCCGGGGCACGCGGAAGCCGTCGCGGGTGCGCGGCCCCGCCCGTCCCGGGACCGGGGACTGTTCGGACCTGCTCAGACCCCGACGCCCAGCACCGCGTTGATCTGCTGCGGGTCACCGCAGACGACCAGCAGGGCACCGGCGCGCTCGAGGGCCAGGGGCAGGGCGGTGGCGGTCACGGCGTCGGAGCCGCCGTTGACGGCGACGACGACCACGGGCCGGGAAGCCGCACGCCCGGCGACGGCGGCGTCGGCGTAGAACACGTCGTCGCGCGCGTCGTGCTGGGCCCAGTAGGCGGCCTCGCCGAAGGACAGCTCGTGGGCGGCCCACGGGTGCGGCTCGCCGGTGGTGATCACCAGCACGTCACCGGGGGCGCGGCCCGACTCCAGCAGGAGGTCCACGGCCTCCTCGGCGGCGTCGAGCGCTCCCTCGGCCGAGGCCGGGATCAGCTGGATCTGCGGGGTCGCCGGAGCGGAGGCGGCGGGGCCGGCCGGGCCGGGGTGGGCCGCTGAGGCGTCGGGGGCCGTCCGCTGCGCCGGAGGCGCGGGCCGGACGGGGCCGGGACGACCGGGACGCGGCGGAGCCGCGGGGCGGGGGCCGGGTACGGGGCGGGGGGTCGGCGCGGTGCGGCCGCTGGCCGGAGTGGCGCGGGGACCCTGGGCACTCTCGTGAATCTGAGGCTCCTCGGGGATGAGAGGCATGACCTGATGTTTATCAAACGTTGGTGCGACACGCGCGACTGGGTGGCACATACGTGCGATCGGAAACGTCAGAAATCGAAGCCGAGCTGGCCCTCGATCGCCGGAACGCTTCCGTCCGCCCAGCTGCGGGCCTTCTTGAGGTGCCGCCACTGGGGCAGCGCATCAAGATACGCCCACGACAACCGGTGATACGGAGTGGGGCCCCGCACCTCCAGTGCGGCCTTGTGCACGGGCGACGGATACCCGGCGTTGTCCGCGAAACCGAAGTCTGCATGGTCGGCACCCAGTTCGGCCATCATTTTGTCCCGCTGGACCTTGGCGATCACCGACGCCGCCGCCACCGCCACGCACGACCGGTCGCCCTTGATCACGGTACGGACCGTCCAGGGCGCGCCGAGATAGTCGTGCTTGCCGTCGAGGATCACCGCGTCGGGGCGGACGGGCAGACCGTCCAGAGCCCGCACCGCCGCAAGCCGCAGCGCGGCCGTCATTCCCAGCTCGTCGATCTCTTCCGGGGACGCGTGCCCCAGGGCGTACGACGTGACCCACTGCTGCAGTGTCCGCGCGAGCTCGGTGCGCCGCTTGACGGTGAGCAGCTTGGAGTCGGTGAGCCCTTCGGGCGGCCGGCGGAGTCCGGTTATCGCCGCGCAGACGGTGACGGGGCCGGCCCAGGCGCCGCGCCCCACCTCGTCGACACCGGCAATGATCTTCGCTCCGGTCGTGGCGCGGAGTGAGCGCTCGACGGTGTGAGTAGGTGGTTCGTACGGCATGGCGCCCTTAGCGTACGCCGGTCCGAACCCGTGGCGACACCCCGGTTTGCCCTCGCCCCCGCCCGACGGTCTCCGCCGGCGCTCAGCCTCCGTCCACGCGGAGCAGCGGCATCATCAGCCGGTCGGTCATCTCCTCGATGTCTCGATCGCTCCATTCGCATCCGCACATTTTCGACCGGTACATCATCATGGCCGGGACGGCATCGAGAACGTATCCGTCGGCGGCGTCCGCCCGCACCTCGCCTCGCTCGATGCCACGGGTGATCACCTCACGCAGCAGCTTGACGGTCGGTTCCACCACCCCCTCGACGATCACGGTGTGGAAGCGTTCAGCCTGCACGGTGTCGCATTCGTGAATGACGGAACGCAGGGCGGATCCCGGACGCGAGAACATCGCGTCACGCGCCTGCCGGCACAGGGCGAGCAGATCCTCGCGCACGCTCCCCAGGTCGGGTGCCGCGTCGAGCCGCGGCAGCCCGGCCTGCAGCGCGTCCGCGACGAGGTCCTCCTTCGACGGCCAGCGCCTGTAGACCGCCGCCTTTCCGGTCTGGGCGCCCGCGGCGACGCCCTCCATCGTCAGGCCGTTCCAGCCGACCGTACTGAGTTGCTCCAGCGCGGCATCGAGGATCGCACGTTCGAGTACGGCGCCGCGCCGACGGGGAGAGGCCGCCCGAGCGGGGGCGGCCGTCCAGCGCGAAGTGACCATTCGGGTATCTCCAGCGAACAGGAAATGGCTATCGGGGATGAAGGGGACTTTTCTGCTCATGACAGTCGGACGCACCACGGCATGACGGATCCAGTGAACGCTTGCGTTCACTAGCGGGGACTCACTACCGTTGACGCGACAGTGAACGCGAGCGTTCACTAACGCTCATGTGGGGGACCCATAGTGACGACCTCTCAGTTGACGCAACATCAGAAACCGGGTGCGGCGCGCCGGCAGGGGCATCCCGGCATCGCACTCACCGTCATCGCGGCCTGCCAGCTCATGGTGGTACTCGACGCGACGATTGTGAATATCGCACTTCCGCACATCCAAGACGCACTGGCGTTCAGCACCACCGATCTCACCTGGGTGGTCAGCGCGTACACCCTGACCTTCGGCGGCCTGCTGCTCCTCGGTGCCCGGGCCGGTGACATCCTGGGCCGCCGCCGGGTCTTCCTCACCGGCATCCTGCTGTTCACCTTCGCCTCCCTGCTCGGCGGGTTCGCCCAGGAACCCTGGCAGCTGCTGGCAGCGCGTGCCCTGCAGGGCGTGGGCGGCGCCATCGCGTCGCCGACTTCCCTGGCGCTCATCACCACCACCTTCGCCGAGGGGCCGGAGCGCAACCGCGCGTTCGGCGTCTTCGCCGCGGTCTCGGCGGGCGGTGGCGCGATCGGCCTGCTCGCCGGCGGCATGCTCACCGAGTGGCTGGACTGGCGCTGGGTGCTCTTCGTCAACGTCCCGATCGGTGTGCTGATCGCCGTACTCACCCCGCTCTACATCAACGAGTCCGAACGCCACCCCGGCCGCTTCGACATCGCGGGGGCGCTGACCTCGACGGTCGGCATGGCCTCGCTCGTCTACGGCTTCATACGCGCGGCCGAGGAAGGCTGGCGGGACAGTCTGACGCTCACCTCCTTCGGTGCCGCGCTCGTCCTGCTGGTCGCCTTCGTGTTCACGGAGATGCGGGCCAGGGAGCCGATCACCCCGCTGAAGATGTTCACCGACCGAAACCGCGCGGGCACCTATGTGATCATGCTGAGCCTGGCGGCGGCCATGTTCGGGATGTTCTTCTACATCGTGCTGTTCGTCCAGAACGTACTGGGCTACAGCCCGATCAAGGCGGGTGTGGCCTTCCTGCCCGTCACGGTCGCGATCGTGATCGGCGCGGGTCTGTCGCAGCGGTTCCTGCCGGTGCTCGGGCCCAAGCCGTTCATGGTCGCCGGCTCGGCGGCCGTCGTGACCGGGCTGATCTGGCAGACGTTCATCACCCCCGACAGCTCGTACCTCGGCGGCGTCCTCGGCCCCATGCTGGTGTTCGGCTTCGGCATGGGCCTGAACTTCGTGACGGCGACAGTGACCGCGGTCTCCGGGGTCGCCCCGAACGAGGCGGGCGCGGCCTCCGGCCTGCTCAACGCCACCCAGCAGGTCGGCGGCTCGCTGGGCCTGTCCATCCTCACCACCGTGTTCGGCACGGCCAGCAAGGACGAGGCCGAGAAGCAGCTGCCGAGCTTCCTGGCCGAGAGCTCGCCGGAGAAGCAGGCGGAGTTCGCCACGACGCACCAATTGCCGGCGCCCTGGGGCCATGAGGTGCTCGCGGAGGGCATCTCGACGGCGTTCGTCCCGGCCGCGGCGATGGCCGTGCTGGCACTGGTCACCGCCTGGTGGGTGATCCGTGTCCGCAAGAGCGACCTGGAGGCCCTGTCCGGCACGGCGGGCCCGATGGTCGGCTGACCGAAGGACGGCGCGGGCCGGACGAACCGGCGGGCCGAGGGGCATGACGGGGGTATGTCCGCGGCTCGCCGGCCGGCCCGCGCGTGACCGCGGACGGCGGGGCGGCGTCCAGGGACCCCACGGGGAGGACGCCGGTCCGGCCGTCCGCGCACCGCTCCCCGGCACCGCCGGCCGCACCGCCACCATCACCGTCACCGCGCAGGTGAGCAGGACCCACAACACTGCCAGCACTCCCACGTCACCCCCTGCGCTGCCCGACGGACCACCGCGGGGCGGCCGATGCACCGCGGATACCGGGACAACGCCCTGCGGTCACGGAGAGTTCCCACCCCGCACGGAGAGTTTGTGCGCCTTTGGCCAGGGGGATCAGGCCCCGGCTCTCAGAGCCGCACCTGCCCGGGCCGACAGGAACTGATGTCTTGGTCAGCGCGGTACCGAGTCGCCATTCGGCTCCGTCGCGAGTCAAGCCGATACTGAGCTTTCTGCGGTGCCCCCTCTGCTTGCCCCCCGCTACTGCAGCGGCACATAGTGGTATACGGAGCGAGCGGGCGAGGGTTCGTTGAGCGGTGAGAATAGCGAAAACCGATTGCGCATCGCGACGCCCCTGCTCCGAGCTACGTCAGCCGGATCCGGAGGTCTGGCGTTCCTGAACTGTTCGAGGATCGCCGCCCAGGAGGCACAATGCGACGCGGCGCAAACATCAACATCATCCCTGACTGGACCCCTCAGACCGGACAGATCGACTTCGTGTGGGATGACGCCAAGATTTCAGGCCCGCACCCCGAGGACAAGTGGTTCGGAAGGCTTGCTTTCATCGGCGGAGCCGTCAGTTACGAAGGGGACTGGGATTGGGACCCGGCTGCGAACAAGTTGCACCTGTGGGTGCCAGTGCCCGGCGGTGACGGACACCGCCATCTGGTCGCAGTGCTTGACCAATTCGCATTGCCGCCAACCGCAGGCATGACGGGTCCTGGAGCCCTTGCGCCCACACTCGGAATTCCGGTGATCGGAGACCTGACTCTGACGTGGCGAGTTTGAGTCGACGCCGGCTGATGACGGCTGCCGCAATACCGGTCGCAGTCATGCCCCTTGTCGGCCCAAGGCGTGGGCACCGAAGATGCCCGGCGACAGCGGCAGTCCGTGCCGGACCGCACCCCGGCCAAACGGGGTCAGCCGGCCGACGTCGCCGCCGGTACCCAGTCCGGCAGTGCCTCGGTGCGCCCGGCCCACTCGGCGGGCGGTGCCCCAGCCCTGCCGGAGGCGATCACCCCGCCCACGATGGCACAGGTGGTGTCGACGTCACCACCGGCCTGCGCGGTGGTCCAAAAGGCCCCTTCGTAGTCCCCGAGCGAGCGCGCGGCCGACCAGAGGGCGAAGGGCACGGTGTCATGGGCGGTCGTACGCCGTCCGCAGCCCAGCACGGCCGCGACCGTGGCCGGGTCGCCGTAGTCGAGCATGTCGCGGGCGCGCCGCAGACCCGCTCCGACCGCGCTCTTCGGGACGAGCGAGACCACACCGTCGAGCAGTGCCTCGGGGCTCGGCGGCCCGGCGGGATCGGCGGCCAGCGCGGCGGCCGCGGCGACGGCCATGGCGCCGACGACGGCCTCACGGTGCTGGTGCGTGGGGTAGGCGGAGATCTCCGCCTGATGGGTCGCCTGCTCGGGGTCGTCGGCGTACCAGGCGCCCAGGGGGGCGATCCGCATGGCGGCACCGTTGCCCCAGGAACCCTGTCCGTTGAAGAGCGCGGCGGCCAGCTCGCGCCAGTCGCCGCCCTCCCGGACGAGCCGCAGCAGACGGTTGACGGCGGGGCCGTAGCCGCGGTCGAAGTCGTGGTGGTGGGCGAAGGAGTGGGCCAGGGCGTCCTGGTCGATCCGCTGGTGGGCGGCGAGGACGGCCACCACGGAGCAGGCCATCTCCGTGTCGTCGGTCCACTGCCAGGGGCCGGGCGGCAGCTCCCGTCGCTTCAGCAGCGGATAGTTCACCGGCACGAAGAACTGGGAACCCAGCGCGTCCCCGACGGCCAGTCCGCGCAGGCTGGCCAGGGCGCGGTCCAGGCGCCCGTCGGAAGAGGAGTCAGCGGTCATCGCCCTGCCACTCTATCCGGTGATCCCGTAGGGTTCCGGATCTCGCCAGCGTTCGAACGGCCGGTCCAGCGTGTACTTGCCGTCCTCCCCCAGGACGAGCATCCGCATGTCGCCGTTCTCGGGATTCCGCAGCGACTCGAACTCGGCCACGGTCCAGTGGAACCAGCGCATGCAGAACAGCCGCATGGCCAGGCCGTGGGTGACCAGCAGCACGTTCGGCGGGTGGTCGGGGGCCTCGAAGCTGCGGAACAGGCTCTCCAGGAAGCCGCCGACCCGGTCGTACACGTCGGCGCCGCTCTCCCCCTGGGCGAAGCGGTAGAAGAAGTGCCCGTAGGCGTCCCGGTACGCCTTCTGCAGGCGTACGTCGTCGCGGTCCTGCCAGTTCCCCCAGTCCTGCTCGCGCAGCCGGGGCTCCTCGCGCACGCGTATCAGCTCGGGGTCGAGGTGGAAGGCCTGCAGGGTCTCGTGCGTGCGGCGGTACGGGGAGACGTAGACGCTGACCCGTTCCCGGCCGAACAGCTCCCGCAGTCTCTTGCCGGTCTCCTCGGCCTGCCGCAGACCCCGCTCGGTGAGGGCGAGTGCGTGGTCGGGTTCGCGTTCGTACACGGAGTCATCAACATTGCCCGTTGACTCGCCGTGCCGGACAAGGACGATGCGCCGTGGTCGTGCCATGCCAAAACCCTAGATCGCGCCACGACCGGTGGAGCACTCGTACGGGCTCCATACGGCGTAGATCACACATTTCCCGTCAGACCGTCCAGGTCGGCTCCAGATCCACGACGTCGCCCGTGAGCGCGGCGACGTCCGCCTCGGTCTGCGCGCGCAGGGCGAGCCGCTCCACCCGCTCGGTGCGGTACTTGCCGTGCTCGGCCGCCGACCGCCACATCGACAGGACCATGAACTCGTTGCCCGGGGCCTCGGCGAACAGACCGCGGATCATGCCCGGCGAACCGGCCATGGCCGGGTTCCACACCTTCTCCTGCATCAGGGTGAAGTTCTCGACCCGGTCCGCGTGGACCCGGCACAGGGCGACCCGGAGGAGATCGGCGTCCGTGAAACGGGGCTCGAAGCCGGTCTTCACGTCGAAGCGGTGGTCGAACAGCCGGGCCTGCGCGTCCTTGAAGGTGCCCGACTGGGCCGCCGCCAGCCGGTCGTGGGAGCGGGCCATGAAGGAGTCGTAGAAGGCCCGGCTCTCCCAGAAGGCGAACACGTGGGCCACCGAGGGCCGGCTGCGGCTCCAGCCCCCGCCCTGCCCCCGGAAACCCGGCTCACCCAGCAGCCCCGCCCACTTTCGCTGCCCCCGCTCGAACCCCCGACGGTCCACCACGGTGCAGCGAGTCCACTTGACCAGCACCGCGCCATGGTAAGGCCCCGGGACGTGGCGGGGGTCACGCTCCGGCGGACAGGCCGGGCGCGAGCGCCCCGGCGCGCGTGGCAGGATGGGCAACCGGCTTGGACCGCCCGGCAGTTCGGCCTGCGGGCACTCGGGGAAGGGGGACGTTCGTGAACGGCATCAGCAAGGGGATCGGCAAGGTCGAGATCGCGCTCAAGTGGGACCCCAGTCCGGCGGGGCAGCCGCCCACCGATCTCGACATAGTGGCCGCCACGTATCAGGCGGGCGAGCCGTACGGCGATCCCGCGTACGTGGTGCACTTCGACAGCCGCTCCCCCGACGGCACCATCTACCTCAACCGCGACAGCAAGGACGGCAAGGGCTTCGGCTGGGACGAGGTGCTGACCGTGGAGCTGAACCGGCTCGACGCGCGCTACGCGCGCGTGGTGGTCGGTGTCGCGATCCAGCAGCGGCCCGGGCGGCGCACCTTCGTCAGCGTGGTCAACCCGGCTCTGCGCATCCGTGAGGGCTACACCGATCTCGCGCAGGACGACTTCGGCGGGGTCCTCGGGGCGACCGCGGCTGCGGTCGCGGAGTTCCGGCGGGACGAGGCGGGCGTGTGGGAGTTCCGCCCCGGGCTGATCGGCTTCGAGGACGACCCCACGCACTTCACCCGCGTCATGGGGACCCTGCACAGGTCCTGACCGCGGGGTTCCCCCGCGGACGCCACGAGGGGCGCCGGCTCAGTGCCGGCGCCCCTCACTCACAGCTCAGCGATCAGCTGCAGCCGCTGGTCGAGCCGCAGCCCTCGCAGATGTAGCAGGAGCCGGCCCGCTGCATCTTCGTGCCGCAGGAGAAGCAGAGCGGGGCGTCGGCCTGGATGCCCAGCTGCATCTCCACCAGCTCGGCGCTGGTGTGGGCCTGCTTGGGGGCGGGCGAGGCCGCCTCGGTCTCGGCCTTCGGGGTGGCGACGGCCTTGAGTTCCTGGGCGCGCGGAGCCGACTGGGCCAGGCCCTCGACGTCGACGTCCTCGTCGTCCAGCGGCTCGTAGGAGCCGGTCTCCAGGTGCCGCTGACGCTCCTCGGCGGAGTGGATGCCGAGCGCGGAGCGGGTCTCGAAGGGCAGGAAGTCGAGCGCCAGGCGGCGGAAGATGTAGTCGACGATCGACTGCGCCATCCGCACGTCCGGGTCGTCCGTCATACCGGCCGGCTCGAAGCGCATGTTCGTGAACTTCGAGACGTACGTCTCCAGCGGCACGCCGTACTGGAGGCCGACCGAGACCGCGATGGAGAAGGCGTCCATCATGCCCGCGAGGGTCGAGCCCTGCTTGGACATCTTCAGGAAGACCTCGCCGAGACCGTCGTCCGGGTAGGAGTTGGCGGTCATGTAGCCCTCGGCGCCGCCGACGGTGAAGGACGTGGTGATGCCGGGACGTCCCTTCGGGAGGCGCTTGCGGACCGGGCGGTACTCGACGACCTTCTCGACCTTGGCGGGGGCCTCCTCGGCCTTCACCTCGGGCTTCTTCTCGTCGTCCTTCTTCTTGGCCGACAGCGGCTGGCCGACCTTGCAGTTGTCGCGGTAGATGGCGAGGGCCTTGATGCCCATCTTCCAGGCCTCGAAGTAGATCTCCTCGACCTCCTCGACGGTCGCCGTCTCCGGCATGTTGACCGTCTTGGACAGGGCGCCGGAGATCCACGGCTGGATCGCGGCCATCATGCGGACGTGGCCCATCGGGGAGATGGCGCGCTCGCCCATGGCGCAGTCGAACACCTCGTAGTGCTCCGGCTTGAGGCCGGGGGCGTCGATCACGTTGCCGTGCTCGGCGATGTGGGCGACGATCGCCTCGATCTGCTCCTCCTGGTAGCCCAGGCGGCGCAGGGCCTGCGGGACGGTGCCGTTGACGATCTGCATCGAGCCGCCGCCGACCAGCTTCTTGAACTTGACCAGGGCGAGGTCGGGCTCGAGGCCGGTGGTGTCGCAGGACATCGCCAGACCGATGGTGCCGGTCGGGGCGATCACGGACGCCTGGGAGTTACGGAAACCGTTCTTCTCGCCGAGACGGAGCACATCGTTCCAGGCCTCCGTGGCGGCGGCCCAGATCGGCGTGTCCAGGTCGTCCATGCGGACGGCCTTGTCGTTGGCGTCGGCGTGCTGCTTCATGACGCGCTTGTGGGCGTCGGCGTTGCGGGCGTACCCGTCGTACGGTCCGACGACCGAGGCGAGCTCCGCGGAGCGGCGGTAGGCCGTGCCGGTCATCAGGGAGGTGACGGCACCGGCGAGGGCCCGGCCGCCGTCGGAGTCGTACGCGTGGCCGGTGGCCATCAGCAGGGCGCCGAGGTTGGCGTAGCCGATGCCGAGCTGGCGGAACGCGCGGGTGTTCTCGCCGATCTTCTCGGTCGGGAAGTCCGCGAAGCAGATGGAGATGTCCATCGCGGTGATGACCAGCTCGACGACCTTGGCGAAGCGGCCGGCGTCGAAGGACTGGTTGCCCTTGCCGTCGTCCTTCAGGAACTTCATCAGGTTCAGCGAGGCCAGGTTGCAGGACGTGTTGTCCAGGTGCATGTACTCGCTGCAGGGGTTCGAGCCGTTGATGCGGCCGGACTCCGGGCAGGTGTGCCAGTGGTTGATCGTGTCGTCGTACTGGATGCCCGGGTCGGCGCAGGCCCAGGCCGCCTCGGCCATCTTACGGAAGAGCGCCTTGGCGTCGACCTCCTCGATGACCTCGCCGGTCATGCGGGCACGCAGGCCGAACTTGCCGCCCTCCTCGACCGCCTTCATGAACTCGTCGTTCACGCGGACCGAGTTGTTGGCGTTCTGGTACTGGACGGACGTGATGTCGTCGCCGCCCAGGTCCATGTCGAAGCCCGCGTCGCGCAGGGCGCGGATCTTCTCCTCTTCCTTGACCTTGGTCTCGATGAAGTCCTCGATGTCGGGGTGGTCGACGTCGAGGATGACCATCTTGGCCGCGCGGCGGGTGGCGCCACCGGACTTGATCGTTCCGGCGGAGGCGTCGGCGCCGCGCATGAAGGAGACGGGACCGGAGGCGTTGCCGCCGGAGGACAGCAGCTCCTTGGAGGAGCGGATGCGGGAGAGGTTCAGGCCGGCGCCGGAGCCGCCCTTGAAGATCATGCCCTCTTCCTTGTACCAGTCGAGGATCGACTCCATGGAGTCGTCGACGGACAGGATGAAGCAGGCGGAGACCTGCTGGGGCTGGGGGGTGCCGACGTTGAACCAGACCGGGCTGTTGAAGCTGAAGATCTGGTGCAGGAGGGCGTACGCCAGCTCGTGCTCGAAGATCTCGGCGTCGGCGGGCGAGGAGAAGTAGTTGTAGTCCTCACCGGCCTTCCGGTACGTCTTCACGATGCGGTCGATCAGCTGCCTGAGGCTGGTCTCGCGCTGCGGGGTGCCGACGGCACCACGGAAGTACTTGCTGGTGACGATGTTGACCGCGTTCACCGACCAGAAGTCGGGGAACTCGACGCCACGCTGCTCGAAGTTGACCGAGCCGTCGCGCCAGTTGGTCATGACGACGTCACGGCGCTCCCAGGTCACCTCGTCGTACGGGTGAACGCCGGGGGTGGTGTGGATGCGCTCGATACGCAGCCCCTTGGTCGCCTTGGCGCCCTTCGCTCGGGAACCTCGTGCCGGACCGCTCGCCGTCTCTGTCATGCCGCCTCCCTGTACGGGCGAAAACGCCCTGAAGTGCCCCGATGTTCCCGAAGCACGGTGTTCTGTCTGATGTTGCGGGCACCTCTCGCTGCCACCCGCAACAGGTTCTCGATCGCCGCCGACCGGCCGGCTCCGGACACGAGGTCCGGCCGGCCCCTCGGTCAGTCGGCGGCACTCGCGGGCTCGGGGACCGATGCGGCCTCTCCCGACCCGCGGTCGTCTTCCCGGCTCCCCGCGCCCGCGCCTCCGTCGCCCGCGGCGGGGCCGCCCGTCTGCTCTCTGAGTTCAGCGATCGCCGCCTCGAAGTCCTCCAGCGAGTCGAACGCCCGGTACACGGACGCGAAGCGCAGGTAGGCGACGAGGTCCAGCTCCTGCAACGGGCCGAGTATGGCCAGCCCCACATCGTGAGTGGTCAGCTCGGCACTCCCGGTGGCCCGCACCGCCTCCTCGACCCGCTGGCCGAGCTGGGCGAGCGCGTCCTCGGTGACAGGCCGCCCCTGGCATGCCTTGCGCACACCGTTGATGACCTTGGTACGGCTGAACGGCTCGGTGACTCCGGACCGCTTGACCACCATGAGCGAACACGTCTCCACGGTCGTGAAACGACGGGAGCAGTCAGGGCACTGGCGGCGCCTGCGGATCGACGTCCCGTCGTCGGTCGTACGACTGTCGACGACGCGGCTGTCGGGGTGCCTGCAGAAGGGGCAGTGCATGAACTCCAACCCTCCTCACAGCAGACTCAACAGCCTCGGGGGCCTCACGGGCCCCTCGAAGCAGCCCCAAGCATAGGCGATCGCTGCGGGGTCGATGACCCGGGGGACCACAACTTCTGGGCTGCTGTCGTCATGCAACCACTAGATGTGGGATTTGGCGCGTACATACAGCCCAGGCCGCGTGTCGAGGGGGCGGTGTCCGCGCACGGCCGTACGGGCGATGCCGCACGGCCTCGGGAACCGCGGCATGCGGCCGTACGGGCCGGGGGAACGGCCGTACGAGCCGCGCCACGCGGCCGCTCGAACCGCACCGGAGCGGCCGTACGGGGCGGGCGCGCGGACGCCCGAACCGTGACGACGGCGAGCCGTGACCCACGGACGGCGGTGCGGTGCCGGGACGGCGGGGCCCCGAGGGGATAGCGTGGCGGCCGCACGGAGAAGCCGTGGGACTCCTGCGCGGACGGGGGCCCGGTGCCCGGACGAGCGGGTGCCGGATGGCAGACTGGGGCGCACCCCACAAGGGCGCTTCCCCGGCGCTGAAGAGTACAACAAAGGGCACATATGCCCGCACGGCACCGCGTCGGCCATACACCCGGACCCATGATCGCGACAGTCAAAACGCGCTTTTTCACTCGAACGTGTGTTTGGCGCAACCTTTCGAAAGCAACTACCGTTGTGCAGCAGGGAGACCATCGAGAGGGGCCGACGTGACCACCACCGCAGACAGTGCCACCATCACTGCCCAGGACCGCTCCCAGGGCCGACTCGAGCCGGTGCATGCGATGAACGAAGCCACGAATCCTGAGGGGCACAAGCGCTCCCTGCCGGGCCGACCTCCAGGCATCCGGGCGGACAGCTCGGGGCTCACCGATCGCCAGCGCCGTGTGATCGAGGTCATCAGGGACTCCGTCCAGCGGCGCGGCTACCCGCCGTCGATGCGGGAGATCGGCCAGGCGGTCGGCCTGTCCAGCACCTCCTCGGTCGCACACCAGCTCATGGCACTGGAGCGCAAGGGCTTCCTGCGCCGCGACCCGCACCGCCCGCGCGCCTACGAGGTCCGCGGCTCCGACCAGGCCGCCTCGGTGACCCCCACCGACACCGCCGGCAAGCCCGCCGCGTCGTACGTGCCGCTGGTCGGCCGGATCGCCGCCGGTGGCCCCATCCTCGCCGAGGAGTCGGTCGAGGACGTCTTCCCGCTGCCGCGGCAGCTGGTCGGTGACGGAGAGCTGTTCGTCCTCAAGGTCGTCGGCGACTCCATGATCGAGGCCGCGATCTGCGACGGCGACTGGGTCACCGTCCGCCGCCAGCCGGTCGCCGAGAACGGCGACATCGTGGCCGCGATGCTCGACGGCGAGGCCACCGTGAAGCGCTTCAAGCGCGAGGACGGCCACGTCTGGCTTCTCCCGCACAACGCCGCGTACGAGCCCATCCCGGGCGACGACGCGACCATCCTGGGCAAGGTGGTGGCCGTCCTGCGACGCGTGTGACGGCCGTGACGGGCGAGCTGCCAGCAGCCGCCCCTCTGACCGGGCCCCGGGACCCCTGCGCCGGTTCCGGGGCCCTGTGCTGTCTCCGCTGTCTCCGGCGGCGGCCGGCCGTCTCGGGCCGGCCGCGTCGGGACGGGCGGCCGTCCCGAGGCAGGCAGCTGCCCGGGGCGGGCGGCCGTCTCAGGTCGGCCGGCTGGCTGCGGACCGCTCGCTGTGGGGGTCGTCCCAGGACGGGCACGGCCCCCACCGTCACTGCGCCTCGGCCTGCTTCGCCGCCGCGTCGATCGCCGCGAGCGACTTCCGGACCTGATGACGGTCCGTGGTGTACCAGAAGTCGGGCAGCGACGCCTTCAGATAGCTGCCGTACCGCGCCGTCGCCAGCCGCTGGTCCAGCACGGCGACCACGCCGCGGTCGCCCGTCGCCCGGACGAGCCGCCCGGCGCCTTGGGCCATGAGCAGCGCCGCGTGGGTGGCGGCGACGGCCATGAAGCCGTTGCCACCGGCCTCCTCGACCGCCTTCTGCCGGGCGCTCATCAACGGGTCGTCGGGACGCGGGAACGGGATCTTGTCCATGACGACGAGCTGACAGCTCGGCCCCGGCACGTCGACGCCCTGCCACAGGGAGAGCGTGCCGAACAGGCAGGTCCTGGGATCGGCCGCGAAGTTCTTGATCAGCTCGCCCAGGGTCTCCTCGCCCTGCAGGAGGATCGGGAACTCCGGAATCCGCGAGCGCAGCTCCTCCGCGGCGAGCTGGGCTGCCCGCATCGAGGAGAACAGGCCCAGGGTCCGGCCGCCGGCCGCCTGGATCAGCTCGGTCAGCTCGTCCAGCATGTCCGCGCGGTCGCCGTCCCGCGCCGGGCGCGCCAGGTGCTTGGCGACGTAGAGGATGCCCTGCCTGGGGTAGTCGAAGGGCGAGCCGACGTCGACTCCCTTCCACTTCGGCAGGTCCTCGCCCTCCGCGCCCTCCGGACCGAGCCCCAGGGAGGCGCCGACCCCGTTGAAGTCACCGCCCAGCTTCAAGGTCGCCGACGTGAGGATCACGGACCGGTCCGCGAACAGCTTCTCGCGCAGCAGGCCCGAGACGGACATGGGAGCGACACGCAGGGAGGCGCCGAAACGGTCGTGGCGTTCGTACCAGACGACGTCCCACTCGGAACCGTTGGTGATCCGCTCCGCCACGTCGTGCACCGACTCCACGGAGGCCAGCGCCTGCTTGCGGACCGCGTCCTCGTCCTGGACGGACTTGTCGCGGGTCGCACCGATCGCGGAGATCACGGTGCGGCAGGCGTCGCGCAGCGCCATCAGGGCATAGGCGAGGTCCTCGGGGATCTCCTCCAGACGGCCGGGCAGGGCCAGCTCCATCAGCCGCTCGAACCCCTCCGCGGCCGTCTGCAACTGGTCGGCGGCCTTCTCGTTGACGAGTTTGGCGGCGCGGCGCACCGCGCGGTTGACCTGTCCGGGGGTCAGCTCACCGGTCGCGACGCCGGTGACCCGCGAGACCAGCTCATGCGCCTCGTCCACGATCAGCACCTCGTGCTGCGGCAGGACCGGCGCGCCCTCGATCGCGTCGATCGCGAGCAGGGCGTGGTTGGTCACGATCACCTCGGCGAGCTTGGCCCGCTCGCGGGCCATCTCGGCGAAGCACTCCGCGCCGTACGCGCACTTCGTCGCCCCCAGGCACTCCCGGGACGACACCGACACCTGGGACCAGGCGCGGTCGGAGATGCCGGGCGTCAGGTCGTCGCGGTCGCCGGTCTCGGTCTCATCGGCCCAGTCGCGCACCCGCAGCAGGTCCTGCCCGAGCTTGCTGGTTGGCGCGGCCGCCTCGAACTGGTCGAACAGGCCCTCTTCCTCGTCCTGCGGGACGCCCTCGTGGAGGCGGTGCAGGCAGAGGTAGTTCGACCGGCCCTTCAGCATCGCGAACTCCGGGCGGCGGCGCAGCAGCGGGTGCAGCGCGTCGACCGTGCGCGGCAGGTCCCGCTCCACCAGCTGCCGCTGCAGGGCCAGGGTGGCAGTGGCCACGACCACTCGCTCCCCGTGCGCGAGCGCCGGCACCAGGTAGCCGAGCGACTTTCCGGTGCCGGTGCCGGCCTGGACCAGCAGATGGGAGCCGTCGTCGATGGCGGCCGCGACGGCTTCCGCCATGGCCACCTGGCCGGGGCGCTCCATGCCGCCGACAGCGGCGACGGCGGCATGCAGGAGTTCGGGGAGGGAGGGCTTCGTCATAGCGCGACCACCCTACGACCCCGCACTGACAAACGGGGTCTCGTGCCGGGAGCGGGTAGCTGGTTCAGGACTGCCGGGCCCCTGGGGCGGCGATCGGCGGGGATCGCCGGAGACCGGCTCGCATCGGGTGTGACCGGTCGCTGTCCGATGCGGATAGCGAGGGCTGCGATGGTGATCGGAGTCGTTGCCCCTCCGCGACGCCCGCATCCGGTGGGAGCGGAGTCGCCGCGGGCGGTGTGCCGAGGGTGACGGCGTCGTCGCAGGGCGCGGCCAGGCAGTGCGGCGCTACCGCGCATGGCGCGGGACCCGTTCCCGGACCATGAGGGCGGCCCGCTTGCCGGGCAGGTCCACCTCACCGAGGACGTGGAAGCCCGCGCGCAGGAACGCGGAGATGGACGGTGCGTTGCGGATGTCGGGTTCCGCGATGACACGGGTGCAGGCGGGGCGCCTGTCCAGGATGAGCCGGGTGATGGCTTCGAGGAGGGCGCTGCCGAGCCCTCGCCCCCGGTCGGCGGCGCGGCCGATGAGGAGGTGGATCCCGGTGTCATGGGGCCGGGCGAGGTAGTGCCGGGCGAGCGGGTCGAGGTCGGCCCGGTAGATCTCCCAGTAGCCGATCGGTGTGCCGTCCAGCACCCCGAGGCACGGGACGCTCCGCCCGCCGGCGGAGAGCTGGGTGCGCAGGTGGAGCGCGGTCACCACCGGCGGGCCCGCCAGGTGCCAGTACGCGGCCACGGCGGGGTCGTTCATCCAGGCGCTGATGAGCGGGAGGTCCCGCCCGATCCGCACGGGGACGAGCCGGAAGGTCCCGACGGGCGTGGCGGTGGGACCCCACTCGGCTACGCGGCCGAGCGGATCGTCCTCGGCGAACGGCTCGGCCGGGCCGGGCGGATCACCCTCGGCGAACGGCCCGGCGAGGCCGGGCGGATCACCCTCGGCGAACGGCTCGGCCGGGCCGGAAGGCAGGCGTGGGTCCAGCGGGTCCCCGGTGTGGGCACGCTCTTCGGTGGCGGACAGGGAAGGCTCCTCTCAGGACGCGGGCCGTGGCGGTGACGGGCGCGGCGTCAGCGACGGAGGGGGTTGGCGACGGTGACGTAGACGGACTGGGTGTCGACCGGCCCCACGAGTTCGTCCAGCCCGTGCAGCCGGGTGAGCAGATTGGCCTTGCAGCGCAGGACGGGTGAGTCGAGCAGCCGGGCGGGCAGGGAACTGCGCATGCGGCCGGGGCCCGCGGCCGCGCCCGCGAGGAAGCGGCGGAACGCGGCGAGCAACAGGTGCTCGTCGGCGAGGCGCTGGGAGCCGAGGGCGCCGATGAGACCGAACACGTTGTTGATCGCCAGGTAGTAGGCGAGGCGTTCGTCCGCCGTGCCGTCGGGCACGAACGTGTCGCTGTGCTCCCCGATCCCGGGCAGGCGGGCATCGAGTTCCGCACGGCGGGACTCACGGAAGTAGTAGCCCTGGTTGTCGCGGTACCGGCCGCCCGCGGGCCAGCCATGGCCGTCCAGCAGGAGCAAGGTGTTCTGCTGGTGGGCTTCGAGGGCGATCCCCGCCTCGCCGTCCAGCCACAGCACGGGACGGACGACCCGTTCCAGGTAGCGCAGGAACCACTCGGCGGCGACGGCCGCGCGGGGCCGGCCGGTCGGCGCGGCGAGACGCTCGACGAGCCGGGCCAGCCGGGACGGGACCGGCTGGGATTCCGGTGCCCGCCCCGCTGCCTGGGGCGCCACGAGCCCCGCGACGCAGGACACGTCGTCGGCCGGGGCGAACGGGTTGTGCCGGATCATCACGTCCAGCCCGGTCATGGGGCCGCCCTCGGGGCCGTCGACGGCGAGCCAGGCCGGATCGCGGACGATGTCGAAGCACGGGTGCGCGGCGCGCCACTGCCGGGACAGCCCGGCGCGCAGCAGGCGGTGCACCTCCACTCCGCGGTGCAGTTCCTTGCGGAGGTTCTCACGACGGCTGTTGGTGATGCGCAGGCCCAGGGACAGCTTGAGCATGGCCGGGGCTCCGGACCGGTAGACGGTGCGGACGGAGGAGGTGGGGTGCCAGGGGCAGCCGTGTGCTCCGAGGTCCCGCAGCAGTCCGGCGTCGAGCAGGGAGGCGACCGCGGGACTGTGCCGGAGTTCGCGGAACTGCCAGGGGTGCAGCGGCAGCGCGGCGTAGCCCTCGGACAGGGGCAGGCCGGGCCCGGCCAGGCGTGCGGTGAGGCGGGGCGCGGGCACGGGCCTGCCGCGCTCGGTCCAGGCGGAGTCGGTGGCGAGCAGGGAGGGGGCGACGGCGAGCCAGTGCAGGGGGAAGGAGCCGCGCAGTTCGGGTGAGTACGGGCGCGCTTCGGCTTCGGTGACGCCCTCGCGGCTCTTCGGCGCCGGGTGCAGCGGGTGTCCGAGGAGGAGGGCCTGTTCGGCGGTGAGGAAGAGGTCGGCTGTGCCCGTGGGGTGGCTGCGGCGCTCTCCGATGAAGGCGGTGACCCGGCGGACCGAGTCCGCGACGCGCCCGACGAGTTCGGGAACGTGGCCGGGGCCGGCGGCCGAGGGCGGGTCGTACGCCTCCGCGGTCCTGGCCGGGGGGACGCCGTGTGCTCGGCACGTCCTGGACCCCTCGCGGGCGAGCAGGGCCGCGACGGTCACCGCGTCGGCCGGCGGGGACGGGTGGGGGGCGCCGGCCGGATGCGGCAGTCCGAAGCGGTGCCAGCCGGTGGCGGACGAGTAGTGCACGGGGACCAGCAGCGCGGTGCCGCTGGCGGGGAGGGGGACGCGCAGGGTGCCGTGGGCGGGGACGGGGATGCCGGCCTCGCGGACCCAGCAGCGCAGCAGGTTCTCCACGGCCGCGGACTCGGCGGCGACGCGGGGGTCCGGGTGCTGGAGGAGGTCGGGGGCGGTGCCCGGACCGTGCGGGCCGGGGTGGCCGGGGCCACACCGGCGTCCGGGGACCGCTGCCGTGGCCGGCTCGGGTGAGGGTTGGGTCCCTGGCGGGTCGGGCTCCGACGGGCGGGTGCCGGTGCGGCCGTCGGCGATGGGGGTGCTGTGCAAGGCGGTTCCTCGGAGGGTGTTCCGGCGCGTGGGGACGTGCCGAGCGGTACGGCGAAGAGGCCGGGCACGGGAGATCCGGCTCCGGGCGGTGAGCGGGCCGACGGGGGGTGACCGGCGTGGGGTCACGGATCGGCCGGTAGGTGGCGGCCGAGGGCGACGGTGCCCACGCCGGAGAGGCAGTCGGTCATGGCCAGGCTTCCTCGTCCTTCCGCTGTCCGTCGGGGAACCGACCGCTGCTCCGGCCCGTCCCTCCCCCGCCCACCGCGCCCCCCGCTCGGCACGAGCGTCGTCCGCGCCGGTCCGGAGCCCACGCCTGTTCCCGGCAACTCGTCTCCTCGCGCCACCGGCCCCGCCTGTTCGCCCGACCCGTCCGCGTCCGTCCGGCCAGGCGGACCCCACCGCTACCAACCCCGCTCCAGGCACCGGGTTACGGGTTGCTCCAAGATCCTTTCCGTGACGGAACCGTTGCCGTTCCGTCGGAAGTCCCCCACAGCGAGCGCATAGTGTGGGGTGCCGTTCCGGAAGGCCGTGCGAGCGGCCTGAGTTGTGTTCGGGTCCGGGCCGCAGTCGCGGCCGGTGCGCCACGTCAGTCCATCCCAGGGGGAGTAACACCATGCGATCCATACGGCCGTCGTTCACCGCTCGCAGGGAGAGGACCGGGCGCCGCAGGACCTCTCCCGTGCTGACCGCGGTGGCCCTGGCCTCGGTGCTCACGCTCACCGCGACCGCCTGCGAGTCCGGCGATGCCGAGGCGGGCGGCGAGGCGACGGCCTCCGCGGGGGCGGGTGACGGCAAGATCCGCATCCCGGACGAGCTGAAGGACCGGCTCAAGGAACACGGGATCGACCTCGACAAGTGGCGGGACGGCGCCTGGAAGAACTGGGACAAGGACGACTGGCTCCGTGAGGCCGAGGACTTCGTCAACCCGATCATCGAGGACCTGTGGGACCCGGACCGCATGCGGGAGGCCGAGGAGCCCGACCAGGAGGTCGACGAGAGCGACATCTCCGGTGACCAGGGCGTGACCGACCCGGAGCCGGCGCCGGTGGAGGCGGAGGCCGTGCCGGCCTCGTACCACGCGAACGCCCCCGAGGCGGGCAAGGTGTTCTTCGACTCCCCCGAGGGCACGATGGTCTGCTCGGCGACGGTCGTGAAGGACCCCGCCAACCCCGGCAAGTCGAACCTGGTGTGGACGGCGGGGCACTGCGTGCACGCGGGCAAGAGCGGGGGCTGGTACCGCAACATCGCGTTCGTGCCGTCGTACAACGACGCCGGCCGGTCGGCCGCGGAGCTGCAGGACGCCACCGAGGAAGAGGTCGCGCCGTACGGCGTCTGGTGGGGTGACTGGGTGCAGACCTCCGACCAGTGGATCGAGCAGGGCGGTGCGACCGGCGGTGAAGGCGCCCCGTACGACTTCGCCGTCATCCATGTGACGCCGGAGGAGGGCAGCGGCGGCAAGTCGCTGGAGGAGATGGTCGGTTCGGCCCTGCCCGTGGACTTCGACGCCCCGGCCGTGCCGGAGATCGAGGACATGACGGCGATCGGTTACCCGGCAGCCCCGCCGTACGACGGCCAGAAGCTGTACCGGTGCGAGGACAAGCCGGGCCGGCTGTCGATCCAGGCCGCGGACCCGACGATGTACCGCATCGGCTGCACCATGACCGGCGGTTCGTCCGGTGGCGGCTGGGTCGCGACCGGCTCGGACGGCAAGCCGGCGCTGGTGTCCAACACCTCGATCGGCCCGATCACCGCGGGCTGGCTGGCCGGCCCGCGGCTGGGCAAGGAGGCCGAGGCCGTGTTCGACGAGGTGAGCAACAAGTTCGCCGGCCGGTGACGGCCGGGCAGGGACGGCGGCGGGCACCTGCGGAAACCCGCACGGTCTCGCCGCCGTCGCCCTCGACCCCACGGGCACAGTGGGGTGACGACGCGGGGCGGGCCCGTCCGCGGCCACCCGCGCCTCGCATGACAAGCACATGACATTGACGCGTTCCTACGGGGGTCATCGCACCATGCGTTCCATACGCACGCCCGCACCACCGCGGCGGCGTCGGCGTACCGCTGTCGCCGCCACCGGCCTGCTCGCCGCCCTGGCGCTCACCGCGACCGCCTGCAACGGCTCCGACGAGGACAAGACGTCCGGCCGGCCGGACGCCACCTCCTCGCAGGGCACCGACGGCGCCGGTGACAGCGGCGGAGACGGCAAGCTCGGCATCCCCTCCGACATCGCGGGCCGGCTCGCGGAGCACGGCATCGACGTCGACGACTGGAAGAACGGCGGCTGGAAGAACTGGGACAAGGACAAGTGGCTCAGTGAGGCCAAGGACTTCGTCAACCCCGTGATCGAGGGGCTGTGGAAGCCGGAGCGGATGCGGTCCGCCGAGGAGGCCGACAAGACGGTCACGACCAAGGACACGTCCGCCGGCCAGGGGGTGAGCGACCCGGAGCCCGCGCCGGTCCAGGCCACGGCCGAGAAGACGCCCTACCACGACAACGCCGCGCCGGTCGGCAAGATCTTCTTCGACTCGCCCGAGGGCTCGATGGTCTGCTCGGGCACGGTCATCAAGGACGTGAACCACCCGGGCAGGTCCAACCTCGTGTGGACGGCCGGGCACTGTGTGCACGCGGGCCAGAACGGCGGCTGGTACCGCAACATCGTGTTCGTCCCGGCCTTCAACGACCTGGGGAAGTCCGACAGCGAGCTGAACGACGCCGATCCCGTCGAGATCGCCCCCTACGGCAACTGGTGGGCCGACTGGGCCTCGACCTCGAACGGCTGGATCGAGGGCGGCTCCGAGACGGGCGGCGCGGGCGCGGCGTACGACTACGCCGTGCTGCACGTGCAGCCGGAGCAGGGCTCCAGGTCGCTGGAGGAGACCGTCGGCGCCGCGCTGGACGTGGACTTCTCCGCACCGGCCGCGGCGGAGGCCGGCAGCATGGGGGCCTGGGGCTACCCGGCGGCACCGCCCTACAACGGGCTGAAGATGTTCAAGTGCCTCGACCAGCCGGGCCGGCTCTCGCTGAGCCCCGCCCTGCCGACGATGTACCGCATCGGCTGCACCATGACCGGCGGCTCGTCGGGCGGCGGCTGGTTCCGAGTGGTGGACGGCAAGACCAAGCTGGTCTCCAACACGTCCATCGGCCCGGCCGACAACACCTGGCTGGCGGGCCCGCAGCTCGGCCGGGACGCCCGGGCGCTCTACCGGAACATGAGTGAGACCTACGGCGGCCGGTGACGCCGACGCAGACCGGACAGGCCGAAGGCCCGCTCCCCGCCGTACGCGGGGAGCGGGCCTTCGGGCGTTCTGCGGTCGCTGACCGGGGCCAGCGGCGGGCCGATCGCGAATCCGGACCGGTCGGACCGGTCGGACCGGTCAGGCCCGCTCGGGCCTCCCGGACCGCTCGGGCCTCCCGGACCTGATCGGACGGTCAGACCGCCGAGGCCGGAGCGTACGGCGTCAGCTCGGCCGCCAGCTCCTCGTGCACCCGGACCTTGAGCAGGGTGCCCTCCGCGGTGTGCTCCTCGGAGATCACCTCGCCCTCGTCGTGGGCGCGGGCGACCAGCTTGCCGTGCGTGTACGGCACCAGCGCCTCCACCTCGACCGCCGGACGAGGCAGCTCGTTGTCGATCAGTGCCAGCAGCTCCGGGAGGCCGCGGCCCGTGCGGGCCGAGACCGCGATGGAACGCTTCTCGATCCGCAGCAGCCGCTGGAGCACCAGCGGGTCCGCGGCGTCGGCCTTGTTGATGACCACGATCTCCGGCACGTCGGTGGCGCCGACGTCCCGGATCACCTCGCGCACGGCGGCCAGCTGCTCCTCCGGCACCGGGTGCGAACCGTCCACCACGTGCAGGATCAGGTCGGAGTCGGCGACCTCCTCCATCGTGGAGCGGAACGCCTCGACCAGGTGGTGCGGCAGGTGCCGGACGAAGCCGACGGTGTCGGCCAGCGTGTACAGCCGGCCGCTCGGGGTCTCGGCCCGGCGCACGGTCGGGTCCAGGGTCGCGAACAGCGCGTTCTCGACCAGGACGCCCGCGCCGGTGAGGCGGTTGAGCAGCGAGGACTTGCCCGCGTTGGTGTAGCCCGCGATCGCGACGGAGGGCACCTTGTGGCGACGGCGCTCCTGGCGCTTGATGTCGCGTCCGGTCTTCATCTCCGCGATCTCCCGGCGCATCTTCGCCATCTTCTCGCGGATCCGGCGCCGGTCCGTCTCGATCTTGGTCTCACCGGGACCACGGGTGGCGAGGCCGCCGCCCTTGCCGCCGCCCATCTGCCGGGACAGCGACTGGCCCCAGCCGCGCAGCCTCGGCAGCATGTACTGCATCTGCGCGAGCGCGACCTGCGCCTTGCCCTCCCGGGACTTGGCGTGCTGGGCGAAGATGTCGAGGATCAGGGCCGTACGGTCGATGACCTTGACCTTGACGACGTCTTCGAGGTGGATCAGCTGGCCCGGGCTCAGCTCACCGTCGCAGATCACGGTGTCCGCGCCGGTCTCGAGCACGATGTCACGCAGCTCCTCGGCCTTGCCGGAGCCGATGTAGGTGGCCGCGTCGGGCTTGTCACGGCGCTGGATGACGCCGTCGAGCACGAGGGCGCCCGCGGTCTCCGCGAGGGCCGCCAGCTCCGCGAGGGAGTTCTCCGCGTCCTGCACGGTCCCCGAGGTCCAGACGCCGACGAGCACGACCCGCTCCAGGCGGAGCTGACGGTACTCGACCTCGGTGACGTCCTCGAGCTCGGTGGAGAGGCCGGCGACGCGACGCAGGGCCGCGCGCTCGGAGCGGTCGAACTGGTCGCCGTCCCGCTCTCCGTCGATCTCGAGGCTCCAGGCGACGTCCTCTTCCATCAGGGCATCGGCCCGAAGACCCTCGGGGTAGTCGTGCGCAAGGCGCTTGCGCTGGGTGTCCTGGGAAGGGGAAGAAGAGGAGGTCATTGGGTCCTTACGTCGTTGGGGTTGTGGTGCGGGCGCAAATTCCTGTCCGGCCCGGCATGGGTGACAACGCACGAGCACCCCGGGAGATTCCCGTGCCCCGTCGCGTGCCTGCGGAAAAGATGGTCGCACGGCACGCCCCGTCTCGTCACCGTGTTATTACCCGGCCGCCCCGGCCCCAATCTCGCGGCTCTCCGGGGTTTCCCCGGCTTCCCGGCTATTTCTCCGTCGGCTGTTTCCGGGCCGTTCCGGCTGCTGCGTCCGACGTCCAGTCCGGGTGCCCCGGCATCGGCGGGGTCTTCTCGCCGTACAGCCAGCCCCGGAAGAAGCCGGTGAGATCGCGTCCGGAGATCTCCCCGGCGAGCCGCACGAAGTCGGCCGTGCCGGCCGTGGCGTCCTTGTGGCGGCTCACCCACGCCCGCTCCAGCCGCTCGAAGGCCCGGCGTCCGATCTCCTGGCGCAGCGCGTAGAGGACCAGGGCGGCGCCGTCGTAGACGTTGGGGCGGAAGATCCCGAGCCGGTCGCCGGCCTCGGCGGCCTTGGGCTCGGCGGGCGGTCCGCCGGCCGCGCGCCAGCGGTCGGAGGCACGGTACGCGGCCTTCATGCGGGCCTCGAGGGACCGGCCGGCCTTCTCCTGCGCGTACAGCGCCTCGTACCAGGTGGCGTGTCCCTCGTTCAGCCACAGGTCGGACCAGTCGCGCGGGGTGACGCTGTTGCCGAACCACTGGTGGGCCAGCTCGTGCACCATGATCGAGTCGACGTACCACGCGGGGAAGGCGGGGTCGGTGAACAGGTCCCTCTCGAAGAGGGACAGCGTCTGTGTCTCCAGTTCGAAGCCGGTGGAGGCGTCCGCCATGAGTACGCCGTACGTCTCGAAGGGGTACGGCCCGACCTTGCGCGCCATCCAGGCGATCTGGCCGGGCGTCTTCGCCAGCCATGGTTCGAGCCGCTCGCGGTGGGCGGTGGGGACGACGTCCCGGACCGGCAGTCCGCGCGGGCCCGTGCGGTGCACCACCGTGGAGCGGCCGATGGAGATCTGGGCGAGCTCGGTGGCCATGGGGTGGTGGGTGCGGTACGTCCAGGTGGTCGCGGCGGCGGCTCGTTCGACGTCGGAGGGGAGGCCGTTGGCGACGGCCGTGTAGCCCTCCGGCGCGGTCACCCGGAAGGTGAACATCGCCTTGTCCGAGGGGTGGTCGTTGCAGGGGAACACCAGGTGCCCGGCATCGGCCTGGTTCGCCAGGGCGAGGCCGTCCGCGGTCCGCACCCAGCCGCCCTCCCTGCCCTTCCCGGCCATCGGGTCGCTGGTGTGCCGTACGACGATCCGTGTCCACTGGCGCGCGGACAGCGGCTTCGCGGGGGTGATCACCAGGTCCTCGCCGGCCGTGGCGTAGGCGGCGGGCTCGCCGTCGACCTCCACCGACCGGACCTTGCCGCGCGCGAAGTCGAGGTTCAGGCGGTCGAGGCGCGCGGTCGTCCAGGCGTCGATCGTCGTGACGGCCGCCAGCGGCTTGTCGTTCTCACCGGAGTAGGTGAGGGCGAGGTCGTAGGACGCCACGTCGTAGCCGGGGTTTCCCAGGTGCGGGAAGAGACGGTCGCCGACACCCAGCGGGGCCGGCGGGGCGCTCGCCGCGACGAGGCAGACGGTGACGGCCGAGGCGAGCAGCGCCGCCTTCAGCCGCCGGGGGGCGTGGGTGCGGGGGGTGAACGGCATGCCCCACCGCTACCAGCGCACGCCGGGCGCACGGCGCAGACGCGCGCCGCCCCCACTCGAACGGGCTCGTCCGGCAGGGCCTCGTGGCCGCCCTCAGCGTGCCGGAGCGGGGTGCTGGGCCCGGCGGACGTCGAACACGCCGGGGACGTTGCGCATGGCGCGCATCAGTGCCGGCAGCCGGGCCGCCTCGGGGAGGTGCAGGGTGTACGTGTGGCGCACCCGCTGCTGGCTGGGGGGCTCCACGGTGGCCGAGACGATCTCGGCGCCTTCCACGGCGATGGCCTCCGTCAGGTCGGCGAGGAGATGCGGGCGGCCGAACGACTCGGCGACCAGGGTGACGCGGCATCCCGGGACCCCGGACCCGGCGGGCTCGCCCCAGCGCACCCCCACCTCGGCCCGGCGCGCGCCCTTCATCCGCGCCACGGCCGCGCACTCGGCCCGGTGCACGGTGACCACTCCGCCGCGCACCACGAATCCGGTGACCGCGTCGGGCGGGACGGGCGTACAGCAGCCGGCGAGACGCACGGAGGCGCCGGGGCGGTCGGCGACGGCGGTGACGGTGACGGACGTCACCGGTGCCGTGCGGGCCGCGGCGGGGCCGGCCTCGGTGCCGGCCCCGGCGTTCCTCGTCCGCTGTCCGTCCCCGGCCTGCCCGGCTCTTATCGCGTCCCTGCCCGCCTTCCTGCTCACCTCCGTGATCCCGGCAGTCTCAGGAGTCCCAGCGGTCGCGGTGGCCTCTTCGGTGTCCGCCGGGCCCGCCGGTGCCGGGTGCGTCGCCAGCCACCGCTGGATGGCGATCCGCGCGGCCGCCGTGTGCGCGTGCTCCAGCCACTCCCGCGACGGCTCCGAGGCCGGGTCCTGCCCCATGAGCAGCTGGATGGTGTCACCGTCGCGCAGCACCGTGCTCAGCGTCGCCAGCCGCCCGTTGACGCGCGCGCCGATGCAGGCGTGCGCGTCCTCCCCGTACTGCGCGTACGCCGCGTCCACGCAGGTCGCGCCCTCGGGCAGGCCGAGGGCTCCCCCGTCGGGCCGGAACACGGTGATCTCCCGGTCCTGGGCCAGGTCCTCGCGCAGGGTCGACCAGAAGGTGTCGGGGTCGGGTGCGGCTCGCTGCCAGTCGAGGAGCCGGGAGAGCCAGCCGGGCCGGGTGGGGTCGGCGCGCTCGCCGTCCGCCGCCGCCTGCTCCTCCGGCGGGGCCACGTACGGGTTGCCGAGCGCGACCACCCCCGCCTCGGCGACCTTGTGCATCCGATGGGTGCGGATGAGGACTTCGACGACCTGTCCGTCGGGGCGGGCGACGGCGGTGTGCAGCGACTGGTACAGGTTGAACTTCGGTACGGCGATGAAGTCCTTGAACTCCGAGACCACGGGCGTCATGCAGGTGTGCAGCTCGCCCAGGACGCCGTAGCAGTCCGCGTCCTCGTTGACCAGCACGAGGATCCGCCCGAAGTCGGCCCCGCGCAGCAGGCCGCGCTTGCGGGAGACGCGGTGCACGGAGACGAAGTGCCGGGGCCGGATGTGGACTTCGGCCGCGATGCCGGCCTCCCGCAGCACGGCCCGCGTCTCGTCGGCGACCTCGGCGAGCGGATCGTCGGAGCGGGTCGCGTTCTCGACGATGAGCCGGCGGGTGTGCTCGTACTCCTCGGGGTGGAGGATCGCGAAGACCAGGTCCTCCAGCTCGGACTTGAGCGCCTGGACGCCGAGCCGTTCGGCGAGCGGGATGAGGACGTCCCGGGTGACCTTGGCGATCCGGGCCTGTTTCTCGGGGCGCATCACGCCGAGGGTGCGCATGTTGTGCAGCCGGTCGGCCAGCTTGATCGACATCACCCGGACGTCGTTGCCGGTGGCGACGAGCATCTTGCGGAACGTCTCGGGTTCGGCGGCGGCACCGTAGTCGACCTTCTCCAGCTTGGTGACGCCGTCGACGAGATAGCGCACCTCCTCGCCGAACTGCTCGCCCACCTGGTCCAGCGTCACATCGGTGTCCTCGACGGTGTCGTGGAGCAGGGACGCGGTCAAGGTGGTGGTCTCGGCGCCGAGTTCCGCGAGGATCAGCGTCACCGCGAGGGGGTGGGTGATGTACGGCTCGCCGCTCTTGCGCATCTGGCCCCGGTGCGAGGACTCGGCCAGCACGTAGGCGCGACGCAGGGGTTCCAGGTCGGCGTCGGGGTGGTGGGCGCGGTGGGCGTCGACGACGTGGCTGATGGCGTCGGGCAGCCGGTCCCGGGCGGCGGGGCCGAGCAGCGCCGCCCGGCCGAGGCGGCGCCAGTCGAGCCTGGGCCGGCTCCTCCTGCGCGGAGCGGCGGCCGTCGTGGGCGCGGCGGCGCTGGTCACAGCGTCCGTCACAGC
The DNA here is from genome assembly GCF_000761215.1 of Streptomyces glaucescens. GTDB lineage: Bacteria > Actinomycetota > Actinomycetes > Streptomycetales > Streptomycetaceae > Streptomyces > Streptomyces glaucescens_B. The sequence continues at coordinate 5,678,930 of NZ_CP009438.1, read as the reverse complement.
GCCTGGACTCGCGGGATTCGTGGCCTCCGCACTCATGGGCACCTCCGGCTGCGTGGACCGGCGGACGGGGTGCCCCAGGGCGGACAGGGCTCAGGGGGCGGCGACGTCTCCCCCGTCCGGGCCGGTGCTTGATGCTACCGAGCCCATCACGTGCGGCTGACCGCCTCTCGCCGAGCGTGAAACGGATCACCCATTCGAGCGAAGCCGGAGACGTTTACGGTTGGGCGCGCCCGGCCCGGGGTGACGGCGCTTCCCGCACCGGCGCGCGCGCATGCGCGCGCCCGGGCCGCGCGACCGCTGAACGGCGCACGCGTGGGTGCCGCGCGGCACCCCTCAGCCGCTACGCCGTTCCGCGGCCCCGGCCAGCCACTCCCCGTCGATCTCGCCCTCGGCGACGATCACCGCGGGGCCGGTCATCTCGATCTCTCCGTCGGGCCGCTCGGTGATCAGCAGGCGGCCGCCCGGGACGTCCACGGTGTAGGTGACGGGAGTGCCGGTGGCGATCGGGTCCGCGCCGTCCCGGCGGGCGGTGGCCACGGCGACGGCGCACGCGCCCGTACCGCACGACCGGGTCTCGCCGGAGCCGCGCTCGTGCACCCGCATGGCGACGTGCCGGGGGCCCCGGTCGGCGACGAACTCCACGTTCACGCCGTCCGGGTAGGCGGCGGCCGGGCTGAACGGGGGCGGGGAGAGCAGGTCCCCGGCATCCGCGAGGTCGTCGACGAAGGCGACCGCGTGGGGGTTGCCCATGTTCACGTTCCGGGCGGGCCAGCTGCGCTCGCCGACCGTCACGGTGACGTCGCCCTCGGGCAGCCGCGCCCTGCCCATGCCGACGGTGACGTCGCCGTCCTTGGCGAGGTGCACGGTCTTGACGCCACCGCGGGTCGCGACGGCGAGGTCGCCCTCGGTGACATGGCCGGCGTGCTGGAGGTAGCGCGCGAACACGCGTACGCCGTTGCCGCACATCTCGGCGACGGAGCCGTCGCCGTTGCGGTAGTCCATGAACCACTCCGCCTCGGCCGCCATCTCCTCGGCCTCGGGATGCGCGGCGGACCGCACCACGTGCAGCAGGCCGTCACCGCCGATGCCCGCGCGGCGGTCGCACAGCGCGGCCACGGTGGCCGGAGGCAGGTCGATGGCGTTCTCGGGGTCCGGGACGATCACGAAGTCGTTCTCGGTGCCGTGCCCCTTGAGGAAGGCGATCCGCGTGCTCATTCCTCGATCGTACGGCGTGGCGGTGACAGCGGGCGCCGACCGGGTCCGCGGCGCCTCGCGCGGGGGCCCGCACCGTTCACGCGGGCGCCGGACCCAGGGGAGCCCACGCGGGTCCACGCGGCGGCGTCACGCGCGGGGCCAACGTGGTTCACGCGGCGGGACGCGCGAGGCGCCCACACGGTTCACGCAGCGGCGTGGCAGCTCAGCGCAGTCGTGCCACGCGCCATACGGCCAGCACCACGACCGCCGCCACCACGATCACGTACGCGAGCACGACCCGCCAGTCCGGGCGCCGGCCGGCGCCGCGCGAGGGCAGCCCGGGCCAGGTGTAGCCCACCCTGCGGGCGGCCATCATGCCCCAGCCGGCCGCGCAGGAGCAGATCAGCAGCCCCAGCATGGCGATCATGGCGCCGCTGTCGCCGAAGTCGAAGGCCAGCGGGAAGGCGAACATCAGCGAGCCGATCGCGCCCAGGGCCACGACGGGCGCCAGCTGCCAGGCGCGCAGCCGCCGCTGGGGGCGCAGCTCGACCTCGACCTCGGGCCCGCCCACGAACATCTCGTCGGGCTCGGGGCCGTCGGCGGTCACCCCGCCCTGGGCCTCGTCCGGCCCGTCGGGGGTCAGGCGGTCGTCGTCGTGCTCGGCGGCGCCACCATCGGTGGTGGCGTGCTCTGCGTCTTGTGCGGTGTCGCGAGGGCCGGCCTCCATCGCCACGCGCCCTCCCAACTAGGACTTCACTTGGTCGATCGAAGCTCGATGATGGCACGGCGCCGGAGGCGCCGATGACGGCCGGAGCGTCCCGATGCCATGACGTGATCAGGCTGTAACCGGTCGTTCGACCAACGTCAGCGCGAGCCGCGGAAGTTCCGCGAGATCCGCCGCGGCCCCACTGAGCCAATGCACCCGGGGGTCGCGTCTGAACCACGAATCCTGACGGCGCGCGAAGCGCTTGGTCGCGCGGACGGTCTCGGCTCGCGCCTCGTCGAGCGTGCACTCCCCGGCGAGTGCGGCGAGCACCTGCTGGTAGCCGAGCGCGCGCGACGCCGTACGCCCCTCGCGCAAGCCACGCGCCTCCAGTGCGCGCACTTCCTCGACGAGCCCCGCCTCCCACATCCGGTCGACCCGGCGCGCGATGCGCTCGTCCAGCTCCGGCCGGGCCACGTCCACGCCGATCTGCACGGTGTCGTAGACCGAGTCGTGGCCGGGGAGATTCGCCGTGAACGGCCGGCCGGTGATCTCGATCACCTCCAGGGCGCGGACGATACGGCGGCCGTTGCTCGGCAGGATCGCCCGCGCGGCCTCGGGGTCGGCGGCGGCGAGCCGCGCGTGCAGCGCGCCGGAGCCGCGCAGGGCCAGCTCGTCCTCCAGGCGGGCCCGGACCTCGGGATCGGTGCCGGGGAACTCCAGGTTGTCCACGGCGCCGCGGACGTACAGACCCGAGCCGCCGACCAGGATCGGCCAGCGCCCTTCGGCGAGCAGGGCGTCGATCCGCTCCCGCGCGAGCCGCTGGTACTCGGCGACGGAGGCCGTGACGGTCACGTCCCAGATGTCCAGGAGGTGGTGCGGGACTCCACCGCGTTCCTCGGGCGTCAGCTTGGCGGTGCCGATGTCCATCCCCCGGTAGAGCTGCATGGAGTCGGCGTTGACGACCTCCCCACCGAGCCGTTGGGCGAGATGGACACCCAAATCGGACTTTCCGGCCGCCGTGGGGCCGACGACGGCGATGACGCGGGGGGCGGGGGCTGCACTGCTCACCGCACCAGTCTCGCAAACCTCGCGCCGTGGCCTCGAACGAGTTACGTGACGGCCCGCGAACGGGGTCGTTGCCCGTTGCGAGGTCCTGCCGCCGATCGGCGAGGACGCCGACCCGGGCGACGCGAACGGACGCACCGGGCGACGCGGGATGTCACCCGCTCGAGTAACGTATGGAGTTGATATGGGCGTTTTTGCGCGACTTCTTCGGAGGTCGAAGGCTACCGGGGAGGCGTCGAACGCCGAGGCCCAGGCCGGCACGCCGTCGGCCGGCTCCGAGGCGAACGAGGCTGCGGACACGAAGGATCCGGCCGGCGCCGGAACCGGCTCCGCGACGGAGACGACGGGCGCCGGCACCGGCGCGGACCCGGCTGCCGGTGTGCCCGCGCCGGAGGCGGGCGAGTCCGGCTCGTCCGACGGCGTCGGCATCCCCAAGCAGCAGTCCGCCGAGGAGGCGGCCGACAGCGAGGCCGACAAGGGCGCCCGCGCGTGAACCGCCCGCGAGGGAAGGCGGACCCATGGGTCTCTTCGAGAGTGTGAAGGCCAGGCTCGTCCCGGCCAGGGACAAGGTCTCCGGCCTCGCACAGCAGCACGGGGACAGGATCCAGCACGGCATCGACCGCGCCGCCAAGGTCGTCGACGAACGCACCAGGGGCAAGTACAGCGACAGGATCCAGTCGGGCTCCGGCAAGGCGAAGGGCGCGGTGGAACGGCTCGCGCACAAGGACGGCACCGGCCCGGGAGGCACCACCGGCGCCCCGCCGAGCACGCCGCCCGGCACGCCCCCACCGGCTTCCTGATCGCGGTCGGCACCGCAGGACGACGCACGCGGCGGACGGCCGGGGAGCGTGCCGCTCCTCGGCCGTCCGCCGCGTGCGGACACCCTGAGGCCCCGTGCCCCGGATGCGAGCCGGGCGGGAGTCGGGCGGGGTTACGACCAGGCCGCCACCACGTACCCCACGCCGTACGGCGCGTCCTCGTACAGCAGCGCGCCGCTGAGCCCCGCGTCCTGTGCCGCTCCGGCGAGCACCTGCCACGGCGCGCGCCCCGACACCTTCAACTCCCGGGCGAGCCCGGTGTCGAGCGCCCGCAGCGCCGCGACGTCCGCCGTACCCAGCGCTCGCGCGACCTCCGCGTCGAAGGGCTCCGCCCGCTCGTCCAGGTAGCCCGGCGCCTTCACCGTGCGGCACGCGCTGGCGTCGCCCATCACCAGCAGCGCCACCCGTGGCGCGCGGGCGGCGATGTCCCTTCCCACGTCGAGGCACCGCTCGGCGCCGAGCGGTTCCGCCACGCCCATTGCCTCGATCGGGGCGTCCGACCAGCCGGTGCGCTCCAGGAGCCAGGCGGCGACCGCCAGCGACGGCGGCAGTTCGCGCGCCTCCACGGCGGCCCCCGCGCGGCCCAGGCGTACGGCGAGATCGACGCCGAAGCCACGGAAGGAGCCGGGCGTGCCCTCCGGGTACGGGCCGGCTCCCCCGTCGTCCGCGGGCCCGACCACCACCAGCCGGTCCGGCCGGGCGGCGGCGAGCACGCCGAGCGCGTCCGTGCAGGCGGCACGCGCCGGGTCCAGCTCGGGCGCGGCGCCCGCGGCGATCACGGGCACCAGGAGGGGCGGACAGGGGCAGACGGCGGCGGCGACAAGCATGATCGGCAGGGTAACCCGCGCGGGGCCGCACGGCTCACCGTGCCGGGTGGGAGCCCGTCACGTCTGCGGCACGGGCCCCCGCGCTGTCCCTGTCCCGGCGAGTCTCACGTCGGCCGCCTGCCGGCGCTGCGTCAGTCGCAGCCGCAGCCGCTGCCCGTGGCGACCGGCAGGGGCTGAGGGACCCCGATCTTGGGCAGGCCGAGCATCACACCGGCCGGCTTGGCGGTCTCGGCTGCGTTGCGCTTCTCCCAGGCGTCGCCCGCGCGGGTGCGGCGCACGGCGAGGACGGCGCCCTCGGCGAGCAGGTGGTGCGGAGCGGCGTAGGTGACCTCGACGGTCACCACGTCGCCGGGGCGCACCTCCTGCTCCGGCTTGGTGAAGTGGACCAGCCGGTTGTCGGGGGCGCGTCCGGACAGACGGTGGGTGGTGCCGTCCTTGCGGCCTTCGCCCTCGGCGACCATCAGCTCCAGGGTGCGCCCGACCTGCTTCTTGTTCTCCTCCCAGGAGATCTCCTCCTGGAGGGCGACCAGCCGCTCGTAACGCGCCTGGACGACCTCCTTGGGGATCTGGTCGTCCATCTCGGCGGCCGGGGTGCCCGGGCGCTTGGAGTACTGGAAGGTGAACGCCTGGGCGAAGCGGGCCTCGCGCACCACGTGCAGGGTCTGCTCGAAGTCCTCCTCGGTCTCGCCGGGGAAGCCCACGATGATGTCGGTGGTGATCGCCGCGTGCGGGATGGCCGCGCGGACCTTCTCGATGATGCCGAGGTAGCGCTCCTGGCGGTAGGAGCGGCGCATCGCCTTCAGCACGGTGTCGGAACCGGACTGGAGCGGCATGTGCAGCTGCGGCATCACGTTCGGCGTCTCGGCCATGGCGGCGATGACGTCGTCGGTGAAGTCGCGCGGGTGCGGGGAGGTGAAGCGCACCCGCTCCAGGCCCTCGATCTTCCCGCAGGCCCGCAGCAGCTTGCTGAACGCCTCGCGGTCGCCGATGTCGGAGCCGTAGGCGTTGACGTTCTGGCCGAGCAGGGTGATCTCGGAGACGCCCTCGGCTACCAGGGCCTCGACCTCGGCGAGGATGTCGCCGGGGCGGCGGTCCTTCTCCTTGCCGCGCAGTGCGGGGACGATGCAGAAGGTGCACGTGTTGTTGCAGCCGACGGAGATGGAGACCCACGCGGCGTAGGCGCTCTCGCGCCGGGTCGGCAGCGTGGAGGGGAACGCCTCCAGCGACTCGGCGATCTCGACCTGGGCCTCTTCCTGCACGCGCGCGCGTTCCAGCAGCACCGGCAGCTTGCCGATGTTGTGCGTGCCGAAGACGACGTCGACCCAGGGCGCCCTCTTCACGATGGTGTCGCGGTCCTTCTGGGCGAGACAGCCGCCGACCGCGATCTGCATGCCGGGCCGCCGGGCCTTCTTCGGGGCGAGGTGGCCGAGGTTGCCGTACAGCCGGTTGTCGGCGTTCTCCCGGACCGCGCAGGTGTTGAAGACGACGACGTCGGCGTCGCCGTCGGAGCCCTCGGGGGCGCGCACGTAGCCCGCGTCCTCCAGCAGACCGGCCAGCCGCTCGGAATCATGGACGTTCATCTGGCACCCGTAGGTGCGTACCTCGTATGTGCGGACGCCCACGGCCCGGCTCTGGTCGATGCTGCTCATGGGACAAGGGTAGGCGGTCGGCGGAAGTGGCTCGGGACGCCTGTGGACAACCTCCGGCGCGATCCGGGTCACCCGGTCGGCTCACGGTTCGATCAGGCCCGCCCGAATCGCGTACCGGGTCAGTTCCAGGCGGTCGCGCAGGCCGAGCTTCTGCAGCAGGTTGGCGCGGTGGCGTTCGACCGTCTTGACGCTGATGAACAGCAGCTCGGCGATCTCCTTGGAGGTGTGGCCCTCGGCGACCAGCTTCAGGATCTCCTCCTCGCGCTCGGTGACGGCCCGTTCCGGCAGGCGGCCGTCACCGCGGCGGAGACGGTCGAGGTAGGCGCGGACCAGGGCCCGCTCGGCGCCCGGGTAGACGAACGGCTCGTCGCGCATCGCCGCGCGGCAGGCCTCGACGAGGTCGCGGTCGGCCACGGACTTGAGGACGTAGCCGCAGGCCCCGGCCTTCAGCGCCTCGAAGAAGTACTGCTCGTTGTCGTACATCGTGAGGATGAGGATGCGCAGCCCGGGCAGCCGCCGGGACAGCTCACGGGCCGCCTGCAGACCCGTCATGCGGGGCATGGCGACGTCCAGGACCGCCAGGTCGACATCGCCCGCACGCGCGCGTGCGACCGCCTCCGCGCCGTCGCCGGCCTCGGCGACGACCGTCAGGTCCGGTTCGCCGTCCAGGATCAGGCGCACTCCTCGGCGGACGAGCGTGTGGTCGTCGGCGAGGAGGACGCGGACGGGGACGGTCACCGGGCCTCCCGCCGTCCGCACGGGATCCGCATCCGTACGTCGGTGCCCCCGCCGGGGCCCGGTCCGAGGCCCAGCTCCGCCCCGATCAGCAGCGCCCGCTCCCGCATCCCGCTGATGCCGGCTCCCTCCCGCGGGGCCGCCCCCAGGCCCATGCCGTTGTCGCGGACGAGCAGTTCGACACCGCCGGGGACGGTACCCAGGCGGAGCTCCGCGCGGTCGGCGCCGGAGTGCCGCGCGGTGTTCGTGAGCCCTTCCTGCGCCACCCGGTAGATCACGAGTTCGGTCTCCTCGGTCAGCGGGGGCAGCTCGCCGCGCACCTCGTGCCGCACGGTCAGCCCGTGGGCGGTGAACTCGCCGGCGAGTGAGCGCAGCGCGCTGGCCAGGCCCAGTTCCTCCAGCACGCCCGGGCGCAGCCGGCGCGCTATGCGGCGGATCTCGTCCAGCCCCGCGCGGGTGGCCTCCTGTGCCTGGCCGAGTTCCTCGCGCAGTCCCTCGGGCGCCCGGTCGGCGACCCGCTTGAGCTGGAGCAGCACGGCGGTGAGGGTCTGGCCGACCTCGTCGTGCAGTTCCCGCGCGACGCGGTGCCGTTCGCGTTCCTGCGCGAGCAGCGCGCGGCCGGCGCTGGCGGCGCGTTCGGTCTCCAGACGGTCGAGCATGGTGTTGTACGTCGTGATCAGCTCGGCGGTCTCCGGGGGCCCCGCGACGACCGCGCGGGTCCCGGGCCGCAGCAGGTCCGCGGCCGCCATGGCCCGGCCCAGCCGCTGCAGGGGCGCGAGTCCGATGCGCAGCACGGCCGCGTTGCCGGCCAGCAGCGCGGCGAGTCCGGCGAGCACGACCAGCGCCTCGCCGGGCAGCACGGGGGTCGACACGGTGACCGGCCCCAGCAGCAGTGCGGCCGCGACGACCAGACCGGCGGAGTTGAGCGAGAAGATCCGCCAGAACAGCGACACGCTTCCGACTCCGCTCTCTCGTGCCCCAGCGGCCTCCGGGGTCCTCGCCGTCTTCCCGGCCTCGCCGGTTCCGGCCGCCTGTGCGGACTCTTCGGTTCCGGTCGTCCTTCGGGCCTTCTCGGGCCCGGTGGTCCCCCGGAGCCCGGGAGTCCTTTCGGCCCCTGTGGTCCCTTGGACCCTGGCGGTCGCAGCGGCCCCGGCGGTCCCTTCGGCCCCGACGGTCGCAGCGGCCCCGGCGGTCGCATCGACCTCGGCAGTCGCTTCGGCCTCTCCGACTCCCGTCGGCTTCCCGGCCTTCGCGGCCCCCGGACGCGACGGCGCCCCGTCCAGTCTGGACCCGGCCAGGCGCCCGCGTATATCCGTGACAACACCCATGTCGTCACCGTACGGGCGGCTGACAGCATGAGCATGCCGGAGTCTCCCGTATCGACCGGGGGACCCGGGCCCATGGGGAAGAAGCAAGGCGAACAAGGGGAAGAAACGTGTCCGCACCGCGCCTGAAGGCGACGCCGCTGCCGGGTATCGGGGTCCAGTACGACCTCGTGACGCGCGAGCAGCGCCACCTGTCCGTCGTGGCACACCGCGACGGCACCCGCACGGTCGGGGTGTACCGCGCGGACGACCCCGATTCCTGCGCCCAGTCCCTGAAACTGACCGGCGCCGAGGCGGGCGCGCTGATCGACGCCCTCATGCCGTCGCACCACAGCACCAGCCTGCTGTACACCACCGATCTGGGCCTGGTGGCCGAGCGGATCGAGGTGGGCGCGACCTCACGCTGGAACGGGCGGCTGCTCGGCGACACCCGGATGCGGACCGAGACCGGTGCCTCCGTGGTGGCGGTGCTGCGGCGGGCCGAGGCGATCCCGTCGCCCGCGCCGGACTTCCGGCTCGCGGGCGGCGACATCGTGATCGTGATCGGCACCCGGGAGGGCGTCGACGCCGCTGCCGCGATACTCGGGCGGGAGTGAACGGGTGCACTCCGCGATCCTCCTGATCGAGTTCGGTTCCATCATCCTCGGCCTCGGCCTGCTCGGCCGGATCGCCGGGCGGTTCGGCATCTCCGCGATCCCCCTGTACCTGCTGGCCGGTCTGGCCTTCGGCACGGGCGGTCTGCTGCCGCTCGGCGCGAGCGAGGAGTTCATCGCCACGGGCGCCGAGATCGGCGTGATCCTCCTGCTGCTGATGCTCGGCCTGGAGTACACGGCGAACGATCTCGTCTCCAACCTCAAGGCGCACTACCCGGCCGGACTCGTCGACTGCGCGCTCAACGCCCTGCCCGGTGCCGCCGCCGCGCTGCTCCTCGGCTGGGGTCCCGTCGCCGCCGTCGTGCTGGCCGGCGTCACCTGGATCTCCTCCTCCGGAGTCATCGCCAAGGTCCTCGGCGAACTGGGCCGGATCGGCAACCGGGAGACCCCGGTCATCCTCAGCGTCCTGGTCCTGGAGGACCTGGCGATGGCCGTGTACCTGCCGATCGTCACCGCGCTGGTCGCCGGGGTGGGGCTGGCGGCCGGGAGCGTGACGCTGGCGATCGCGCTGGGCGTCGCCGGGCTGGTGCTGTTCGCGGCCGTGCGGTACGGCCGGGTCATCTCGCGGTTCGTCTCCAGCGACGATCCGGAGAAGCTGCTGCTCGTCGTGCTGGGCCTGACGATCCTGGTCGCGGGTGTGGCGCAGCAGCTCCAGGTGTCCGCGGCGGTGGGTGCCTTCCTGGTCGGCATCGCACTGTCCGGGGAGGCCGCGGAGGGCGCGCACACCCTGCTCAGCCCGCTCAGGGACCTGTTCGCCGCGGTGTTCTTCGTCTTCTTCGGGCTGCACACCGACCCGGCGAGCATTCCCCCGGTGCTGCTGCCCGCCCTCGTACTGGCGATCGTCACCGCCGTGACGAAGATCGCCACCGGGTACTGGGCGGCGCGCCGGGCCGGCATCTCCGTCAAGGGCCGCTGGCGGACGGGCGGGGCGCTGGTGGCCCGCGGCGAGTTCTCCATCGTCATCGCCGGCCTGGCGGTCACCGCGGGTATCGAACCGGCCCTGGGCCCGCTCGCCACCGCCTACGTCCTCCTCCTGGTCGTCCTCGGCCCGCTCACCGCGCGGTACACCGAGCCGCTGGCGGCCTGGTGGACCCGCCGGTCCTCCGCGCGTGCGCAGGCCGCGGGTCCCGTGCGCCCCGAGGAGGAGCAGCGCGCGCAGACGCCGGTGGGCGACTGAGACACCGGCCGGCGCGGGGCGACCGGACGGGCGGGGCGCGCGCCGCGCTGCGTACGGCCGGCCGCCGGGAGTCCTCCTGGGCGGCCGCGGGTCCTCCTGGAGGCCGGGAGTCCTCCTGAGCGGCCGGGAGTCCACCCGATGGCCGGGAGTCCTCCTGAGCGGTGACCCAGGCGGACCGCGCCCGCCGCGCCGCCCGCCGGAGCACCGCCGACCGTCCGGCGCCTCGCCGCACGCGCCATCGAGGGGCCTTGTCGTGGCCCTGCGGGAGACCGTGCCGTCGGGGCCCGGACCCGGCCCGGTCGTGTCGGAGCGGTGGAACGCGGTGACCAGCCGGTCCGGGCCGATGCCGTGGCGGAGCGCGGTGCCGTACGCCACGCGGACCACGTCGGCCCGCGCGCGAGCCGGCCCAGCGGGCCGTCGGCCGGGACCGGCAGTCCCGGCTGTGATTCCGGCCCTGGTCAGCCGGGCCCGTGAGCTGGCAGGATCTCGCGCATGTCCAAGCTGCTCCCCCGCATCGGCCGGCGCCGGGCCCTGCAGAGCGCGACCGTCGGTGTCGTGGCGCTCGGGCTGCTGCTGTGGTGGCTGCTGCCGTTGGAGGAGGAGCCGCCGGGCGGGACGATCAGGTTCAGCACGGGCACCCGCGCGGGGGTCTACTACGAGTACGGGGACCGGCTGCGCAAGGAGCTGGCCAAGGACATGCCGGACCTCGGGGTCGAGCTGCTCACCAGCGCGGGTTCGCAGGAGAACGTCGCGCGCGTGGCCACCGGGAAGGCCGACTTCACCATCGCCGCCGCCGACGCGGTGGAGACGTACAAGCTCGGCGGGGAGGGCGCCGGCCGGCTGCGCGGGGTGGCTCGCCTGTACGACGACTACGTGCAGCTCGTCGTCCCGCCGAACTCGGAGATCCGGTCCGTCGCCGACCTGCGGGGCAAGCGGGTGGCCATAGGGCTGCCCGACTCGGGGGTGCGGCTGATCGCCACCCGGGTGCTCAGGGCGGCCGGTCTCGACCCGGAGCGCGACATCACGCCGTACTCGGACGGCATCGACACCGGGCCCAGGCAGCTGGGGAAGAAGCTCGACGCGTTCTTCTGGTCGGGCGGGCTGCCGACGGACGGTCTGCGCAAGCTCGCCAGGACCGAGCTGTTCCGGTTCGTCCCGATCGACGCCGGCCTGGTCGCCAAGCTGCACCAGGGGCGCGCCGCCACCCGGTACTACCGCGCCACCAGCATCCCGGAGTCGGCCTACCCGCCGATCCAGAAGGGCGAGGCCGTACCGACCATCGCCGTGTCCAACCTGCTGATCACCCGCGCGGACATGGATCCCGAGCTGACCGAGTGGCTGACCCGGACCGTCATCAGGAGCCGCGACCGCATCGGGGCCCACGTCCACTCCGCGCAGCTGGTCGACCTGCGCACCGCGATCTACACCGACCCGCTGACCCTGCACGAGGGCGCGCGGCGCTACTACCGCTCGGTGAAGCCGTGACGGCGTGAACCCGTGCCGGCCCTGCGCGTGCGAGCCGTGGACGCGTCCCCCGCGCGGTGGCACCGTGCCCGGCGGCCGGTTCCCCCGGTCACGTCGCGGGCCCGCTCCGCGGCACCCTCAGCGTCACCCTGAGCCCGTGGGGTTCGTGATGGTCGTAGGTGATGGAGCCGCCCGCCGAGGCCAGCAGCGCGCGCGTGATGGACAGGCCGAGGCCGGAGCCCTTGACGTTCTGGTGGCGGCCGCTGCGCCAGAAGCGGTCGCCGACGCGGGTCAGCTCCTCGTCGGTGAGGCCCGGCCCGTGGTCCGCGACGACGACCGTGGAGGTGTCGCCGTTGGACGCCACGCTCACCTCCACGCTCTCCCCTGCCGGAGTGAACTTGAGCGCGTTGTCGATCACCGCGTCCAGCGCGCTGGACAGGGTGACCGCGTCGGCCCAGGCGGTGGTGGGCGGGCAGTCGGCCACCAGCCGTACGCCCTTGGCCTCGGCCGTGGGCGCCCAGGCCGCCACCCGTTCGGCGGTGAGCGCGCCGATGTCGGTGAGTGTCAGGTCGGCCTCGGCGTGCTCGGCGAGCGCCAGGCCGAGCAGGCCGTCGAGCACCTGGGCGAGGCGCTTGCCCTCGGCCTGCACGGAGGCGATCTCCTCGTTGCCCTCCGGCAGCTCCAGCGCCAGCAGCTCGATGCGCAGCAGCAGCGCCGCCAGCGGGTTGCGCAGCTGGTGGGAGGCGTCGGCGACGAAGGCGCGCTGCTGGTCCAGGACGCCCTCGACGTTGTCCACCATCTCGTTGAAGGACCGGGCGAGCCGGCGCAGCTCGGGCGGCCCGCTCGCCACCGCCACCCTGGACTTCAGCCGCCCCGTGGCGATGTCGTGGGTGGTGGCGTCCAGTACCCGCACGGGCTTGAGGACCCAGCCGGTCAGCCGCAGCGCGGCGCCCACGGCCAGCAGCATCGCGGCGGTCTCCCCCGCGGCGATGACCAGCCAGCCCTGCAGGATCCGTGACCGCATCTGGCCGGTGGGCGAGTCGGTGACCACCACCGCGACGACGTCGCCGTCCCGGATCACCGGCGAGGCGACGACCAGGCGGTGCCGCTCCCAGGGCCACACCTGCTTCGGGTCGTGGCTGCGGCGGCTGAGGAACGCCTCGTCGAACGCCGCCCGCACCTCCCCCGACCGGGGGAGCAGCCAGTCGTCGGGGGCATGGGCCATGGGGGTGCTGTTGCGGTAGAAGACGCCGGCCCGAATGCCGTAGACCTTGTAGTAGCTGATCAGTTCGCGCTTCAGCGTCTCGCGGCGCTCGTCCTCGACGGCGGGCGGGGCGGTGACGAACTGGGCGAGGGCCGCGAACCGCGCGGTGTCGTCGATCCGGTCGACGACCACCTTCTGCTGCTGGGCCGCGGCGAGGCTGACGGCGAGCGGAAGGCCGAGCGCCAGCAGCACGGCCGCCATCAGGACGATGAGCAGCGGCAGGAGACGTGTGCGCACCCTGCCCCGCTACGCGCCCGGGGCGACGAGCCGGTAGCCGACGCCGCGCACGGTCTCGATGAGCGCCGGCATGCGCAGCTTGGCCCGCAGGGACGCGACGTGCACCTCCAGGGTGCGGCCGGTCCCCTCCCAGCTGGTGCGCCAGACCTCGCTGATGATCTGCTCCCGCCGGAAGACCACGCCCGGGCGTTGCGCCAGGAGGGCGAGGAGGTCGAACTCCTTGCGGGTCAGCTGGACGGCCGAACCGTCGACGCTGACCTGGCGCGTGGGCAGCTCGATCCGGACGGGCCCCAGGTGGAGGGCGGTCTCGACGGGGCCGGTGGCGTCCTCGTGCACCGAGCGCCGGCTGACGGCGTGGATCCGGGCGAGCAGTTCCCCGGTGTCGTACGGCTTGACCACGTAGTCGTCGGCCCCCAGGTTGAGGCCGTGGATGCGGGAGCGCACGTCGGACCGCGCGGTGACCATGATCACCGGTGTGGCGGTGCGCTTGCGGATCTTGCTGCACACCTCGTACCCGTCCTGGTCGGGCAGCCCGAGGTCGAGCAGGACGACGCCGAAGCCCGCACCTTCGGGCACCAGGGCCTGCAGGGCCTCCTCGCCGCTGCGGGCGTGGGTGACGTCGAAGCCGTGCCGCGCGAGGACCGCGGACAGAGCGGTGGCGACATGGTTGTCGTCCTCGACGAGGAGAAGTCTCATCCCGGCCCCCTTCGGTTCATCGGCTGGTCGGATTCGTCGACTGTGGTCGCGTGCACGCGCGCGTGCGTGCACCATGGCAGTCACGCTGATGGATGAGGACGGCGTCAAGAGGGTTCCGGTTGCCGGGCCACCGAAGTTATCCGGCCGATACGGTCGCAGGTCACAAGTGCTACGACAGGTGTCCGATTGCTATCGGATCGTGATGCTCAGATTCCCCTCAGATGTAATGACGCAGGTCGCGTAGGGTTACTAGTGTCCTCCGAAACCCGAGGAGGACGGAGCCAGCAAGCGATGACCGAAGTATCGGTGGCCAAGGAAGATGTGGCCGCGCCCGGCGAACTGGTCGTCCTGAAGAGCGTCAACAAGCACTTCGGCGCGTTGCACGTACTCCAGGACATCGATCTCACGATCGCCCGCGGCGAAGTCGTCGTGGTCATCGGGCCCTCCGGGTCCGGGAAGTCCACCCTGTGCCGCACCATCAACCGCCTGGAGACGATCGACTCCGGCACGATCTCGATCGACGGGAAGCCGCTGCCCCAGGAGGGCAAGGAGCTGGCCCGGCTGCGGGCCGACGTCGGGATGGTGTTCCAGTCCTTCAATCTCTTCGCGCACAAGACCGTGCTCGAGAACGTGATGCTCGGCCAGGTCAAGGTCCGCAAGGCGGACAAGAAGAAGGCCGAGGAGAAGGCGCGCGCCCTGCTGGACCGGGTCGGCGTGGCCAGCCAGGCGGACAAGTACCCCGCGCAGCTCTCCGGCGGCCAGCAGCAGCGTGTCGCCATCGCGCGGGCCCTCGCCATGGACCCCAAGGTCATGCTCTTCGACGAGCCGACGTCGGCGCTCGACCCGGAGATGATCAACGAGGTCCTCGAGGTCATGCAGCAGCTCGCCCGTGAGGGCATGACCATGATCGTGGTGACCCACGAGATGGGCTTCGCCCGGTCGGCCGCGAACCGCGTGGTCTTCATGGCGGACGGCCGCATCGTCGAGGAGGCCGCGCCCGACCAGTTCTTCAGCAACCCGCGCAGCGATCGCGCCAAGGACTTCCTGTCGAAGATCCTGCACCACTGACCCGGTCTCGTCGCGCGAGCGACGAGCAGCGTCACCCCCGCACCGGACGGCCCGCACGCCCGGTACCACCGCACCGGAGACGGCCCGCACGCCCGGTCCACCGCACCGGACGGCCCGCACCACCGGTACCCCCGCACCGGACGGCCGCGACACCCCGCACCGGACGGCCCGCGTCCCCTTCACCACGCAAAGGATGTTCACCATGAAGCTCCGCAAGGTCACCGCCGCGGCCGCGGCCGCGCTCGTCCTGTCGATCACCGCGACCGCCTGCGGCGGCGACGGCGACAAGGACAGCAACGGCAGCTCGGGTTCCGGTGGCGGCGACAAGATCAAGATCGGCATCAAGTACGACCAGCCCGGTCTCGGTCTGAAGGAGCCCGACGGCTCCTTCTCCGGCTTCGACGTCGACGTGGCGACGTACGTGGCCAAGGAGCTCGGCTACGAGCCCGACCAGATCGAGTGGGTCGAGACCAAGAGCGCCGACCGTGAGAACGCGCTGTCCCGCGGCGACGTGAAGTTCATCGCCGCGACCTACTCCATCACCGACGAGCGCAAGGAGAAGGTCGACTTCGCGGGTCCGTACCTGCTGGCTCACCAGGACCTGCTGGTGAAGAAGGACTCGGACATCAAGGAGGGCACCGACCTCAACGGCAAGAAGCTCTGCTCGGTGACCGGTTCCACCTCGGCGCAGAACGTCAAGGACACGATCGCTCCGAAGGCGCAGCTGAAGCAGGTCGGCACCTACTCCGAGTGCCTCGCCGCCCTGCAGAGCGGTGCCGTGGACGCGCTGACGACCGACGACTCCATCCTCGCCGGCTTCGCCGCCCAGAAGCAGTACCAGGGCCAGTTCAAGCTCGCCGGCCTGAAGCTGAGCAACGAGAACTACGGCATCGGCGTCAAGAAGGGCGACACCGAGACCGTGAACAAGATCAACGACGCGCTGGAGAAGATGGTCAGCGACAAGTCGTGGGACAAGGCGGTCCAGGAGAACTTCGGCCCGGCCGACTACAAGAACGAGCCGGCCCCGAAGATCGGCAACATCGTCAAGTAACCCAGGCCGTCCAGTAACGCGGGGTTTCTGAGGCGTGCCGCCGTCCGCTGCGATCAGGGCGGCGGCACGCCGCGTCCGCCACGTACGCCACACACCCGGAAGCGCGGGAGATCGTGTTCGACTTTATTTCTGACTATGACGATCCAACCTTGTTGGGTGCCTTCTGGGTGACGGTGCAGCTCACCGTGTTCTCGGCCATCGGCTCCCTGATCTGGGGCACCCTGCTGGCGGCGATGCGGGTCAGCCCGGTGCCGCTCATGCGCGGCTTCGGCACCGCCTACGTGAACCTCGTCCGGAACATCCCGCTCACCGTCATCGTCGTCTTCTCCTCGCTCGGCCTCGCCGACATCTTCGGCGTGACCATGGGCGCACCGGACGACTTCGAGCTCCAGGGCTTCCGCCTCGCGGTGCTCAGCCTCGTCGCCTACACCGCGGCCTTCGTGTGCGAGGCGCTGCGCTCCGGCATCAACACGGTGCCGGTCGGACAGGCCGAGGCGGCCCGTGCCATCGGCCTGAGCTTCGGTCAGGTGCTGCGCCTGATCGTGCTGCCGCAAGCGTTCCGTTCGGTCATCGGCCCGCTCGCCAACGTGCTGATCGCACTGACGAAGAACACCACGGTGGCGGCGACCATCGGTGTGGCGGAGGCCGCGCTGCTGATGAAGGAAATGATCGAGAACGAGGCTCAGACGGTGCTCATCGGCGCGGTCTTCGCCTTCGGTTTCGTGGTACTGACCCTGCCCACCGGCCTGATCCTCGGCTGGCTGAGCAAGCGACTGGCGGTGAAGCGGTGACCTCGGTTCTCTACGACGCCCCCGGCCCCCGGGCCAAGCGGCGCAACATCATCTTCTCGGTCGTCTTCTTCGTTCTGCTGGCCCTCCTGCTGTGGTGGGTCTACACGGTGATGGACGACAAGGGCCAGCTGGAATGGGCCCTGTGGAAGCCGTTCACGCAGGCCGAGGCCTGGACGACCTACCTGTTGCCCGGTCTGGCCGACACCCTCAAGGCGGCGGGGCTGGCCATGGTCATCGCCCTCCCGCTGGGCGCCTTCTTCGGCATCTCCCGCCTCTCCGACCACGTCTGGGTGCGCATCCCGGCCGGAGCGGTGATCGAGTTCTTCCGGGCCATCCCGGTCCTGCTGCTGATGCTGTTCGCCAACGAGTTCTACTCCCGCTACACGGACGTCAGCAGCGAGGACCGGCCGCTGTACGCGGTGGTCACCGGACTCGTGCTCTACAACGCCTCCGTCCTCGCGGAGATCGTCCGCGCGGGCATCCTCTCGCTGCCCAAGGGACAGACGGAAGCGGCCCACGCGATCGGTCTGCGCAAGGGCCAGACGATGACCCACATCCTGCTGCCGCAGGCGGTCACGGCCATGCTCCCGGCGATCGTCACCCAGCTGGTCGTCATCGTGAAGGACACCGCGCTCGGCGGCGTGATGATCGGCTTCACCGAGCTGCTGAACACGCGCGGCACGCTCGCGGCCAACTACGCGAACGTCATCCCCAGCTTCATCGTCGTGGCGATCATCTACATCATCGTCAACTTCATCCTCACCAGCTTCGCGGGCTGGCTGGAGAAGAGGCTGCGGCGCAGCAAGCGGTCGACGGGTGCGGTGCTGGGCAAGGACGACGTCGAGGAGATGAACGCCGCGGAGGTGGGCGGCTCGTTCGGCACCGGGGCGGGCGGCACCATCTGACCGTCGGTCAATATCCTCCTGTGACACGAGGGGCAGCGGCATGATCGCCACTGCCCCTCGTCACTTGACGCAAGCACCCGCAATAGGTTGCATACGTTCTGTGATCGTGCACCCTGCTCCACCTTCCTGTTCACATACGTCCCTCAGGACACCGCCACGGGCAGGGGGCGCCGCGCCGTGGACCCGGTGATCATCGTCGGAGCGGGGCCCGTCGGGCTGACGCTCGCCCTGGCGCTGGCGCGTCAGGAGGTGCCTTCCGTCGTCCTCGACGAGGGGCCGGGCAAGGACGAGCCACGGCTCGCGCGCACCGTCGTGCTGCGCGAGGACACCGCCGCGCTGATCGAGCGGCTGACCGGTGTGCCGCTGGACGAGGCCGGCGCCCGTTGGGCCGGATGGCGGTCGATGCGGCGCAAGCAGGTGATGCGGGAGATCACTTTCGGCGAGGACCCGGACGACGCGGAGGTCACGGGGGACCCGCAGGCGCCCGCGCCGCTCACGCCCCCGCTGCACGTCGCCCAGCACGTGCTCACCGGTGCCCTGCGGGCCGCGCTGGCCCGGGAGCCGCTGGCCGAGATCGCCGTGGACAGCCGGCTGGACGCCGTCGAGCAGGAGACCTCGGGCGTCACCGCGCACACCCGCGGGCCCGGCGGCACCTGGTGGCGGGGCAGTCATCTGGTCGGCTGTGACGGCCCGCGCTCGACGGTGCGCAAACTCCTGGACATCCGCTTCCCCGGCCGTACGGCGGTGGAACGGCACGCCGTCGCCGCGCTGCGGACGGAACTCCCGTGGCCGGGCCGGGCGTTGCTCCACCGGATGCCGCCGTGGCGGACGTCGGGCCCCTCGGCCGGGGAGGTGACCGCGCGCCCGCTCCCGGACGGCGTCTGGCGGCTGGACTGGCTGCTGCCGCCCGGCAAGGACCTCGTCACGCCCGAGCTCCTGCTGGCCCATGTCCGGGAGACACTGACCGGCTGGACCGGAGAAACGTCACCCTCGTACGAGCTGCTGGACACCGGCGTCCACGTCGTCCACCACCGTCTGGCCCGCCGCTGGCGGGTGGGCCGGGTCTTCCTCGCGGGGGACGCGGCGCACCTGCTCGGCGCGCTCGGCACCCACGGCCTGGACGAAGGGCTGCGGGACGCCGACAACCTCGCCTGGAAGCTGGCGCTGGCCTGGCACCACGGGCCGCACGAGGCACTGCTGGACAGCTATCAGGCGGAGCGGCGCGCGGTCGTCGCCGGCCGGTTGCGCGCCGCCGACCAGGCGCTGCCGCTGCTGCGCGGTGGCAAGGGCCTGCGCTCCTACGTCCCCGGTGCCGCTCGCGGTCATGACGCGCTGCTCACGGACGGGCACTTGGGCGGCGGGCCGCTCGGCGCTCCGGCCGGGTATGCCGACTCCCCGCTCGCGCCCCGGCACATCGAGGGCGAGGTCCCCGTCGACACTCCGCCGGGTGCGCCGGTCACCGATGTGGTGGTCACCGCGGAGGACGGCTCGTTCGTCCGGCTGCGGGACCGGCTGGGCCGGGGCGCGCTGCTCGTCGTGCTCGTCGCGCCGGGCACGGGCGTGTGGGAACGCAGGCACTGGGTGACGGCCGGGATCATGCCCCGCCTCGTGGCGGCGGTGACGGCCCTGCCGCACCCGGCCGAGCTGCTGGTCGCCGAGAGCTACCCGGGTGCGGCCGCCCACACGGTGCTGCTCGTGCGGCCCGACGGCCATCTGGTGACGGCACTGAACGGGGTGCGCCCCGCCGACCTCTACGCGGCGGCCGAAGCGACGCTCGGCGGTCCGGCGCCGGCGAAGGAGGAGGCGGAGGCCGGGGCGGGATCGCGCTGAGCCGAACCCGGCCCGTCCGTCACCGTGTGTCCGCATGGTGACAGCGAGTTGACCCGCTCGGACCGGCGTGGTGTACTCCGGATCGTGACCGACACGTACGTACGCCTGTGGCGGAGGGTCCATGTGGACCTCGTCCGCTATGCGGGCTGCGTGTGTCGGCCGTCCTGCTGAACTCGCCTTCCCTTCCCCGCGCGCCGCCGAGGCCGACCGAGGCGTTGCCGCGCGCGCTCACGCGAACTCACAGGACGGTCCACGTGTCTGCCCTTTCCTCCCCCCGTTCCTTCTCCGCGCCCGCCCGCGGGCGCGTCCCCGCTCCCTCCCAGGCCGATCTGCTGGACTTCGCCCGGCGTACGGCCGCCGACACCGAGCTGATCGACTCGCTGCCGCTCGATCCGGAAGGCCGCACCTGGGTGCGGCTCCAGGGGCCCGGCGGCAGTGAGGCCTGGCTGATCGGCTGGCCGCCCGGGACGGGCACCGGCTGGCACGACCACGCCGACTCCGTGGGAGCCTTCTTCACCGCGCGCGGCGAGCTGAAGGAGAACGCGCTCGCCGCCCGGCTGCCCACCGACGGCTGGAAGACCCTCGAACTCTCCGAGAACGTGGACCGGGAGCGCCGGCTGCCGGCAGGCCGGGGCCGCGCCTTCGGCCGCCACCACGTCCACGAGGTACTGAACGAGTCGACCGAGGAGCACGCGATCTCCGTGCACGCCTACTATCCGCCGCTGCCGCGGATCCGCCGTTACAGCCGCACCGGCCAGGTGCTGCGCCTGGAGCACGTGGAGCGCCCCGAGGACTGGCAGTGAGCGGGCCGCGCGAGGAGCCGGTGGGCATCGACACGTTGCTGGAGCAGGTACGGGCGCGCTACCGGCGGATCGAGCCGAGGGAGGCGTACGACGCCCAGCAGACCGGTGAGGCGCTGCTGGTCGACATCCGGTACGCCACCCTGCGGGAGCGGGACGGCCTGGTCCCCGGTGCCCTCGTCGTGGAGCGCAACGAGCTGGAGTGGCGCCTGGACCCCTGGGGCAGTCACCGGCTGCCCGAGGCCACCGGCCATGACCTGCGGGTCGTGGTGCTGTGCAACGAGGGTTACGCGTCGAGCCTCGCCGCCGAGTCGCTGCACCGGCTGGGGCTGCACCGGGCCACGGACCTGGTGGGCGGGTTCCAGGCGTGGCGGGCGGCGGGGCTGCCGGTGGTCGTCTGAGGACGCCTTCCGGGTGGGCCGGCGGGACGGGCACGTTTCGTCCCGCCGGGCTCGGGCGGGACGGCCGGTCACCAGCCGGGCCGTCGCCCGCAACGGGTGTTCGGTGCGGACCGGGCCGGCGCCCCCTTGCCGCCGGCCCGCGCCCCGGGGCGGCGTGCGTCCCTCCACCGTGCTCGGTCCACCGTGCTCGGTCCGCCGCTCTCGTTCACCGGGTGGCCATGACGTCGGGGGCGGCCAGGCGTCCAGCCGCCTCGGTCGCCTTCTCACCGGGCCCCGGCGCCCGGGCCCGCCGCGTCGTGTCGCCGTACCGAAGCCCAGTGCCACGCGCCGGCGTCTCAGAACCCCTCGTCCTCCAGGAACTCCGTGTCCTCCCCCTCCTCCTCCAGCGCCTGCCGGACGACCCGCAGGGCCAGGCCCTCGGAGTAGCCCTTGCGGGCGAGCATCCCCGCGAGGCGGCGCAGGCGCTTGTCGCGGTCCAGGCCCCGAGTGGCGCGCAGCTTGCGGGCGACCAGCTCCCGCGCGGTCGCCTCCTCCTGCTCCGCGTCGAGCTGGGCGACCGCCGCGTCGATCAGGGTGGAGTCGACTCCCTTGGTCCGCAGCTCCCGTGCGAGCGCCCGTCTGGCCAGCCCGCGGCCGTGGTGCCGGGACTCCACCCAGGCGTCGGCGAAGGCGCTGTCGTCGATCAGGCCGACCTCTTCGAACCGTGACAGCACCTCCTCGGCGACGTCGTCCGGGATCTCCCGCTTGCGCAGGGCGTCCGCGAGTTGCTTGCGGGTGCGCGGGGTCCCGGTGAGCAGGCGCAGGCAGATGGCCCGTGCCCGCTCAGCCGGGTCCCCTGAGGACTCCTCCTTCTCGGCCCTCGACGAGGAAGAGGAGCCCCCGCCCTCGGCGGACGGTTCTCCGAAGCCGCGCCGCCGGCGCCCTCTTCGTGAGCCGCCCGTGCCGCGCCGGGCGTCCGCGGACGTCCCCGCACCGGGGTACGGGTCCGCGTCCGGACGGTCGTCACCGGGTCCGGCAGCGTGCCTCCCGCCCTCGGTCCCCGGCTCCCACGGGATGCCGGGGTGGGCGTCGGCCCAGTCGGTTCGCCGTGTCACGGGCTCAGCTCTTGGCGGCCGCGGCCTTGGTCTTGGCCGTCTTCGCCGCAGCCGGGGCGGGCACCGGCTTCGCGGCGTCGTCCGTGGCGGTGGCGACCGCGGCGTCCGCACCGGGCTCGGCCGCCGGCTCCTCGGGCCGCACGCCGACGCCCAGCTTCTCCTTGATCTTCTTCTCGATCTCGTTGGCCAGGTCGGGGTTGTCCTTGAGGAAGTTGCGCGCGTTCTCCTTGCCCTGGC
This sequence comes from Streptomyces glaucescens, assembly GCF_000761215.1. Taxonomy (GTDB): domain Bacteria; phylum Actinomycetota; class Actinomycetes; order Streptomycetales; family Streptomycetaceae; genus Streptomyces; species Streptomyces glaucescens_B. The sequence goes on along the minus strand of NZ_CP009438.1, from coordinate 5,656,943 downwards.
CGAGCTGGTCGCCCTCGTACGTGTACCAGGCGCCCGCCTTGCGGACGAAGCCGTGCTCCACGCCCATGTCGATCAGGCCGCCCTCGCGGCTGATGCCCTGGCCGTAGAGGATGTCGAACTCGGCCTGCTTGAAGGGCGGCGCGACCTTGTTCTTCACGACCTTGCAGCGGGTGCGGTTGCCGACCGCCTCCGTGCCGTCCTTCAGGGTCTCGATGCGGCGGATGTCGATACGCACCGAGGCGTAGAACTTCAGCGCCCGGCCACCGGTCGTGGTCTCCGGGGAGCCGAACATCACGCCGATCTTCTCGCGGAGCTGGTTGATGAAGATGGCCGTGGTCTTGGACTGGTTGAGCGCGCTGGTGATCTTCCGCAGGGCCTGGCTCATGAGGCGGGCCTGCAGACCCACGTGGCTGTCGCCCATCTCGCCCTCGATCTCCGCGCGCGGGACGAGCGCGGCGACCGAGTCGATGACGATCAGGTCGAGGGCACCGGAGCGGACCAGCATGTCCACGATCTCCAGGGCCTGCTCGCCGTTGTCGGGCTGGGAGAGGATGAGGTTGTCGATGTCGACGCCGAGCTTGCGCGCGTACTCCGGGTCGAGGGCGTGCTCTGCGTCCACGAAGGCGACCTGGCCGCCGGCCTTCTGGGCGTTGGCCACGGCGTGCAGGGTCAGCGTGGTCTTGCCGGAGGACTCCGGCCCGTAGATCTCCACCACACGGCCGCGGGGCAGACCGCCCACGCCGAGGGCCACGTCGAGCGCGGTCGACCCGGTCGGGATGACCTCGATGGGCTCCTTGGACCGCTCGCCCATGCGCATGACCGCGCCCTTGCCGAATTGCCGTTCAATCTGCGCGAGGGCGGCGTCGAGAGCCTTCTCGCGGTCGGTTCCTGCCATGGGTTCCACCCGATTTGCTTGAGTCGATCGCTTCACGTCAAAGACGCTAACGCGTGCCACTGACAATGCGCCCTGACGCGGGTCCGGCCTGTGGATAACTGAGGCACTTCTCTCCCCGAAGCGGGTCGAAACGCCCATCCGGAGCCTCGCCGGAGCCTCTATATGAATGGATGTTCGATTTTTGTGTCAAGCGAGACCCCCGGCTCGTGAGGCGTTGCGGACGCGCACCCCGCCACCCCCGGTGCAGGCAGCCCGACAGCCCCGCGGCCGGCCCGTCATCTGCCGCTCGGCCCGTCGGTCGCCGCGCTCGGCCCGCTCGGCCGTCCGGCCGGACCCGTCGCCCCCGCACCCGGGGCGGACGCGCGCCGCTGACCGGAGCCGGCTCGCTCGGCCCCTAGGAGCGCGGAGGGGGCCCGGCGGGCCGCCGCCTCCGCCACAGGCCCCGCAGGCGCAGGATCGGACCGGGCCCGTTGCCCCGCCCGCGGTGGCCGTGGACCCGCGGGTCGTCCGTCACGGCGTACCGCTTCACGTACGCCCCGAGGAACGCCTGGAGCGTGGCGATCGCCGGGATGGCGATCAGCGCGCCGACCGCGCCGAGCAGCGCGGTGCCGGCGACGACCGAGCCGAAGGCGACCGCCGGGTGGATGTCGACGGTCTTGGAGGTGACCTTGGGCTGCAGGACGTAGTTCTCGAACTGCTGGTAGATCACGACGAAGATCAGCACCCACAGCGCGTACCAGGGGTCCACGGTGAAGGCGATCAGCATCGGCAGGGCGCCCGCGAGGTAGGTGCCGATGGTGGGGATGAACTGCGACACCAGGCCCACCCAGACGGCCAGCACGGGCGCGTAGGGCACGCCCAGGGCCTCCAGCAGCACGTAGTGGGCGACGCCGGAGACGAGCGCCATCAGGCCGCGCGAATACAGGTAGCCGCCGGTCTTGTCCACGGCGATCTCCCAGGCGCGCAGCACCTCGGCCTGCCGGGCCGGCGGCAGCACCGAGCAGATCGTCCGGCGCAGCCTCGGCCCGTCGGCGGCGAAGTAGAACGAGAACAGCCCGATGGTCAGCAGCTGGAACAGTCCCCCGAGGACCTGCGCCGACACGTCGAGCACTCCGGTGGCGCTGTTCTGCACGTAGTTGCGCAGCCAGTCGGAGCGGAGCAGGCCCTCCTGGATGTCCACCCGTTTCAGATCGGTGTGGAAGTGGGTGTTGATCCAGTTGATCACCGAGTCGAGGTAGTCCGGGAAGCCCTCGACCATGGTGACGATCTGGCCCGCCAGCATGGACCCGAGCAGGGTGACGAAGCCGGCGGCCACCACCGTCACGGCGAGGAACACCAGGAAGGTGCCGAACCCCCGGCGCATCCCGCGCGCGGCCATCCAGCTCACCGCCGGCTCCACGGCGAGGGCCAGGAAGAACGCGATCAGAATGTTGATCAGCAGGCCGGTGAGCTGGTGGAAGGCCCAGCTGCCGAGCTGGAACGCGGCGATGAGCGCGAGCGCCAGCACCATGGCCCGCGGCAACCACCGGGGCATGCGCGCGCCCGGCCCGGCGCCGTCGGCCGGGGGCCGTCCGGGCGGCGTCGTTCCGTTCGAGGATGCGTGCTGGGCTGCCTGCCCGGTCTCGTCTGTGGATGCCACGGTGCAAGTCTCGCCCACGCCACCGACAGCCGGTCACCGGCCGGTGGTCCCGTGGCCCGTCAGCGCCTCTCCGGTGGCACGTTCATGACGTCGCAGACCACGCGCCACACGTCCTTGGCCTCCCAGCCGGCGGCCAGCGCCTCGTCGACGGTGCGTCCGCCCAGCTCCGACATCACGTGATCGCGCGCGAAGGTTTCGGCGTACCCCGTCCCGAAGTGCTCCGCCATCCGCTCCCAGAAGACCGTCAACCGCATGACACCAGTATCCCGCCCCTGAGAGTGGGCCCCGACCGGGACCGCTCGCCGGGCCCTCCGCACGCCCTACGGTCGGTGCCATGGCCGAAACAGGAGCAGCCCCAGCCCCCTCGACGCCCTCGGCGCGGTCCCCGCTCTTCCGCGCCGAGCAGTTCGTCTGGCTCACCGCGCGGGTGCTGGAACAGCGCCTCTTCGCGTACCACTTCCTCAACGGCGGCGCCGACCCCGTGGAGACCGCGCTGGACGCCTACCGCAATCAGGACGGCGGCTACGGCCACGCCCTGGAGCCCGATCTGCGCGGCCCGGTGAGCCAGCCGCTGCACACCGCGCGGGCGCTGCGCGTGCTGGACTCGATCGGGCGCTGCGGAGGACAGCGCGTGGAGCGGGTGTGCCGCTACCTGACCTCGGTGTCCACGGCCGACGGGGCGCTGCCGGCCGTCCACCCGAGCCAGCGCGGCTACCCGGCGGCCCCCTTCGTGCCGATCGTGGACGATCCGCCCAGCGACCTCCTCGCCACCGGTCCCGTCGTCGGCCTGCTGCACCGCAACGAGGTGTGGCACGCGTGGCTGTTCCGGGCCACGGACTTCTGCTGGCAGGCCGTGGAGGGCATGGAGCGGTCCCACCCGTACGAGGTGCAGGCGGCCGTCGCCTTCCTGGACGCCGCTCCGGACCGCGCCCGCGCGGAGGCCGCCGCCGGCCGCCTGGGCCGCCTGGTGCGCGAGCAACGGCTCGCGGTGCTCGACCCGGAGCACCTCGACGCCTGGCCTGTCGCCCCCGGTTACGCCCGGGGCGAGCACCACTTCCCGCACGACTACGCACCGACACCGCGGTCCCTCGCGCGCGCGTGGTTCACCGACGACGAGATGGCACGTTCCCTCGACCACCTGGCGGCCGGGCAGCAGGACGACGGCGGCTGGCCGGTCCGCTGGCGGCAGTGGGCCCCCGCTGCCGCCCTGGAGGCGCGCCCGGCGGTGACGATCGACGCCCTGCACGCGCTCAGGGCGCACGGCCGTCCGATCGGCTGAGCTCCCGGCCAGGGTCCGCCCGGGACCATGAGGAGCGCCGCGCCCGGCGGGCCACAGGACGCACGGAAGCGCCCGGCCGGCTCACCCACCCAGGGCGCGCACCCCCGCCGTCACCACCACGGCCGCCGCGACGACGACCAGGAAGGGCGCGCGCAGTACGAGTGCCACGCCGGCCGCGGCGACGCCCGCGGCCCTCGCGTCCAGCACCAGTGTCTGCCCGTCGGCGAACGTCTGCTGGGCCGTGAGGGCGGCGAGGAGGGCGACGGGCAGCAGGGCGGCGAGCCGCCTGACGAGCGGCCGCTCCAGCACCCCCGCGGGGACCAGCAGCCCGGCGAGCTTGACGGCGTAGCAGCCCGCGACCGTCGCTCCGATGGCGATCCAGGTGTTCACCGGTCCCCCGTTCCCCGGCGTCCCCGCGCCCACAGCACGGCCGGCGCGGCGAGCGCGGCCACGAGCACCGGCACTCCCGCGGGCAGCACGGGCAGCAGCCCGAGCCCCAGGACGACGGCGAGCCCGGCGACGGTCCGCTCGGTGCCCGTCCTGAGCATCGGCGCCAGCAGCGCCAGGAAGACGGCGGGTCCGGCCGCGTCGAGTCCCCAGGCGTCGGTGTCGCCGATGGCCTCGGCGCCGAGCGCCCCCAGCAGCGTGGTGACGTTCCACAGCACGTAGAGGCTGAGCCCGGTGACGGCGAACCCGATCCGCGCGGTACGCCGCGTGGGCTGTGCCAGCGCGACGGCCGCCGTCTCGTCGATCACCCACTGTGCGGCGAACGGCCGCACCGCGCGCGGGAGGGCCAGCACCTGGGAGAGCCGCAGCCCGTAGAAGGCGTTGCGCACCCCCAGGAAGAGCGCACCGGCGGCGGCCGTCACCGGGTTCCCGCCGCCGGCGAGTGCCCCCACCAGCGCGAACTGGGACGCGCCGGTGAACACCAGGAGGCTGAGCAGACACGTCTGCGCGAGGCTGAGACCGCTGCCCGCCGAGGTGACCCCGAAGGCGAAGCCGGACAGTCCTACGGCGACTCCGACGCCCAGGGCGTCCCGTACGACGGCGGTGTCCGGCTTGTCCCCGTCGTCGGCCCGTATGTCCGCGAGAGCTGTTTCCTCTGTCACCCGTCGGACGCTAGCCGCGGCCCGCCCGGCGCGTCTTGTACGTTCTTGCGCTCCCGCTGGTACGCCCCCGGCGGGACCCCCACGATCCGGCTGAAGTGCCGGTTCAGGTGCGGCTGGTCGGTGAATCCCACGGCCACGGCTGCCTCGGCGGGCGGGCGGCCCGAATCGAGCATCCGCCGGGCCCGCCGCACGCGCGCGTCGGTCAGCCAGGCGTGCGGCGGCATCCCGTACGCCGCCCGGAAGGCCCGCAGCAACGCGAAGGGACTGGTCCCCAGGTCTCCCGCCAGCTTCTCCAGAGTCGGCGGGTCGGCCATCCGCTCCTCCAGCACGGCCCGCGCCGCAGCGGCGGTCCGCGCCCCGGCCGTGCGCACCTCCCGCTGCGGCAGCGGACCGCCGTTCAGCCGGAGCAGCCGGGTCACCGCCACCCGCAGCAGGGTGTCGGCGGCCAGCGCGTTCCCCTCGTCGGTGGCGCGCAGCACCTGATGCACCAGTGCCACGGCGTACGGGTCGTCGAGCACCGGCCGGACGAAGCCGGGGGTCCCGCGGATCGAGGTCGTCTCGGCCGCGATCTCCGCCACGACCTCGGGAGACGGGTACACCGCCCCGTACCGCCACCCCTCGGGCACCCCGGCCCGCCCCGTGTGCGGCGTGTCCGGGTTCACCAGCGCCAGTGCTCCCGCCCCGGCGTACTGGTCGGCGCCGCGGTGGTGGAAGACCTCCACCCCGTCCGCGATGGCGGCGATCACGAAATGCTCATGGGTGTGCCGCACGAACGTCTTGCGGACGTACCGGGCCCGCAGCAGGTCGACCCCGGGCAGCTCGGCGTACTGCCAGTGCCGCGCCCGCTCACTCGAACCCATGCCCCCATTGTCGGCGACGGCGGAACACCCGTGCTCGCGGTGCCCGGAGCGGCGGGACACCCGTGCCGGCGATGCCCCGACCTCCGGGGCGTTGACCCGAGAAACCCCAGCTCAGCCCGATTGTCAGTGCCGGGGTGCAGGATGGACGCATGGCCAGCTCCCGACACCAGGCCCTCGACGGCTTCTCGCCCGCGACCCGCGGTTGGTTCACGGGTGCCTTCTCCGCGCCCACCGCGGCCCAGGCGGGGGCGTGGCAGGCGATCCGTGCGGGTTCGGACGTCCTGGTGGTCGCCCCCACCGGCTCCGGCAAGACCCTGGCCGCCTTCCTCGCCGCCCTCGACCAGCTGGCCTCCACTCCCCCGCCGGCCGACCCCAAGAAGCGCTGCCGCGTCCTGTACGTCTCGCCCCTCAAGGCCCTGGCCGTCGACGTCGAGCGCAACCTCCGCAGCCCGCTCACCGGCATCCGCCAGGAAGCGGTCCGACTCGGTCTGCCCGAGCCGGAGGTCAAGGTCGGCATCCGCTCCGGCGACACGCCCGCCGCCGAGCGCCGCGCCCTGTCCACCCGCCCGCCGGACATCCTGATCACCACCCCCGAGTCCCTCTTCCTGATGCTGACCTCGGCCACGCGGGACGCGCTGACCGGTGTGGAGACGGTGATCCTGGACGAGGTGCACGCCGTCGCCGGCACCAAGCGCGGCGCCCACCTCGCCCTGTCCCTGGAGCGCCTGGACGAGCTGCTGCCGAGGCCGGCCCGTCGCATCGGCCTGTCGGCGACCGTCCGCCCGGTCGACGAGGTCGCCCGTTTCCTCGCCCCGCGCGGCAAGGTGGAGATCGTCCAGCCCGAGTCCGGCAAGGAGTTCGACCTCTCGGTGGTCGTCCCGGTCGAGGACCTGGGCGAGCTGGGCGGCTCCCCGGTCGCCGAGGGCACCGAGGGCGGCGAACGCCCGTCGATCTGGCCGCACGTCGAGGAGCGGATCACCGACCTCGTCCAGTCCCACCGTTCCACGATCGTCTTCGCCAACTCCCGACGTCTCGCCGAACGCCTGTGCAACCGCCTGAACGAGATCGCGTACGAACGGGCCACCGGCGAGCCCCTGGACGAGCACCACTCCCCCGCCGAGCTCATGGGCGGCTCGGGTGCCGCCCAGGGCGCCCCGCCCGTCATCGCGCGCGCCCACCACGGCTCGGTCTCCAAGGAGCAGCGCGCCCTGGTCGAGGAGGACCTCAAGGCCGGCCGCCTCCCCGCCGTCGTCGCCACCTCCAGCCTCGAGCTCGGCATCGACATGGGTGCGGTCGACCTGGTGGTCCAGGTGGAGTCCCCGCCCTCCGTGGCCTCCGGCCTGCAACGCGTCGGCCGCGCGGGACACCAGGTCGGTGCGGTCTCCACCGGTGTCGTCTTCCCGAAGTACCGCGGCGACCTCGTCCAGGCGGCGGTGGTCACCGAGCGCATGCGCACGGGGGCGATCGAGTCCCTGAGGATCCCCGCCAACCCGCTGGACGTGCTGGCCCAGCAGCTCGTCGCCATGACGGCGCTGGACACCTGGCAGGTGGACGACCTGCTCGCCACCGTCCGGCGCGCCGCACCCTTCGCCTCGCTCCCCGAGTCGGCGTTCACCGCGGTCCTCGACATGCTCGCCGGGCGGTACCCGTCCGACGCCTTCGCCGAGCTGCGCCCGCGCGTGGTGTGGGACCGCGTGGCCGGCACGGTCACCGGCCGCCCCGGTGCCCAGCGCCTCGCCGTCACCTCCGGCGGCACCATCCCCGACCGGGGCCTCTTCGGCGTCTTCCTGGCCGGTGCCGATCCCAAGAAGGGCGGCGGCCGGGTCGGCGAGCTGGACGAGGAGATGGTCTACGAGTCCCGCGTGGGCGACGTCTTCACACTCGGTACCAGCTCATGGCGCATCGAGGACATCACCCGCGACCGCGTCCTGGTCTCCCCAGCGCCCGGTGTCCCGGGCCGGCTGCCCTTCTGGAAGGGCGACCAGCTGGGCCGCCCGCTGGAGCTGGGACGCGCGGTGGGGGCGTTCCTGCGGGAGGTCGGCTCGCTGCCCGAGGACGACGCCCGGCTGCGGCTGCTCGCCGCGGGCCTCGACGCCTGGGCCGCGGACAACGTGCTGTCCTACCTGGCGGAACAGCGGGAGGCGTGCGGCCACATCCCGGACGACCGCACGATCGTCGTGGAGCGTTTCCGTGACGAGCTCGGTGACTGGCGGGTCGTCGTCCACTCCCCCTTCGGCGCCCAGGTCCACGCCCCGTGGGCGCTCGCGCTCGGCGCCAAGCTCTCCGAGCGGTACGGCATGGACGCCCAGGTGATGCACGCCGACGACGGCATCGTGCTGCGGCTGCCCGACGCCGACCTGCTGGGCATGGACCTGCTCGACCAGGAGCCCATGCGGGCCGGGGCGGAGTACGACGCCGGGCAGGCACCGGTCGGCGCGGCGGACGTCGTCTTCGACAAGGGCGAGGTCGACCAGATCGTCACCGACCAGGTGGGCGGCTCGGCCCTGTTCGCGGCCCGCTTCCGGGAGTGCGCCGCCCGCGCGCTGCTGCTGCCGCGCCGCAACCCGGGCAAGCGCACCCCGCTGTGGCAGCAGCGGCAGCGCGCCTCCCAGCTGCTCCAGGTGGCGAGCGAGTTCGGCTCGTTCCCGATCGTCCTGGAAGCCGTCCGCGAATGCCTCCAGGACGTCTTCGACGTCCCCGGTCTCGTCGAGCTGATGGGTGACCTGGAGTCCCGCAAGGTCCGCCTGGTCGAGGTCACCACCCCCGAGCCGTCCCCCTTCGCCCGGTCCCTCCTCTTCGGGTACGTCGCCCAGTTCCTGTACGAGGGCGACTCCCCGCTCGCCGAGCGCCGCGCTGCGGCCCTGTCGCTGGACTCGCGCCTGCTCGCCGAGCTGCTCGGCCAGGCGGAGCTGCGCGAGCTGCTCGACGCGGAGGTGCTGACCGAGCTGGAGCGGGAGCTGCAGTGGCTCACCGAGGACCGCCGGGTCAAGGACGTCGAGGGCGTCGCCGACCTGCTGAGGCTGCTCGGCCCGCTCACCGACGCCGAACTGGCCGAGCGGGGCGCCGAGCCCCAGTGGGCCCAGGAGCTGGCCGGGGCGCGCCGCGCGATCCGGGTGCGCATCGCCGGCGCCGGCCACTGGGCGGCGATCGAGGACGCGGGCCGGCTGCGCGACGCCCTCGGCACGGCCCTGCCCGTCGGTGTCCCGGAAGCCTTCACCGAACCGGTGAAGGACCCCCTGGGCGACCTCCTGGCCCGCTATGCCCGCACCCACGGCCCGTTCACCTCCGCCACCGCGGCGGCCCGCTTCGGGCTCGGCGTGGCGGTCACCGAGGGCGCCCTGCAGCGCCTCGCGGCCTCCGGGCGGGTGGTCCAAGGCGAGTTCCATCCGGCGGGCATCGGCCAGGAGTGGTGCGACGCGGCCGTCCTGCGGCGTCTGCGCCGCCGTTCGCTCGCCGCCCTGCGGCACGAACTGGAGCCGGTGCCACCGCCCGCGCTGGCGCACTTCCTCCCCCAGTGGCAGCACATCGGCCAGGGTCACGCCCTGCGCGGCGTCGACGGACTGGTGCGGGCCCTCGAACAGCTCCAGGGCGCCTCCGTCCCGGCCTCCGCCCTGGAGAGGCTGGTCCTGCCGTCCCGCGTGGCCGGCTACACGCCGGCGATGCTCGACGAACTGACCGCCGCGGGAGAAGTGGTGTGGGCCGGAGCCGGAGCCCTTCCCGGCAAGGACGGCTGGGTCTCCCTGTATCTCGCGGACGCGGCCCCCCTCCTGCTGCCGCCCCCGCATCCGCTCGAACTGACGGCTCTTCACCAGTCCGTCCTGGACACCCTTTCCGGGGGCTACGGCCTGTTCTTCCGCCAGATCGCCGACCAGGTGCGCGCCACCACCCACCCCGACGCCACGGACCCCCAACTGGCCGACGTCCTGTGGGACCTGGCCTGGTCCGGGCGGCTGACCAACGACACGCTCGCCCCGATGCGCGCCCTGCTGGGCTCCGGGCGCACCGCGGGTTCCACGGCCCACCGGGCCAAGCGCGCCGTGCCGCGCGGGCGGTACGGCTCGCTGACGGCCGCCGCGCGCCCCACGTCCCGCGGCGGCCCGCCGACCGTGGCCGGCCGCTGGTCCCTGCTCCCCGCGCGCGAGCCCGACACCACCGTGCGCGCCCACGCCCTGGCCCGCACGCTGCTCGACCGGCACGGCGTCGTGACCCGGGGTGCGGTGGCCGCCGAAGGCGTGGAGGGCGGATTCTCGGCGGTGTACCGCATCCTGTCCGCCTTCGAGGAGAGCGGCCAGGCCCGCCGCGGCTATGTGGTGGAGGGCCTGGGCGCCGCCCAGTTCGCGATGGACGGCGCGGTGGACCGGCTCCGCGCGGTGGCCAACGCCCGCGAACGCGACGCCGGCCGCCCGGACGCCGATTTCGCCCACGGCAGTCCCGGTCTCCCGGGCCCCGGCACCGGTCCCGGCACCCCCTGGCCCACGGGTGCCGCCATGCCCGGCCCCGACGGTACGGGCGCGCCCGTGGGCGTCGACAGGGCCACCGCCGACTTCCTCGACGGCGCCCGCCCGCTGGGCCCCTTCGGGGACCACGCGGCCACCTGGTACGACACCGCGGACGGAGGCGACCCCTTCGACACCCCGGCCGGTCACCCGGTGCCGGACGAGTACGGCTCCCCGGGCGACCGGGGCCGCTCCTCCCCTGCCCGGACGGGCGGCGGGCGGCCGCCGTTCGGCCAGGGCGCCGGCCGCCGCTTGACCGGCCCCCCCGTCCCGCGCGCCGTCGTCCTCGCCGCCGCCGACCCGGCGAACGCCTACGGCGCGGCCCTCCCGTGGCCCGACCCGCCCACCGACGCCGGGCACAAACCCGGTCGCAAGGCGGGCTCGCTCGTCGTCCTCGTCGAGGGCGACCTGGTGCTGTACATGGAGCGCGGCGGCAAGACACTGCTGGCCTGGCCCGCCGACCAGGACACCGAACCCGCGGACGACCCCCGGCTGCGCGCCGCCGCGGACGCGCTCTCCGCAGCCGCCCGCGCGGGCTCGCTCGGCACGGTCACCGTGGAGCGGATCAACGGTGTCCAGGCCCTGACCTCGCCCATCGGTGCCCTCCTGGAGGGCGCGGGCTTCGTCGCCACCCCGAGGGGGCTGCGGCTGCGCGCCTGAGCACCGGCACGTGCGGGCACCCGGAACCACGCCCCCGGGAACGCACTCGGCCGCCCGCTCGTGCCACCCTTGACGCATGCCTGAAGGAGACACCGTCTGGCAGGCCGCGAGCCGGTTGCACGCCGCCCTCGCGGGCAAGGTGCTGACCCGCTCGGACCTGCGGGTGCCCCGGTTCGCGACGGCCGACCTCACCGGCCGTACCGTCCTGGACGTCACCCCGCGCGGCAAGCACCTCCTCACCCGCGTCGAAGGCGGCCTCACCGTCCACTCGCACCTGAGGATGGACGGCTCCTGGAGGATCTACAAGGCCGGTGAGCGCTGGACCGGTGGTCCGGAGCACCAGATCCGCGCGATCCTCGGCACCGCGGACCGCACGGCTGTCGGGTACCGCCTCCCCGTCCTCGAACTGCTCCGCACGGCCGACGAGGACCGTGCGGTGGGTCACCTCGGCCCCGACCTGCTGGGCCCCGACTGGGACGCCGACCGGGCCCTGGCCAACCTCCTCGCCGACCCCGCGCGCCCCCTCGGCGAGGCTCTCCTGGACCAGCGCAACCTCGCCGGGATCGGCAATGTCTTCAAGAGCGAGCTGTGCTTCCTGCTCGGCGCCACACCCTGGCTGCCCGTCGGCGCCCTTCCCGCCGACCGTGCCGCCCAGCTCCCGGTCCTCGCCAAGAAGCTGCTGGAGGCCAACCGTGAACGCCCGGTCCGCAGCACCACAGGCCGCCGCGGTCAGGGTTTGTACGTCTACGGCCGCGCGCCCCGCCCCTGCCTGCGCTGCGGCACCCCCGTGCGGATCGCCGACCAGGGCGACGGCTCCCGGGACCGCCCCACCTACTGGTGCCCCCGGTGCCAGACCGGCCCGGCTCCGGCCCCGGCCGCCTCTCGTTCAGGCCCCCGCACCCGCGGTGCGCACCCGACGAAGGCGCCGCACCGCTCCGACTGACGGCCCGTCAGCCCTGCTCGCGCCCGCCCACCCCGTCTTCGCGTCCGCCCCCGCGCGGGACGCCACCGGCCCTTTCGCCGCACAACGACACGTCAGCGCCCCAGGCGGAACGACGGCCTGACGGCCCCCGGCAACGCCCGCGCCCCCACACTCCCCTCCACCCCCAAACCCCGCGTCCGCTCTATCCCCTCGCCCAGCCCCACGCCACGGCGGAGACACTCGCCAAGCCCGGACCCCATCCCGCCCCCGCTGCCTCACCCGGCCCCCCGCTCACACCCACCCGACCCCTCACCCGGCTTCCCGCCCACACCCGCCTCCGCCTTCGCGTCCGCAGCCGCACCCCCCGCCCGCCAGGCCGCCCGCCAGCGCCCGGTCCCGACCGCTCCGACGGCCCTCGCCTTGGACACGGTGTGGACCGGGAGCAGACTGAGCCCCCACCCCCCGGCCACCAGGGCCCCTTCGAGCGCCCCCGCGTCCGCGGCGACCACGACCCGGAACAGGGCCCACCACCACACCGCTCCGAGCCCCAGAACGGCCCCCCAGCGCACTATCCGCCCCGCCATGGCCCGTCACCTCCAGCCCGCCGCCAGAACGCCGTCTCACCCCGACCGGGCCGACGCCAGAGGGCCGCTCTCAGCGCGGGGAGGGCGCACCGCGGGCACGGGGGCGCACCACGGGCACGGGAGCGCACCACTCGGGTCGTCCGGCGTCACCCGTTCTCGGCCTGGAACATCCAGTGGTGCTTCTCCAGGTCCGCCGTGATGGCGATGAGGATGTCCTGGGACACGGGATCGGGTTGCTCGGTGGCGGTCACCCGGTCCCGCATGCGGGTGATCACCGCGCCGAGCGCGCCCACGAGCACCCGCACCGCGTCCTCGTCCCTGACCCATCCGCCGGCCACTTCCCCGATGCCGCTGCCGGAGGCCACCGTCGAGGCGCGTCCGTCGGGTGAGACGCCGAGCGCGGAGGCCCGTTCGGCCACCGTGTCGGAGTGCGTGCGCGCGGAGTCCACCACCTCGTCGAGTTGGAGGTGCACCGACCGGAACCGCGGGCCGACGACGTTCCAGTGCACCTGCTTCGCCACCAGCGCGAGGTCGACCAGGTCGACGAGCGCCCCTTGCAGTGCGTCGGCGACGGTCTTCAGGTCCGTGTCGGACAGCGGGCTCTTCACGACGTTCATCCGCACCTCCGGTGACTCACCCAGTCGTGGCCCCTCCACCATGACCGGATCCGTCATACGCGGCAAACGGAGCAAATACCCTAAGTGACAACGGGGAAGGACGGATCGGGCGAGACTGCGTCCGGACATGCGAAAACCCCGACCCCACTTCTCCGGTCTTCCCGGAGAAGCCCCGGCCGGGGCTCACACGTCACGCTCTTTCAGGGCCGCGAGACACTCACGCGGCGACCACGTCCACCGCTTCGGCGGGCGCCTTGATGGTCACCCGTTCCGGTGGCACACCGGTCACCGAGACGGAACCCAGCATCGGACGAACCGGCGTGTGTACAGGCTCACTGGGGGTGGCCGCAGCGGACTGGGCCAGCTCGGCGAGGGCGAGCTCGTCGCTCACTTCCCGCATCAGCTCGGACATCCGTACGTCCAGCGCGTCGCAGATGGCGGCGAGCAGTTCGGAGGAAGCCTCCTTCTGCCCCCGCTCCACCTCGGAGAGATAGCCGAGTGACACTCGGGCGGACGAGGAGACTTCGCGCAGAGTACGGCCCTGGCGCTGGCGCTGCCGACGCAGCACGTCACCCAGCAGGCGACGGAGCAGAATCATCGGTGGCTCCCTCCTCGGACCGCGTAGCCGCATCCTTCACGCCCCACCGTACCGCCTCGCGCCGCGGCCGTGCGGGGAGCGATGTCGTGTTCACTCAGGGCTGCAAACATCAAAACCCCCCGTTCTGTTCCGTATCCTGTGCCCGCTCATTCCCGGTCTGTTCGCTCGCAAGTTCCGTCAGGAGGAGTGCGAGTACGCTCCGTACACTCTCCATACGAATTTCCGCGCGGTCGCCGTTCAACCGCAGCGGCCGCACTTTTCCGCCACCGGCAGAACCGGAACCCGGCCCAACGGGCCCGTCCAGCGCCACGAAAACCGTCCCGACGGGCTGTCCGTCCTGGGGGTCGGGGCCGGCGACTCCGGTGGTGGCGATTCCCCAGTCGGCTCCGAGCGCCTCGCGGACTCCGGCCGCCATCTGTGCCGCGACCTGCGGATCCACCGCCCCGCGCCCGGCCAGCAGACCGGCGTCGACGCCGAGCATCCGGTGCTTCAGCTCGGTGGCGTAGGCCGTCACCGAGCCGCGGAACGCCTTGGACGCCCCCGGGACCGCCGTGAGCTCCGCGGCGACGAGTCCACCGGTCAGCGACTCGGCGACGGCGACCGTCTCGCCCCTCACCGTGAGTAGTCGCACCACGTCGGCGGCGATGCCGGCAGCCGTGGAACTCACCCTTCCGTCTCCTCCAACGCGGCCTTGCGCTCGGCGATTCCCTGCCGGCGCAGCACAATGGCCTGTCTCACATAGTCCAGTCCGGTCACCACGGTCAGCACGACCGCCGCGGCCATCACCCAGAAGCGCAGGGTGGCGAGCCACCCCGTCAGCGCCAGCACGTACATCCCGACGGCCACGCCCTGTGTGAGGGTCTTGAGCTTGCCGCCCCGGCTCGCCGGGATGACCCCGTACCGAATGACGAGAAAACGCAGCAGGGTGACCCCGAGTTCCCGTCCGAGGATCACCGCCGTCACCCACCACGGCAGGTCGCCCAGTGCCGAGAGACAGATCAGCGCCGCCCCCATGATCGCCTTGTCGGCGATGGGGTCGGCGATCTTCCCGAAGTCGGTGACGAGGTTGTAGGTGCGGGCCAGATGGCCGTCGAACAGATCGGTGATCATGGCGATGGCGAAGGCCGCCCAGGCGAGCGAACGCCACGCGGGGTCGTACCCCCCGTCGGCGAGCATCAGGGCGACGAAGGCCGGCACCAGGACCAGCCGCAGCATGGTCAGCAGATTGGCGATGTTCCAGACACTGGCCTGATTGACCGCGGCAGCCGCGATCTTGCCGCCCCGCGCGGGCTTCGCGCTCTCCGGGCCGCCGCCGGACACCGCGTCCCCGGAGACTCCGCCGTGCGCAGCGGGGGCGGGGGGGCCGCCCTCCGGCCCGTCCGGCACCGCGGCGGCCGGCGCGGCCCCGCGGGGCCCGGCGGCACTCTGGCCGTGGGCGGCGACCCCTGCCGTCCCCGTTGCCGGGGCGGGAGCCGCAGCCGCGCCGTTCGCCCGGGCGGGTCCGCCCGCGGCCGCCGGCACTCCGGTCATCTGCCCGCCTCCTCACTGCCTCCGGGATGGCCCGCCAGCGGCTCGGCCACCAGGTCGACACCCTCCGTACCGACCACCTTGGCCTCGACCATACGGCCGACGCTCAGGCCCGCGCCGCTCGTGAGCAGTACCTGCCCGTCCGTCTCCGGCGCCTGGTGGGCCGCGCGGCCGTAGGTGCCCTCGGTCTCGTCCACCGACTCGACGAGGACCTGCACCGTGGAGCCGACGCGCTCCTCGGCGCGCTGCGAGACCAGTTCCTCGGCCAGCCGGGAGATGTGCGCCAGCCGCTCGGCGACCACGTCCTCGTCGAGCTTGTTGTCGTACGTCGCGGCCTCGGTGCCTTCCTCGTCGGAGTAGCCGAAGACGCCGATGGCGTCCAGGCGCGCGCCGTTCAGGAAGCGCTCCAGCTCGGCCAGGTCGGCCTCGGTCTCGCCGGGGAAGCCGACGATGAAGTTGGAGCGCACACCGGCCTCGGGGGCCTTGCCCCGGATGGTGTCCAGCAGCTCCAGGAAGCGGTCGGTGTCGCCGAAGCGGCGCATCGCGCGGAGCACGTCCGGGGCGGAGTGCTGGAAGGAGAGGTCGAAGTAGGGGGCGACCTTGGGCGTGGAGGTGAGCACGTCGATGAGCCCGGGGCGCATCTCGGCGGGCTGCAGGTAGCTCACTCGCACCCGCTCGATGCCGTCCACCCCGGCGAGCTCGGGCAGCAGCGACTCCAGCAGGCGGATGTCGCCCAGGTCCTTGCCGTACGAGGTGTTGTTCTCGGAGACCAGCATGATCTCCTTGACGCCCTGCTCGGCGAGCCAGCGGGTCTCGTTCAGCACGTCGCTGGGGCGGCGGGAGATGAAGGAGCCGCGGAAGGAGGGGATGGCGCAGAAGGTGCAGCGCCGGTCGCAGCCGGAGGCCAGCTTCACCGAGGCGACCGGGGAGCCGTCGAGGCGGCGGCGCAGCGGCGCGCGGGGGCCGGAGGCGGGGGCCAGGCCCTCCGGGAGGTCGGCGGGCGCGTGCCCGGGAAGGGCGACCTCGGCCGCGGACTCCTGGCGCTCGGCGGGGCTGATCGGCAGCAGCTTGCGCCGGTCGCGCGGGGTGTGGGCGGCGTGGATGCCGCCGTTCAGGATGGTCTGGAGCCGGTCGGAGATGTCGGCGTAGTCGTCGAAGCCGAGCACGCCGTCGGCCTCGGGCAGGGCTTCGGCCAGCTCCTTGCCGTACCGCTCGGCCATGCAGCCGACCGCCACCACGGCCTGGGTCTTGCCGTGGCCCTTGAGGTCGTTGGCCTCCAGCAGGGCGTCGACGGAGTCCTTCTTGGCGGCGTCGACGAAGCCGCAGGTGTTGACGACGGCGACATCGGCGTCCGCGGCGTCCTCGACGAGCTGCCAGCCGTCCGCCTCCAAACGGCCTGCGAGCTCCTCGGAGTCCACCTCGTTACGGGCGCAGCCAAGGGTGACCAGTGCGACGGTACGGCGTTCAGGCATGGGCTCAAGACTACTTCGTCCTACGGACACCCCACGTCGACGGGGTTGACCGATCTTGGTCAACCCCGTCCCGCCTTCCCCTGATGAGGCCCCTTATCCGACCTGCGGGTCGCCCTTGGTGTACGTGAGGCGTTCCACCGCGCCCGGCTGGAAGTCGTCCTCGATCTTCTTGCCGTTCACGTACAGCTGGATCGCGCCGGCGTCCCCGAGCACCAGGTTGATCTTGGAGCTGTCCTGGAAGGTCTTGGAGTCGCCCTGCTTGAGCAGCCCGTCGAAGAGCAGCCGGCCGTTGTGGTCCTTGGCCGAGATCCAGCTCCGCCCGTCGACCGCGCTGACCTGCACCGTCACCTTGTCCTGCGGCGCTGCGGCGATGGCGCTCTCGGTCGGGTCCGGCTTGGGGTCGGCGGTCTTGCCGGCCCCGTCGCCCGGGGAGGAGGTCGTGCTCTTCGACGGCGGGGCGCCCTCGGCGACCTCCGTCCCGGCGTCGCCGCCGGAGCCGCCCTTGAACACGGTGAAGCCGACGAAGCCGACCACGGCGACGATCGCGGCGACCATCGCCGCGGTCCAGTTCGGCCCGCGCCGCTCGGGGCGGATGCGTTCCGCCTCGAACATCGGCGCCGCCGGGGTGGGCGCCGGACGGCCGCCGTGCTCGGCGTCGTACTGCGCGATCAGCGGATCCGGGTCCAGGCGGACGGCCCTGGCCAGGGTCCTGATGTGGCCGCGGGCGTACACGTCCCCGCCGCACGGCGCGAAATCGTCCGACTCGATCGCGTGCACGATGGCGATCCGGACCCGGGTGGCGCTGCTGACGTCGTCGACGGTCAGCCCGGCCGCGATACGCGCCTGCTGCAACGCGCGGCCGATGGAGGGGCGGGGCTTCTCGGGCACGTCGGAGACGTCGGACACGTCTTCGAACGGACGCTCGTCTTCAGGGGAGTTGCCGATGGACACGGGGGCGCCTTTCGAGCGTGTAGCCACCTGCTGGAGGTTCAGTTTAGGGGGGGTGCGAAAGGGTGGGGCAACCGGGCGGCGGAACTTTGTACGCCATCGGAATGGCCGGACATTCCGATGGTCGGGTACACGGTTTTCGCTTCCCTCAACTTGACGTGCGCCGTGGGGAAACGGTTGCTCACCGATCCCTTACGGGTGAGTCACGATCGGGCAACCGGAGTATCGCGTTCTGACCCGGGGGGTCCGGCCCGGCAGCCGTCCCCCTACGCTTCGGACTCCCCTCGGATCATCGCCAGCACGCCGTCCAGCTCGTCCGGCTTCACCAGCACGTCCCGCGCCTTCGAACCCTCGCTCGGCCCCACGATGTTCCGGGACTCCATCAGGTCCATCAGCCGTCCCGCCTTGGCGAAGCCGACCCGCAGCTTGCGCTGGAGCATCGAGGTGGACCCGAACTGCGTGGAGACGACCAGTTCGGCCGCCTGGCACAGCAGGTCGAGGTCGTCGCCGATGTCCTCGTCGATCTCCTTCTTCTGCTTGGTGCCCACGACGACGTCGTCCCGGAAGACCGGGGTCATCTGGTCCTTGCAGTGCCGCACGACGGCCGCCACCTCGGCCTCCGTGACGAAGGCGCCCTGCATACGGGTCGGCTTGTTCGCGCCCATCGGCAGGAACAGCCCGTCGCCCTTGCCGATCAGCTTCTCGGCACCCGGCTGGTCGAGGATGACCCGCGAGTCCGCCAGCGAGGAGGTGGCGAAGGCGAGCCGGGAGGGCACGTTCGCCTTGATGAGGCCGGTGACGACGTCGACCGACGGCCGCTGGGTGGCGAGCACCAGGTGGATGCCCGCCGCGCGCGCGAGCTGTGTGATCCGCACGATCGCGTCCTCGACGTCCCGCGGGGCGACCATCATCAGGTCGGCCAGCTCGTCCACGATCACCAGCAGATACGGGTACGGCTGGAGCTCGCGCTCGCTGCCCGGTGGCGGCTCGACCTTCCCCTCGCGCACCGCGCGGTTGAAGTCGTCGATGTGCCGGTAGCCGTAGGCCGCCAGGTCGTCGTACCGCAGGTCCATCTCCCGTACGACCCACTGGAGCGCCTCGGCGGCCCGCTTCGGATTGGTGATGATCGGCGTGATCAGGTGCGGGATGCCCTCGTACGCGGTCAGCTCGACCCGCTTGGGGTCGACCAGGATCATCCGGACGTCCTCGGGGGTCGCCCGCATCATGATCGAGGTGATCAGGCAGTTGATGCAGGACGACTTGCCCGAGCCGGTGGCGCCGGCCACCAGCATGTGCGGCATCTTCGCCAGCGAGTGCATGACGTACCCGCCCTCGACGTCCTTGCCGAAGGCGACCAGCATCGGGTCGTCGTCCTCCGCGGACTCCGCGAGCCGCAGCACGTCACCGAGGTTGACCATCTCCCGGTCGGTGTTCGGGATCTCGATGCCGACCGCGGACTTCCCGGGGATCGGGCTGATGATCCGCACGTCCGGGCTGGCCACCGCGTACGCGATGTTCTTCGTCAGCGCGGTGATCCGCTCGACCTTCACGGCCGGGCCCAGCTCGACCTCGTAGCGCGTGACCGTCGGCCCGCGCGTGAAGCCGGTGACGCGCGCGTCGACCTTGAACTCGGTGAAGACGGTGGTCAGCGACTCGACGATCGCGTCGTTTGCGGCGCTGCGCGCCTTGCCCGGCCCGCCGCGCGTGAGCAGGTCGAGCGAGGGCAGGGCGTAGGTGATGTCCCCGGACAGCTGGAGCTGCTCCGCGCGCGCGGGCAGGTCCCTGGGGCGGCTCGGCGGCGTCTTGGTGAGATCGGGCACGGCCGGCCCGGGCTGCTCCCGCTCGGGCCGCGCGGCCGGCACCGGGGTCGGCGCCGGGGCGGCCGCCGGGGCCGGGGTGGTCGCCGTGTGCTCGCGGTCCCCGGCGCTCACCCCCTGGGTGAGGTCGGCGACGACCGGCGACGGCGGCATCCCGTGCAGCACGGCGCCGTCGAGCGCCGCGGCGGCGGCCGCGGCGACGTCCACGGCGTCCATCGGGCGGTCCGCGCCGGACTGCGGCACCGCGGAGCGCCGCGGCCGGCCCCGGCGCCGCGTCGGCGCTTCCTGCTCCGCGTCCTCGGGGTCGTGCGCCTCGGCGGGGCGCACGCGCCGGCGCGCGGGCAGCGCCTCGCGCCACTGCTCCTCGTAGCGCTCGTCGTCCTCGCCGAACTCCTCCGGCTCCAGGTCCCGCACCAGGCCCAGCCGCACGCCGAGCAGCCGCAGGCGCTGCGGGATCGCGTTGACCGGCGTGGCGGTGACCACCAGCACCCCGAAGACGGTGAGCAGCACCAGCAGCGGCACCGCCAGCACCTCGGTCATGGTGTGCGTCAGCGGGGTCGCCGCGCCCCAGCCGACGAGGCCGCCGGAGTCGCGTATGGCCTGCATGCCGTCGCTGCGCGCGGGCGAGCCGCAGGCGATGTGGACCTGGCCGAGCACGCCCACGACCAGCGCCGACAGGCCGATCACGATCCGGCCGTTGGCCTCGGGCTTCTCGGGGTGGCGGATGAGCCGTACGGCGATCACCGCGAGCAGGATCGGCACCAGCAGGTCGAGCCGCCCGAAGGCGCCCGTCACGATGATCTCGACGAGGTCGCCGACGGGGCCGCGCAGATTCGACCAGGTGCCCGCGGCGACGATCAGCGCGAGGGCGAGCATCAGCAGCGCGACGCCGTCCTTGCGGTGCGCGGGGTCGAGGTTCCTCGCGCCCTGCCCTATGCCGCGGAAGACGGCGCCGACGGCGTGCGCGAGGCCGAGCCAGAGCGCGCGGACGAGCCGGTAGAGACCTCCGGTCGGGCTGGGCGCCGGCTGCGGCGGGGCCTTCTTCGCCGCGGCCTTCCTGGCGGGCGCCTTCTTGACCGGAGCCCTCTTCGCGGGCGGCTTCTTCGCGGCGGCCCTCTTCACCGGAGCCTTCGCGGGAGCAGCCGTCTTCTTCGCGGGCGGCTTCTTGGCTGCGGAGGGACGTGAGGCCATGGATGTGAGATTACCGGGGGAGTCGTCAGGGGACACGTGTGCCTCCTGCTTCACCCGTTCGTGTCGCCCTTGCGGGGGACGGAAACTGACGCGCGCTCACGGGCGGGCCCACCGGCAACGGGCCCGGCGGACCCGTCAGTTCTCCGAGTGCACCGGCGGGGCCCCGCCGGTCCCCGGCTCCAGCGCGTCCAACGCCCGCCGCAGCCCGGTCAGCTTGCGCTCCAGATGCGCCGCCGTGGCCACCGCCGCGGCGTCCGCCGACTCGTCGTCCAGCTGCTTCGACAGCGCCTCGGCCTGCTCCTCGACCGCCGCCAGCCGCGCGGACAGCTCCGCGAGCAGTCCGGCCGCCTCCTTGCCGCCGCCGACCGCGCCCTTGCCGCCGCCCTCCAACTGGAGCCGCAGCAGCGCCGCCTGCTCCCGCAGCTGGCAGTTCTTCATGTACAGCTCGACGAAGACCGAGACCTTCGCGCGCAGCACCCACGGGTCGAACGGTTTGGAGATGTAGTCCACCGCGCCCGCCGCATAACCACGGAAGGTGTGGTGCGGACCATGGTTGATCGCGGTGAGGAAGATGATCGGAATGTCCCGGGTCCGCTCCCGCCGCTTGATGTGCGCGGCGGTCTCGAACCCGTCCATGCCCGGCATCTGGACGTCCAGCAGAATGACCGCGAAATCGTCCGTGAGCAGTGCTTTGAGCGCTTCCTCCCCGGAGGATGCCCGCACCAGTGTCTGATCGAGCGCCGAGAGGATCGCCTCCAGCGCCAGCAGATTCTCCGGCCGGTCATCGACCAGGAGGATCTTGGCCTTCTGCACCATGGCCCGCCCTCCTCGCCCCGGCAGTGCACCGGGCGCCGCCCCACTGGACGACTCCGTTGCGCCGCCCGTCCTCGTGCCGGTCATCGTAGCCGCACCCCGCCTGTCACCACACCCTGTCACCGCGATGTCACTGTGCACGTACCGCAAACGAAAGCCGGGACGACAAGGTTCCCAGAATCGCGTAGGACCACACGCTCTCCGCCACGCCGAGCCGGCAACCCGCACCGACTCTCACACGTCCCGCCACGACCGCACACCCGCCCGGCGCACCTCCTCGGCGCACCTCCCGGCGCCCGGCCCGCACGTTCGTCACTCCCCGCGCATCCACTGCTCCATCACCGTCAGCAGGTGATCCGGATCGACCGGCTTGGTGACGTAGTCGGACGCACCGGACTCGATCGCCTTCTCCCGGTCCCCCTTCATCGCCTTCGCGGTCAGCGCGACGATCGGCAGTCCGGCGAACTGCGGCATCCGACGAATCGCCGTGGTCGTGGCGTACCCGTCCATCTCCGGCATCATGATGTCCATCAGGACCACGGCCACGTCGTCGTGCTGCTCCAGCACCTCGATGCCCTCCCGGCCGTTCTCGGCGTACAGCACCGACAGGCCGTGCTGCTCCAGGACGCTGGTCAGCGCGAACACATTGCGGATGTCGTCGTCGACGATCAGCACCTTCTGGCCGCCGAACCGGATCCCGGGACGCGACTGCGGCGCCCCCTCCTCCGCGGCCCGCCACTGCTCCGGCGCCGGCGACCGGTGCTCGGCCGCGGAGGCCCGGCGCCGCCGCCGGAAGAGCGCCGCCGCGCCGTTCTGCGTCTCGCGGTACGACCGCACCTCGGCCGGCGTCTCGATCGCCACATCCGACGGCCCGGACTCCAGCGCCGGCGCCTCACCGCCCGACAACGACGGCACCGCCTGCGGATAGCCGTGCGGCGGCAGCTCACCCGGGTGCAGCGGCAGGTACAGCGTGAACGTCGAGCCGCGGCCCGGCTCACTCTGCGCGTGGATCTCACCGCCGAGCAGCTGCGCGATCTCCCGCGAGATGGACAGCCCGAGGCCCGTACCGCCGTACTTCCGGCTCGTCGTGCCGTCCGCCTGCTTGAACGCCTCGAAGATCACCCGCATCTTGCTGGCCGCGATCCCGATGCCCGTGTCCGTCACCGAGAACGCGATCAGGTCCGCCTCCGGGTCGGTCAGCGAACCGGCCTCCAGCAGCTGCTCCCGGATCGCCTGCGGAACGTCGTCCCGCGCGGGCCGGATCACCAGCTCCACCGAGCCGGAGTCGGTGAACTTCACCGCGTTCGACAGCAGATTGCGCAGCACCTGGAGGAGGCGCTGCTCGTCCGTGTGCAGGGTGGCCGGCAGCTCGGGCGAGACCCGCACCGACAGGTCGAGGCCCTTCTCCGCGGTGAGCGGCCGGAAGGTGGCCTCCACGTAGTCGACGAGCTGGACCAGCGCGATCCGCGTCGGCGAGACGTCCATCTTGCCCGCCTCGACCTTCGACAGGTCGAGGATGTCGTTGATCAGCTGCAGCAGGTCGGAGCCGGCACCGTGGATCGTCTCCGCGAACTCCACCTGCTTCGGCGTCAGGTTCCCGTCCGCGTTGTCGGCGAGCAGCTTCGCCAGGATCAGCAGCGAGTTCAGCGGCGTACGCAGCTCGTGCGACATGTTCGCCAGGAACTCGCTCTTGTAGCGCATCGACACCGCGAGCTGCTCGGCGCGCTCCTCCAGGACCTGCCGGGCCTCCTCGATCTCGGTGTTCTTCACCTCGATGTCGCGGTTCTGCTGCGCCAGCAGCTCGGCCTTCTCCTCCAGCTCCGCGTTGGACGCCTGCAACGCCTTCTGCCGGTTCTCCAACTCGGCCGACCGCTCACGCAGTTGCTCGGTCAGCTCCTGCGACTGCTTCAGCAGCACCTCCGTCTTGGTGTTGACGGAGATGGTGTTGACGCTGGTCGCGATCATCTCGGCGATCTGGTTGAGGAAGTCCTTCTGGATCTGCGTGAACGGCGTGAACGAGGCCAGCTCGATGACGCCGAGCACCGTGCCCTCGAACAGCACCGGCAGCACGATCACCTGCGCGGGCGGCGCCTCGCCGAGCCCGGAGGAGATCTTCAGGTAACCGCTGGGCGCCTTCTCCACCAGGATCGTCCGCCTCTCCTTGGCGGCCGTGCCCACCAGCCCCTCACCCGGCCGGAACGACGTCGGCATCGAGCCCATGGAGTAGCCGTACGACCCGAGCATCCGCAGCTCGTACTGGTCGTCGTTGTCGCCGCCCAGGTCCTTGTCGTCGGCCAGCGGCATCGCCAGGAAGAACGCCCCGTGCTGCGCGGACACCACCGGCGTCAGCTCGCTCATGATCAGCGACGCCACGTCGTCGAGATCGCGGCGGCCCTGCATCAGCGCGGAGATCCGGGCCAGGTTGCCCTTCAGCCAGTCCTGCTCCTTGTTGGCGATCGTGGTATCGCGCAGGTTGGCGATCATCTTGTTGATGTAGTCCTGGAGCTCCTGGATCTCGCCCGAGGCGTCCACGTCGATCTTCAGGTTCAGGTCCCCGCGGGTCACCGCGGTCGCCACGCGCGCGATGGCACGCACCTGCCGGGTCAGGTTCCCGGCCATCTCGTTCACGGACTCCGTCAGGTCCCGCCAGGTGCCGTCGACGTCCCGCACGCGCGCCTGACCGCCCAGCTGGCCCTCCGTACCCACCTCACGGGCCACCCGGGTGACCTCCTCGGCGAACGAGGACAGCTGGTCGACCATCGTGTTGATCGTCGTCTTCAGCTCCAGGATCTCACCGCGCGCGTCGATGTCGATCTTCTTCGTCAGGTCACCCTTGGCGATAGCGGTGGTCACCATGGCGATGTTGCGCACCTGACCGGTCAGGTTGGACGCCATCTGGTTCACCGACTCGGTGAGGTCCTTCCACGTGCCCGCCACACCCGGCACGTGCGCCTGACCGCCGAGGATGCCGTCCGTACCCACCTCGCGGGCCACCTTGGTGACCTGCTCGGCGAACGAACTCAGCGTCTTCACCATGGTGTTGAAGGTGTCCGCGAGCTGCGCCACCTCACCGCGCGCCTCGATCGTCACCGTCCGCGTCAGATCGCCGTTGGCGACGGCCGCCGCGACCTCCGAGATGTTCCGCACCTGCATGGTGAGGTTCTTGGCCATCAGGTTGACGTTGTCGCTGAGGTCCTTCCAGATGCCGGTGACGCCCGGCACGTGCGCCTGGCCGCCGAGGATGCCCTCGGTGCCCACCTGGCGCGCGACCCGCGTCACCTGCTCGGCGAAGCTGGAGAGCTGGTCCACCATCGTGTTGACGGTCGTCACCAGCTCCAGGATCTCGCCCTTGGCGTCGACGGTGATCTTCTTCGACAGATCGCCCTTGGCCACCGCGGTCGTCACGTCGGCGATGCTGCGCACCTGCACGGTCAGGTTGTTCGCCATGAAGTTCACCGACTGGGTGAGGTCCTTCCAGGTGCCGGAGACACCCTGCACCTCGGCCTGACCGCCCAGCTTGCCCTCGGTGCCCACCTCACGGGCGACCCGGGTGACCTCCTCGGCGAACGACGACAGCTGGTCCACCATCGTGTTCAGGGTGTTCTTCAGCTCCAGGATCTCGCCGCGCGCGTCCACCGTGATCTTCTGCGACAGGTCACCGCGCGCCACCGCCGTCGCCACCTGCGCGATCTGCCGCACCTGCGCCGTCAGGTTCCCGGCCATGCCGTTCACCGAGTCGGTCAGATCACGCCACACCCCGGCGACGCCGGGCACCTGCGCCTGACCGCCCAGCCGGCCCTCCGTACCCACCTCACGGGCCACCCGGGTCACCTGGTCGGCGAAGGCCGAGAGCTGGTCGACCATCGTGTTGATGGTGTTCTTCAGCTCCAGGATCTCGCCGCGCGCGTCCACCGTGATCTTCTGCGACAGGTCACCGCGCGCCACCGCCGTCGTGACCTGGGCGATCTGCCGCACCTGCGCGGTCAGATTGCCGGTGATGGAGTTGACCGAGTCGGTCAGCTCCTTCCACGTGCCGGACACGCCCGGCACCTGGGCCTGACCACCCAGCCGGCCCTCCGTACCGACCTCCCGCGCCATCCGCGTCACCTGGTCGGCGAACGACGACAGCTGGTCGACCATGGTGTTCACGGTGTTCTTCAGCTGGAGCATCTCGCCGGAGACGTCCACCGTGACCTTCTGCGACAGGTCACCGTTCGCCACCGCCGTGGTGACCTGCGCGATGTTCCTCACCTGACCGGTCAGGTTCCGGAACGCCGTGTTGACGGAGTCCGTCAGGTCCTTCCACGTGCCCGCCGCGCCCGGCACCTGAGCCTGACCGCCCAGCTCACCCTCGTCACCGATCTCCCGCGCGACCCGCGTCACCTCGGAACCGAACGCCGACAGCTGGTCCACCATCCCGTTGACGGTGTTCTTCAGCTCCAGCATCTCGCCGGCCACGTCGACCGTGACCTTCTGCGACAGGTCGCCGTTCGCCACCGCCGTCGTCACCGCGGCGATGTCCCGCACCTGAGTGGTCAGGTTCCGGAACACCGTGTTGACCGAGTCCGTCAGGTCCTTCCACGTCCCGGCCGCACCCGGCACGTTCGCCTGACCGCCGAGCCGCCCCTCCGCGCCGACCTCGTTGGCCACCCGTGTGACCTCGTCCGCGAAGATCCGCAGCGTCTCGGTCATCTGGTTGATCGTCTCGGCGAGCTGCGCCACCTCACCGCGCGCCTGCACGGTCACCTTGCGCGACAGATCGCCGTTGGCCACCGCCGTCGTGACCTCGGCGATGCCCCGCACCTGCGCGGTCAGGTTCCCGGCCATGGTGTTCACCGAATCGGTGAGTTCCTTCCACACCCCGGCCACCCCGGGCACCTGGGCCTGACCGCCCAGCTCACCCTCCGTGCCCACCTCACGCGCGACCCGCGTCACCTCCGAGGAGAACGCCGAGAGCTGGTCCACCATCGTGTTGACGGTTTCCTTCAGCTCCAGCATCTCCCCGGCCACGTGCACCGTGACCTTCCGCGACAGATCACCCTTGGCGACCGCCGTCGTCACCAGCGCGATGTCCCGCACCTGCGCCGTCAGCCGGTGCGCCATGGTGTTGACGGACTCGGTCAGGTCCTTCCACGAACCCGACATCCCGCGCAGCCGCGCCTGACCGCCCAGCTTGCCCTCGGTACCCACCTCGCTGGCCACGCGCGTGACCTCGTCGGTGAACGTCGACAACTGGTCGACCAGGTTGTTCACCGTCCGCCCGACCTTCAGGAACTCACCGCGCAACGGATGCCCGGTCCCGTCCGGCGCCTGCGTCCGCAGATCCATCCGCGGCGACAGATCGCCCTCGGCCACCGCCGACAGCACCCGGCTCACCTCGGACACCGGCCAGACGAGATCGTCGACCAGCGCGTTCGAGGCGTCGATCGCCGCAGCCCAGGACCCCTCGCACGCGCCCGTCTCCAGCCGCTCCGTGAGCTTGCCCTCACGTCCGACCACGCGCCGCACC
This sequence comes from Streptomyces glaucescens, assembly GCF_000761215.1. Classification (GTDB taxonomy): domain Bacteria; phylum Actinomycetota; class Actinomycetes; order Streptomycetales; family Streptomycetaceae; genus Streptomyces; species Streptomyces glaucescens_B. The sequence continues at coordinate 5,630,007 of NZ_CP009438.1, read as the reverse complement.
CGCGACAGCTCACCCGTGAGGTGGAGGTTGCGGTCGGCCACCTCGTTGAAGACCGCCGCGATCTCCGCCATCACGCCGTCCCCGGACACCGTGAGCCGCTTGCGGAAGTTTCCGTCGCGCATGGCCACCAGGGCCGTCAGCAACCGGTTGAGGGCAGCGGTGTCCACCTCGGTGGTGCTTCCGCTCGGCGCCGTACGCCGCTTGCCCAGGGACGGTCCGCCTTCCGCGCGCGTCTTCGTGCCCCGCGTCGCTGCGCCAGACTCCACTGTGTCCCTCCCGCAGGGATCGACCGTTACTGCTGTGCTCGGGTACTGCTGCCACTGCTCGGCGTGCCGGTCACACGGAGCGGCTCCGCCGGCGGCACCAGCCCGTACCCAGGGCTGCTGCCCGCCCGCACCGAGCCCACTCAGCCTGCCCGAACCTTCAAACAGCAGCCTGCCCAGTGTTTCACCCCGGCCCAACCAGGCCATAACAGTTCGGCAGCTTCACACACCGTCCGCACACCCTCCGGGCGGAAAACACCGCGGACCGGCATCCGCGCGGGCGGCGAAGGTAAGTAACCTTGCATCCGGCTGTCCAGCCACGCCGGTCCGTCCGGCCTGGGCGGTGGCACGAGAACGAGCGGGCATCGGAGGGGCGGCCGCACACATGACCACCGGACTGATCCCCGGGGGACAGCCCCCGGAACCCCGGCCCTCGGGCGGCCTGCCGCCCCAGACCCGGCACGAGCCCGAGCCGGAGGGCCCCGGAGCCCGGTACGACGAGAGCAGGTCGAGGAGTTCCGTGATCACCGCGCGCGCGGCTGCCAGCTTCGAGCCCGTGGGGCGTTCGGTCGCGTCCGCCCGCTCGTTCGTCCGCGACACCCTCCAGGGCTGGGGCCACGCCGACATCATCGACGACGCCGTCGTCCTCACCAGCGAGCTGGTCACCAACGCCGTCGTGCACGCGGGCACCGCCGCGGACGTCCTGTGCCTGCGCACCGGGGAAGGCGTCCGGGTCGAGGTCTCCGACCGCTACCCGGAACGCGAGGTCCCCCTCCAGAGCGCCGCGATCAGCATGGGCAGCCCCGACCGCGAGGGCGGCCGCGGCCTCCAGCTCTGCGCGGCCCTGGCGGCCCGCTGGGGCGTCGAGTACACGCCCACCCACAAGAACGTCTGGTTCGAGCTCGCCCTCCCCGAGCGCCCGGTCGGCACCCGGACCGCCGGCCCCTCCCTCCCCGCCGACCTGCTGCCGCTGGCCGACGGCCGCGTCCGGGTCGCCGTCATCCAGATCGACCGCACCAGCGCCATCACCGCGTGGAACGAGGACGCCGAGGACCTGTTCGGCTACCCGGCCGACCAGGTCACCGGCAAGCCGCTCACCGACCTCGCCGCCTGGCCGCACACCCCGGGCACCAGCACCGGCATCGCCGAGGCCCTGCGCCTCTCCCGCTGGGAGGGCAGCTACGGCATCCGCGACGCCTCCGGCCGCGTCGTCCCGGTCTACGCCTCCCACCTGCGCGTCCGCGACACCGCCGGCGAACCGTCGACGGTCTGTCTGCTCGTGCGCGACCACGAACGCGCCGTCCTGCAGACCCCGGTCCGCCTGGTCGCCGCCGAGGCACCCCCGGCAGCCGAGGGCCAGAGCAACGACCCCTTCGAGGTGTTCATCGGCTCCCCCGCCCCCGACGACCTCGACGGCCTCCTCCAGCGGACGGTGGAACGCGCCCGCGACATGCTCGACGGCGACTCCGCCTTCCTGCTGCTCGCCACCGACGACGAGACGGAACTCGAGGTCCGCGCCTCCACCGGCCTGCCCTCCGCCCGCCAGCGGTTCGCCCGCGTCCCCGTCGAGGCGGGCCCCGGCCGCTACGGCTCGGCCAGGATGCCCGCGGTCCACGACGACCTCACGGCCGTCCCCGGCGCCGTCCCGCTGCTCAACGGCACGGGCATGCGCTCGGTCGTCACCGTCCCGCTGAAGGTCGAGGGCCGCCTCACCGGCTCGCTCGGCGTCGCGGCGGAGGCCCCCGGCCGGTACAGCAACGAGGAGGCCCTTCGCCTGCAGTTCGCCGCGGACCGCATCGCGCTCGCCGTCGAATCCGCCCGCCTCGGCGAACTCGAACGGCTGCGGCGCGGCTCCCTGAGCTTCCTCGTCGAGGCCTCCGACTTGCTCGCCGGCACCCTCGACCGCGACCAGACCCTGGCGCTCATGGCCCAGATGACGGTCCCCACCCTGGCCACCTGGTGCGCCGTCTACACGATCGCCGACCAGGCCTCGGAGCCGTACCTGTCGTACGTCCTGCACGAGGACGAGGAGCTCATCGACGGCATCAAGTCGCTGCTGTCGAAGATCTCCCCGCCGGACCCGGTGCCCTCCCCCGGCGCCCGCGTCTGGACCGCACCCGCCGAGGCCGCCCACAAGGCGGCGCTGCGCAGCTCCATGCGCAGCGTCGGCCTGGGCGAACCGGCGACCGTCAGCTCGGGCATCGGCCCGACCCTCGCCACCGCCGCCGCGGTCGGCGGCGAGACCGTCGTCCTGCCGCTGGTCGCCCGCAACCGCGTCATCGGCATGCTCACCCTCGGCAAGCCCACCGACGATCACTTCCGCCAGGAGATCCTGGAGCTGGCCGAGGACCTGTCGCGCCGCGCCGCCCTGGCCCTGGACAACGCGCGCCTCTACTCCGAGCGCACGGCCATCAGCCAGTCCCTCCAGCGTAGCCTCCTCCCGCCCGAGCTCCCCCGGATCGACGGCGTCGAGGTCGAGGTCATCTACCGCGCGGCCGGCGAGGGCAACGAGGTCGGCGGCGACTTCTACGACATCTTCCCGATCCGCGACGGCGCCTACGGCTTCGCCATCGGCGACGTGTGCGGTACGGGCCCCAACGCGGCCGCCGTCACGGGCCTCGCCCGGCACGCGCTGCGCCTGCTCGCCCGGGAGGGCCTCAGCGGCCCGGCCGTCCTGGAGCGCCTGAACTCGGCCATCCTCGACGAGGGCGACCGCAGCCGCTTCCTCACCCTGCTGTACGGCGAGCTGCGCCCGCAGCAGGACGGCAGCGCGGAACTGAAGGTCGTCTGCGCCGGCCACCCGCTGCCGTTGCGCCTGCGCCAGGACGGTTCGGTCGAGCCGGCTGCGGAACCTCAGCCGCTCCTCGGCGTCCTGGAGGACCTCGAACTCCACGAGGAGACGGTCACCCTCGACCCGGGCGACGTCCTCCTCTGTGTCACGGACGGCGTCACCGAACGCCGCGAAGGCACCCGCATGCTGGGCGACGACGGCCTTGCCGATGTCCTCACCACCTGCACCGGCCTCACGGCGGGCGCGGTCGCGGCCCGCATCATGCGCGCCGTGGAACGCTTCGCCTCGGACGCCCCGTCCGATGACATGGCCATCCTGGCGATGCGCGTCCCCGGCCTGCACAACGGCTGACCCGGCCGGGGCCGGTCCGGGGCGGCTCCGGACCGGCCCGGTCAGGCATGCGCGGAAACGAGAAGACCCCCGCCCGTAAGGGCGAGGGTCTTTTTCTTTTGAGCCCCCAAACGGAATCGAACCGTTGACCTTCTCCTTACCATGGAGACGCTCTACCGACTGAGCTATAGGGGCCTGTCGCTTTTTTCGAGGTTTCCCTCGCGGCAACGAAATAGATCATACCCCGAACGGGGCCCTGCTCCAAAACCGATCAGAAGGCGGGCTGGAGAAGACCGCCGAGCGCGTTGCAGGCCGCCACGATCCGCTGCATCTCCCGCTTCGTCAGCGAGGCGTCGACGGGCAGGGACAGCGTCTCGTCGGCGGCCCGCTCGGTCTCCGGGAGTGACACACACTGCCGGAATCCGGGCAACCGGTGCACGGGCGTCTTCACCGGCACCCGGGCGTCAACTCCCCTGGCCCGTACGGTCCGTGCGAAGGCGTCCCGGTCCGGCCGCCCATTGCCCGGCACGCGCACGACGTACTGCTGGTAGGTGTGGCCGGCCGTGTCCTCGGGGGTGTGCACCCCCTTCAGCCGGGCGTCGAGATAGCCGGCCCGCTGCCGCCGCTGAGCGATCTCGTCGTACGGAGCCTCGGACTCCCCCTGTTCCAGCACCAGCAGGCCCAGCCGCTGCCCAAGGGCGTGCAACCGTACGACGTCCGCCGGCCGCCCGAAGCGATGCACGGCAACGACAGCCGCCGTGCGGGGAGTTATGGCGGCCTCGACCGCGGCCGGGTCGAGGCAGTAGCTCACGGGGTCTATGTCGGCGAACACCGGCAGCGCACCGGCCAGGGTCACCGCTTCGGCGACTTCGACGTTGCCGAAGGCCGGTACGACGACCTCGTCACCGACGCCTATGCCGGCGGCCCTGAGCATTGCAGCAGTACCCATGCGGGGAATGGTGGTTGCGCAACGTGAACTTCAAGTGACAGGGAACAAAAAAGGGTTGGACCCGGAACCGAAGTTCCAGGTCCAACCCTTTGAATGATTGTTCGGCGGCGTCCTACTCTCCCACAGGGTCCCCCCTGCAGTACCATCGGCGCTGTAAGGCTTAGCTTCCGGGTTCGGAATGTAACCGGGCGTTTCCCTCACGCTATGACCACCGAAACACTATGAAACAATCAACCGCACCACACCAGAAGGTGTGGGGTTGTTCGTGGTTTCAGAACCAACACAGTGGACGCGAGCAACTGAGGACAAGCCCTCGGCCTATTAGTACCGGTCAACTCCACACGTTACCGTGCTTCCATATCCGGCCTATCAACCCAGTCGTCTACTGGGAGCCTTACCCCATCAAGTGGGTGGGAGTCCTCATCTCGAAGCAGGCTTCCCGCTTAGATGCTTTCAGCGGTTATCCCTCCCGAACGTAGCCAACCAGCCATGCCCTTGGCAGAACAACTGGCACACCAGAGGTTCGTCCGTCCCGGTCCTCTCGTACTAGGGACAGCCCTTCTCAAGACTCCTACGCGCACAGCGGATAGGGACCGAACTGTCTCACGACGTTCTAAACCCAGCTCGCGTACCGCTTTAATGGGCGAACAGCCCAACCCTTGGGACCGACTCCAGCCCCAGGATGCGACGAGCCGACATCGAGGTGCCAAACCATCCCGTCGATATGGACTCTTGGGGAAGATCAGCCTGTTATCCCCGGGGTACCTTTTATCCGTTGAGCGACGGCGCTTCCACAAGCCACCGCCGGATCACTAGTCCCGACTTTCGTCCCTGCTCGACCCGTCGGTCTCACAGTCAAGCTCCCTTGTGCACTTACACTCAACACCTGATTGCCAACCAGGCTGAGGGAACCTTTGGGCGCCTCCGTTACCCTTTAGGAGGCAACCGCCCCAGTTAAACTACCCATCAGACACTGTCCCTGATCCGGATCACGGACCCAGGTTAGACATCCAGCACGACCAGACTGGTATTTCAACGACGACTCCACCTGAACTGGCGTCCAAGCTTCACAGTCTCCCAGCTATCCTACACAAGCCGAACCGAACACCAATATCAAACTGTAGTAAAGGTCCCGGGGTCTTTCCGTCCTGCTGCGCGAAACGAGCATCTTTACTCGTAGTGCAATTTCACCGGGCCTATGGTTGAGACAGTCGAGAAGTCGTTACGCCATTCGTGCAGGTCGGAACTTACCCGACAAGGAATTTCGCTACCTTAGGATGGTTATAGTTACCACCGCCGTTTACTGGCGCTTAAGTTCTCAGCTTCGCCTGGACGAATCCAAGCTAACCGGTCCCCTTAACGTTCCAGCACCGGGCAGGCGTCAGTCCGTATACATCGCCTTACGGCTTCGCACGGACCTGTGTTTTTAGTAAACAGTCGCTTCTCGCTGGTCTCTGCGGCCACCCCCAGCTCAAGGAGCAAGTCCTCTCACCGGGTGTGGCCCCCCTTCTCCCGAAGTTACGGGGGCATTTTGCCGAGTTCCTTAACCATAGTTCACCCGAACGCCTCGGTATTCTCTACCTGACCACCTGAGTCGGTTTAGGGTACGGGCCGCCATGAAACTCGCTAGAGGCTTTTCTCGACAGCATAGGATCATCCACTTCACCACAATCGGCTCGGCATCAGGTCTCAGACACAAGGTGTGCGGATTTGCCTACACACCGTCCTACACCCTTACCCCGGGACAACCACCGCCCGGGATGGACTACCTTCCTGCGTCACCCCATCACTCACCTACTACCAGCTCGGGTCACCGGCTCCACCACTCCCCATCACTCCGAAGAGATCAAGGGCGGCTTCACGGGCTTAGCATCACTGGATTCGATGTTTGACGCTCCACAGCGGGTACCGGAATATCAACCGGTTATCCATCGACTACGCCTGTCGGCCTCGCCTTAGGTCCCGACTTACCCTGGGCAGATCAGCTTGACCCAGGAACCCTTAGTCAATCGGCGCAAACGTTTCTCACGTTTGTATCGCTACTCATGCCTGCATTCTCACTCGTCAACCGTCCACAACTACCTTCCGGTGCTGCTTCACCCGGCAGACGACGCTCCCCTACCCATCACGATCCCCGTTGGGGGTACATATCGCAATGACACGACTTCGGCGGTACGCTTGAGCCCCGCTACATTGTCGGCGCGGAATCACTAGACCAGTGAGCTATTACGCACTCTTTCAAGGGTGGCTGCTTCTAAGCCAACCTCCTGGTTGTCTGTGCGACTCCACATCCTTTCCCACTTAGCGTACGCTTAGGGGCCTTAGTCGATGCTCTGGGCTGTTTCCCTCTCGACCATGGAGCTTATCCCCCACAGTCTCACTGCCGCGCTCTCACTTACCGGCATTCGGAGTTTGGCTAAGGTCAGTAACCCGGTAGGGCCCATCGCCTATCCAGTGCTCTACCTCCGGCAAGAAACACACGACGCTGCACCTAAATGCATTTCGGGGAGAACCAGCTATCACGGAGTTTGATTGGCCTTTCACCCCTAACCACAGGTCATCCCCCAGGTTTTCAACCCTGGTGGGTTCGGTCCTCCACGAAGTCTTACCTCCGCTTCAACCTGCCCATGGCTAGATCACTCCGCTTCGGGTCTTGAGCGTGCTACTCCACCGCCCTATTCGGACTCGCTTTCGCTACGGCTTCCCCACACGGGTTAACCTCGCAACACACCGCAAACTCGCAGGCTCATTCTTCAAAAGGCACGCAGTCACGAGACACCAGCAAGCTGATGTCCGACGCTCCCACGGCTTGTAGGCACACGGTTTCAGGTACTATTTCACTCCCCTCCCGGGGTACTTTTCACCATTCCCTCACGGTACTATCCGCTATCGGTCACCAGGGAATATTTAGGCTTAGCGGGTGGTCCCGCCAGATTCACACGGGATTTCTCGGGCCCCGTGCTACTTGGGTGTCTCTCAAACGAGCCGCTGACGTTTCGACTACGGGGGTCTTACCCTCTACGCCGGACCTTTCGCATGTCCTTCGCCTACATCAACGGTTTCTGACTCGTCCCACGGCCGGCAGACCGTGGAAGAGAGATCCCACAACCCCGCATGCGCAACCCCTGCCGGGTCTCACACGCATACGGTTTGGCCTCATCCGGTTTCGCTCGC